>JAISNN010000014.1 GCA_031276195.1 Clostridiales bacterium
GGAACGAATTTTGAATAGCGGATTTTTTAGATAGAAACCGAATTGTTTTTGCAGGCAATAGCATTCGCTATTGCCAAAAACACAAGGCGGTTTATGGCAAAAAAGACGCATTCTAAAATTCGTTCAAGTTTACTCGACGATTCCAAGGGTGGTGCGTAACGTCGGCTTGATATTTTACCGTTTACGTCAATGACGATAGGAAACAAAAGCGACGCATTTTAACGGTATATTTTAAATTTTTTTGAAATTAAATTACCGTATTCTTTTCACTTTTCTACCGTATACAGTTATATATTCCCGACGCTATCGTCAAAATATAAAAAACCGTCGCAAGTTTTTCGTTCGACAATTTTTTCAGCATCAGCGCGCCCGCGATTCCGCCCAAAACGACTCCGCCGCCCGCCGAGAGCAGGACGGGCAAATCCGCCGCGCCCTTAAAAAGGTAGACCGCGCCGCTGACGACCGAGAGGGGCAGAACGACCGCCGCCGCCGTCGCGTGGGCTTTTTTTTCGTCGTTCAAGACGAGCGCGGACAGCGCGGGGACGGCGAGCATTCCGCCGCCGCCGCCGAAAAAGCCGTTGATAAAGCCGATCGCCGCGCCCGCCGCCGGCAATAAAAATTTCTTTCTTTTATTCATAAAACCCCCCTTTCCGGAAACTATATATTAATATTATTTATATATATTATTTATCCTTACGGGCAAAAAATGTATTTCGGTCAAAAAATGTGTTTTTTTCGGGTAAAATTGTTTGCATATTGCGCCGATTTATATTATAATAATTCGTACTATTCCGATATACCGATATCAAATACCGAATATCGGCGGTAAAACGCCGCATAAGAAAAATTTAGAATTAAAACGCGGCGAAAATTAAGATACGCTAAAAACCTAAACGCCGAACGCTAAAAAAAACAAAATACGAAAAACGAAAAATATCAAAAATATCAAAAACAATTTTTTTTTAAAAGGTGAAGAATAAATGGGTAACTTGCAAAAAAAGAAACTTTCACGTCTTTTAATCTGTCTCGTACTGATTATGTCGCTTTTTCTTCTCGTCTCCTGCGGCGACAAAACCGACGGCGGCGAAACGCCCGACGATTCGACTTGGACTTCTCTCCTTGAAAACGGCTCTTTCAAGGAATATTCGGGTACGGATATGCCCTATTCCCCGAACGGCTGGACGGGGAGTTTCGGCAGCACGGACTCAAATTATTATGATTCCGTCATAAAGGAAGCCGTCAAGGCGGGCGTTATCAACACGGACCCTGCGGAATACGCGATCGCGAAAAATCGTTTTTTGACCGACGTTCCGAACCCCGGAACGAACAAAGCGGAGGGAAGTTCGCCCGACCCCTACGTCCTTATGATCTACAACGGCGGCGGCGGCGCGTACTATTTCAGCAAGTCTTTCACGACTTCGGCGAACAAATATTATTCTTTGTCGATAGACGTGAGGACGCAGGAAGCCTTCGGCGCGTCTATTCGTTTACGCGGATCGGCTTGGTACGATTCGGGGATTATCAATACGGACAAGCAATGGAAAACCTATACTTTCTATTTCGAGGCTCATCAAGCGTCCTCGAAATCTATCACTATCCAACTTTGGAACGGCATAGAAAACGGTTCGTTTTTCAACGCGGTGTTTTTCGACAACGTAAAAATCTCCGAAATGAAAAGGAGCGAATATTTAGCCAAGCAGAGCGCGGATTCAAAAAACGCTTTTTCGCTCAGACTTCCGAATCCGGATTTCAACGCCTCCTCCTACGCGTATAGCGATTCGCCCGTCAGTCTCAACGACTATTCGACCTCTCCGGGAACGTCCAAAGACGCGTCCAAATCTCCCGCGCAGGGCGGTTCGCAGCGTATAAGTTACGGTATGGTTTCAAAGGACTACACAAACGCTTCGCTTAGTAAAACGGCGGCGGCAAACGTCTTGAACCCCACGTCCGAATTCCCGAACGCCGACGGTTTTCTCCTTATGCTTTGGAACAAGGACTACACCGCCTACGGCTACAAGAGCAATTCTTCGAGCGGAATCGTTCTCGAACGCGGTCAATACTACAAAATCTCCGTAAACGTCCTCACCGACGGGCTTACGTCGATGAAATATAACGACGTTCTCTACGGAAACTATTACAAGAACACAAACGGCGTGTATACTAAAATCGCCTCCTCCGCAGACTTTTTGGGGAGCGACGGCAAGCCCGCGGGCGAAACGAATACGGCGGTGAAAAGCAACGGCTGGCTCGGCGTACGCGCGAACCTCCCGACAAAGACGAACGCGACGATCACGAGATATCTAAACGTCATCGACAACTACGGAAATCTTATGATCGAAGGCGGCGAAAGCGTAACGGCGCAAGAAAAAGCGGCGCGGCAAATCATCGCGACGCTCTGGTCGCTCAAAAACAACAGCCCCTCTACGGAAAACAACGAAAACATCTTTATCACCCTCGAAAGCGCGATCTGCTGGCTTGAAGCGGCTTATAATGAAACCGCCGCGAACGGCGCTCCGAACGAGACCTACAATCCTTATGACTCCGACGGCAATCCGCGCTGGCACAAATTAGAAGAAATCAAAGACGGGGACGGCAACGTCATAGGTCATAAACCCGTATATACCGAAAAAGACGCAAACGGGAATACCGTTTCCCTTTGGAAAGATTCCGAAGAGGGCAGCGTGGGCTACGCTCTCGCCGCGCTCCTTCTCGACCCCGATATAGACGGCAAAGAGGCGTTTGACAAGGTTGCGGTAAAGGACGCGGACGGAAACGCGGTCAAAAACGAGGACGGATCGGACAAATTTGAATTCACCGCGAACGGCGATTTTGCGACCACGTACCTGCAATTCAAGACCTATATCAGAGCGTTCGACAACTTCGAGAGCGACAGAGAGGGTACGAACCTCAGTTTCACTACCGATCACAGATACTACACCACGACTTCCTTTAAGTACGGAATGACGAGATACGCGCAAGGCGACTCTACTCCCGTAGAAAAAGGCTCTAATGCCGACGGAACCCTTTTAGGCGGCAACTTGTCGCTGAAAACGAGTTCGATATCCATAGATATCAAAGGAATCGTTACGGACGGCGAATGGCAAACGTTCGACTTCTACGTCAGAGCGAACCAATTCCAAAACACGACTTTCGACATATATTACAATCTCGGCGAGGGCGGCGCGGAGGACGCGGACACGCACATCAAGGGCTTTATGTTCGTGGACAGTCTGTCTATCACCGCGGCGGATTCGCCCGATGAGATCGACGGTTTCGACGTTAACGGCGGCTACGACGCTAAAATCAAAGACAAAGACGGGATCAAAATCACGAACGGACTCGATGAAAGCGGACACGCCAATCCTTTCGTGACCGCGGACGTCTCCTCCGAAACGGCGGACAATCTGATTCAAAATTGGGCTTTTTCCGATGAGATCGCGTGGAGCGACACCGCCTTAGAGACGGGAAGTTGGAAAGACGGACGCTGGGTCGTCGAGCAGCCCGACGAGATCGACAAAGAGGGCAAAGGTTCGTCTTATATCCACGTCGGCTACGGAGACACGGGCTATCTGTTCGGCGCGGTTGACGCGGGTGAAAACGGACTCCCCTACGTTATGCAAGACGACGGCGGCAAGTCTTTCGGCAAAATCCTTTCTCTCGTCGCGAATCAATACGGAATTTTTCAAATCCGCCCCCTCTACGTCGGCGAAACGCCGGACGGTTCGGACGTTTTGAGTGAAAAATTCGGCGCGATCCAAATCGCCCCCCTAACCTATTACAGACTGTCCGTCTGGATCAAAACCGCGGACATTCCCGAAACTTCCGACGCGGCGGTCAACGTCTATTTGGCGGGCTATACCGAAAACAAAGAAAACGACGGATTGTACAGACATTCCGACGGTCTGTCATACGACAGAAACGAACTCGCGAGCGTAACGGGCGTCAAAACCCCCGAACCCGAAGAGGGCGCAGATTCGGAATACAACGGCTATACCGAAGTCGTCTTTTATATCGGTGGCAACAGAACCTATCAAGACTTCCGGTACGTCGATCTTGAAATCACTTTCGGATCGGGCGACTATATGTCTACCAAAACGTTAGCGAAAGGTTCGGTTTCCGTAGCCTATCCCTCCCTCTACAAAATCGCCTATAAAGAATACAAAGACGCGTCTTCGAGCGGCTCTTACACCAAAAAATACGACTTCCCGACCGCGGCGATCCCCTCCGAAAACACTTTCACCAACGGCGAATTTGACAGTATCGATATCGAAAATACCGAACTCAACGACAAAGGCTTGATCGAAACCCCCTATATCCCCTCGTCGTGGACCTTCCAAGAGGGCAAAAACGGATCTAACGCCGCGCTGACGAAATACGACGTAATTTCGGGCAATATCGACCTTGACAACGCCTATATGATCGCGAAACTCGCGGAAAATTACGGCATATTCGGAGACGTCATATTCGGAGACGACTCCGAAAGCAATTGGCTTCTCAACGACATCACGATCGAAGCGAATAAGAAAAAAATCATAAAAGCCGCCTACGAAGCGGTTTACGGCGAGAATAAAGCCAAAAGACCCGAACTCACCGCGTCGAATTCCCTCCTTATGCTGTCGAACGCCGCGAAAGATTCGGGCGGAACGTTCGGAAAGACCCAAGCCTCCTACGGCTATAAATCCACGTCGTCCAAGTCGCTTTCGTCGAATAAATATTACCGCGTGTCCGTAATGGCTATGTCCTTAGAGGGATCGCCCGACGCGCATATCTATCTCACGTCGAGCAGCGCCTCCCCCTCTATGATCTACGGCGAAAACGAAACGAAAAAGACCGAATATAAACTTTCAAACATCGGAAAAGATTGGAAAGAATATATATTCTATATAGAAGTAGGGCAGTCGAGCGTCAGCGTGAACTTGGAATTCTGGCTGGGCGATAAGGACAAAAAGACTCCGACGGAGGGTATCGTCCTGATCGACAACGTACGCGTCGCGGAAATCCCCGAAACTCAAACGATCGGCACGAAAGACTATCTCGCGTCCGGCTGTTTCGAAGCGGTTTTGGACAAGATCAACGGAGGAGCGGGCGTCTACGGCGACGGTTATTCTATGTTTGACCTTAGCAAGCCTATCACCCTTGAAGGGGCGTGGGCGGCGAACAACCTCATAAACGACAACAAACCGACCTACACGCAAGAATTTATCGCCTTGACTTATATGACGGACGGTTTCGACAGTTACGGTGAAAACAAGTCCGCATACGTTACAAGCAACGAAGGCAAAGAAGAGGACGAAAAACAATTCCTCTATTCTCCGTCCGGCTGGTCGGGTTCGCTTTTAAAGGGCAGTTCCTCCGAAGTCGTCGCGGGCGTTATCGACTTTACGACTAATATCGAAAACGTCTTAAAGAAAAATTCCGAGGACGGCACCGTTACGAACGGTCTCGACGGCGATCCGCGTTCGCTATTCGGCGATATGGGCGACCGTATGCTGGTCATTTGGAACAACTCCGACGAGTTGGCATACACCTACACTTCGAGTTCCAAAACTCTTTCCTCAAAATCCATCTATGAAATCTCCGTGTACGTCAAAACTCTCGATCTCGCGAATGACAAAAACGCCGTCGTTCACCTCACCTTAGGCACGACAAACCTCACTTTCAACGTCAATTCCGCGAGAATCAGCAACGCGGTTTCGGGCTACGAGGGCTATACCGTGGACGAAAAGACCGTGTTCGACCAAAATATAATCGAGAAAGACTCCGCGAAAAGCGACAAGGGCGTCTTAAACGGATATACTAAACTCACCTTCTACGTCAACAACCAAATGAAAAGCACGTCGATATCCTCCGTCGGTCTGATTTTCGGGCTGGGCGACGCGGAAAACGGCTTGAAAGGCTTGGTCGGAATCGACAATTTCTCGATCAAAAAGTTTGCGGGAACGGAGGAGGACTTCGACAAACTCAAAGCGGACTACGAAGCGGCGTACGCCGCCGGAAATAAGACGGTGGATACCTCCGACGACAACAAAAGACAATTCGATACCGTAGTCTTTATGTCCGTCCCGAACGACGAAGTGATCAATCCGAAGCCCGCCGAACCCGAACCGCCGAAGAATCCGCCGAATATGCAATGGCTGATCATCTCGTCCGCGGTCGTGGGCGGCGCGACGGTCGTCATCATTTTGATCTATTTCTACCAGAGAAAGAAAACCGCGGTCGCAAGGTTTATCAACGAAAAGATATTCAAAGGCAAACTCACCCTCTACAAAGCGAATAAGAGCAGACTGAGAGGCGTTTCCCCCTCCGTCAAAGAGATCAGGAACGAGTACGACAAATATAAGGAAGACTAAACTAAAAACCCCCGAAAGCGCGTAAAAAAACCTTATACGACCGTTAATGAAAAACTTTTTTAAAAAAACCGATACAATTTTGTTTCGGTTTTTTTATTTTCTTGTTATAATGAATATATACGCCAAATCCCCCCACTTTTTTCCGCGCCGCGCTTTTCCATCAAAATCTCCCCCCATTTCTCGTGAAAAGCGGATATTAACCGAAAAAACAACTAACGCACTCGAAAATTCCCCTCCGTGGGAGGGGCGTAGGGGTGGGGCGGCCGCCCGGGTAATCTCTATCGCCAAATCCCCCCACTTTTTTTCCGCGCCGCGCTATCCCCAAAAAATCAAAAAAATTCTAAAAAAAGGAGTCTTTCGTTTATGAAAACCGCGTCCGCTTCAAAAACCCCCTCTCCCGACAAGATCCCCCTCTATGAAAAACTCGTTTACGGCGCGGCTGATCTTTTCGGCGGCGGACACAACACGATTTTGTCCGTCATTCTGCTGTATTTTTTCACCGATATACTCGGCATAAACCCCGCGCTCGCCGGAACGATCATTTTGGTTTCGAAGTTTTGGGACGCGATAATCGACCCCGTTTTGGGAAGCGTTTCGGACAACACGCGTTCAAAGTTCGGGCGGCGCAAGCCGTACATTCTCACCGGCGCGATTTTGATAATCCCGGCGTACGCCCTTCTTTTCGCTCCCATATCGAACGTTTCGCCCGACTCTTTAAAGGCGGGTTTCGCCGCCGCGTCGTACATATTCTATTGCACCGCCGCGTCTTTGTCGCAAGTTCCGTTTATGTCGATGAGCGGCGACATTTCGCCCGACTTCAAAGAACGCAATTCCGCAAACCTCGTCAAACTCGTATTCGATATGGCCGCGGCGGCGGTTTGCTATCTCGCGCCGACCGCGCTCGTCGATCTTTTGAACGACGGCGCGATATCCGTTCAAACCTTTTATTTTTCCATCGTTTTCGGTTTCGGTTTAGTATTTTCGATTCCGCTTGCGGTTTCCGCTTTCGTGTTGAAAGAACGCGTCCCGGCGCCCAAAGCCAGAAGCAAATTCGACGTCAAAGAGTGGTTTGCCGCGTTTAGAGTCAAGTCGTACAGATATCACATATTTATGTATATAACGGCGTTTCTCTGTATCGATATCGTCTCCGCGCTCGCCCTCTATTACGTCAACGACGTCTTACGCGGCGTAACCGTTTTCGGGCGTCAAATCGGCTCGATCTACGTCATCGCCCCCATGATGACCGCGGCGGCGGCGGCCGTCCCCTTTTGCTACCGCCTTATGAAAAAGAAAAGCAAGCAGTTCGCATACCGCGTCGGGCTGCCCCTGTACGCGCTCGGAGCCGTTCTCCTCGCCCTATTCGACGTCTCCGCCATGAACGGCATATTCGTTCCGCTGTTCGCGCTTATCGCCGGGCTGGGCTTAGGCGGCGCGCAGATGATGCCTTGGCTGATTTTTCCCGATACCGTGGACGTCGCCGAACTAAAACTCGGCTGCCGCCCCACGGGCGCGTTCTCGGGCGCGATGACCTTCGCGAGAACGCTGGTATCGGCGGTGGCGATTCAAGCCGTCGGATTAGTCCTGTTCGCCGCCGGCTACAAAGAATCACCCGCGAAAGCCGTAGTCCAAGAACCCTCCGTCCTGCTCGCGATTCGGCTGCTGCTCGGAATATCCGTCGTCGTATTGCTCTCGCTCGCATTCGCCGCGTCGATGAAATATAAAGTTACCGACAAAAAACTCGCCCGCGTCCGCCTCTTCAATGAAAAAAACCGCGGCGGCATAAGCCTAACCGCCGAAGAACAAGCCGAAAAAGAAGCCCTCCTAAAAGAATTAGCCTAAAATTTATAGGAATTTTGTATGAAAAACGCGGAGGAAAACTTTTTAAAAAAAGTTTTTCCCCCGCACCCCCTTTCAAAAACTTTTAGTAACTTTGAAACGCTATGCACGTTCATTTCACGGCAAAAAACTTTTTAAAAGTTTGAATAAATAAAAAAACACGGCGGAAAACTTTTTAAAAAAAGTTTTTCCCCCGTACCCCCTTTCAAAAACTTTTAGTAACTTTGAAACGCTATACTTATTTATGCGGAAATCCCCATCCGAAAGCCAAGATAGGAAAAATTCCCCTCCGTGGGAGGGGTTAAGGGGTGGGGCGACCTTATTCCTTTCAAAAACTTTTAGCAACTTTGAAACGCTATACTTATTTATGCGGAAATCCCTATCCGAAAGCCAAGATAGGAAAAATTCCCCTTCCGCGCGCGGAGCGGCCGTTAAAAAATATAAAATAAATAACCGTCAAGGAATTCATTATGTCCGAAAAAATCAGCGTCCTGACAAAAGGAAAAGCCCCCTTCAAAATCCTTCTCCTCTCCGACACGCATTTCGGGGCGGGTTTTTTGTCGCGAAAAACCGACAAAGCCGCCGAACACGCCGTCCGGACTATCGCCGAGCGCGCAAACGCCGATTTGATCATCGTCAACGGCGATATGATATACCCCATATTCGCCTTTTCGGGAACGACAAACAACAAAAAACAAGCCGAACGCGTCCTCGGCATTATGGAAAGCCTAAAAACTCCTTGGGCGTTCACTTTCGGGAATCACGATCAAGAAAGACACTCGAAATACGACAAAAACGCCCTCGCCGATATCTATATGCGCGGAAAATATTGCCTCTTTCAAAAAGGACCGGACAATATCGACGGCGTGGGAAATTATATAATAAAGATAGAAAACGGGAACGAAAACGCCGTAAAAAACCCAGAATCGCAAAAAAACGGCGGCGAAAACGCCCTCCGCGCGCGCCGTTCGGAAAAAAATACCGAAACGGTAAACCTTAAAGCATACCAAAATACCGTTTGCAATTCCGCTTTAAAAGAAAATAACGCCGCAAAAAACTCTGAAACAACCGAAAATACCCTCCCCCATTCCGTCTTAAAAGAAAATAATTCAATAACAAATTCTAAAAAAACCGAAAACGGCGGCTCTCTAAACACCGTCCTCGTCTTTCTCGACAGCAATATGTATATGAAAAAAGGCTACTTCTCGGGCTTTGACCACGTACACGACAACCAAATCGAATGGTACAAAGACCAAATCGCCGCGCTGTCAAAAAAAGAGGGGCGCATCGTCCCCTCGCTGATGTTTTGCCACCTACCGATCAAAGAATTTTCCGACGCTTGGAGAATGCTGTATTTGGGAAAAGTAAAACCTTCGGCGAACGAAAAAAACATAAATCCGGAATATAAAAACCTTGAAAAAACCGCTATCCAAAAGCGCAATAACTCAAATCCCGAACGCGAAAACTTTCAAGAAAACCGCATCCCCGAATGCGAAAAGAATATGCCCGAAGTCGTATATCACTGCGGTTTCGTCAACGAAAAAGATAACTATTTCGGCTACCCAAAAACTATGTCAACCCACATATTCGACGACGTTCTCGCCCTCGGAAGTACAAAAGGAATGTTTTTCGGACACGACCACCTAAACACTCTTTCCTTGACCTATAAGGGCGTCCGCTTGACCTACTCTATGAGCATCGACTACCTCGCCTATATCGGAATCCGCAAAAAAAACACCCAACGCGGCGGAACACTCATCGAAATTTTCGACGACGCGTCTTTCGACGTACGCCATATTCCGCTGTTTGACGACTGCCCGATGAAAAAAATCAAATTGTAAGCATACGGAATACGTTTAGCGGCAACGCGTCTTTCGACGTGCGCCATACGCCGTTCGCCGACTGTCCGATGAAAAAAATCAAATTGTAAAATTGTAATTTAACTCCGTTATTATTCCATTATTTTTTCACCGTTATTGCGCTATCATTCCGTTATTATTCCATTATTTTTTCACCGCCATTACACTATCATTCCGCTATTATTCCGTTATTACTTCCGCTTTAATCATCCTCCAACGATTAGCCGTATTAAAGAATTCCCCTCCGTGGGAGGGGATTAAGGGGTGGGGCGGCATTATATCCCCCTTCGCATTTACGCTATTCTTTCACCGTTATTACACTATTCTTTCGCCGCCGTTGCGCTATTCTTTCGCCGTTATTACGCTATCATTTCACCGTTATTGTGCTATTCTTTCGCCGCTATTGCGCTATTCTTTCACCGTTATTTCGCTATTATTTCACCGTTATTGCGCTTAAATAACGTCTTTCACGGGTTCTCAAAACAATCCCCCTAAACCGCCCGCGAGCGGTCCCATCATTTTTTCGCTCTCCTCGTCCGCAAGTTTACAAGCGTCGTTCACGGCGGCGATTATGAGGTCTTCTAACATTTCGATATCGTTCGGATCGACGACCTCGGGCTTAATTTTTATCGCCAAAAGCCGTTTTTCTCCCGTCATAGTAACCTCGACAAGCCCTCCGCCCGACTCGGCGGTGATCTCCGTATTTTCCAATTCCTCGCGCGCGCGCTGCATATCTTCCTGCATTTTTTGCGCCTGTTTCATAAGCTGCTGCATATTTCCGCCGCCGAAACCTCCAAATTTTGCCATTAATAATGCCTCCTTTTCTTTTTTTCTTTAATTTATATAATGATTTATGAATGAAAATTTCAGTTTTTTAATCTGTTTTAAAGGGCGTTCCGACCTCAATTTCAGTATATTTTTACGCCTTTTTTTGCCCGTTTTTAGCGGTTTTTTCGTGTGCTTTTATGCCTTTTTCGCCCGTTTTTACGTCATTTTCCGTATGTTTTTATGCCTTTTTTTGCCCGTTTTTACGTCATTTTCAGTCTGTTTTTACGCTTTTTTTGCCCGTTTTTACGTCATTTTCCGTGTGTTTTTATGCCTTTTTTGCCCGTTTTTGAGCGTTTTTCCGTATGTTTTTATGCCTTTTTTCGCCCGTTTTTAGCGGTTTTTCCGTGTGTTTTTACGCCTTTTTTTGCCCGTTTTTACGTCATTTTTCGTGTGTTTTTATGCCTTTTTTGCCCGTTTTTGAACGTTTTTTCGTGTGTTTTTACGCCTTTTTTGCCCGTTTTTACATCATTTTTCGTGTGTTTTTATGCCTTTTTCGCCCGTTTTTGAGCGTTTTTCCGTGTGTTTTTACGCCTTTTTTTGCCCGTTTTTGAACGTTTTTTCGTGTGTTTTTATGCCTTTTTCGCCCGTTTTTGAGCGGTTTTTCGCTTATTTTCTTACCATTTTTTGGTGATTTTTATTCGGTTTCCATTTATTTTTTTGCCTATTTTACGATTATATTCATGCCCTCGAACATCTCCTTCAAGCGGTTTATTTCCTCGCCGGGGGTGTTGTCGTTTTGTTTTTTTAAGATAGGTTTGAATTTTAAATCCGTCGTTTCGTGCAGCAAAGCCTGCGCCGTTTTTAGGTTCGCGTCCAAGCAAAACGAATTATAATCCGCCTCGTCCGTAAAATACACCGTCAAAAATCCGTCCTCCGCCGCTACGTCGTACACGCTCGAAAAGGAAGCGAAAAGTTGGAGATGACCGCGCTTTCTGAACGCCTTTACGACATTCCCGAGAACGGCGCGCGCTTCGGCTTCGGTATAAATTTTTTGCAATACTATGCCGCCGTTTTCTATGTTTGAATTGCCTAAATTTTGCGGTACTATACCGCCGCTTTCTATATTTGAGCCGCTTAAGTTTTGCGGTACTATGCCGCCGTTTTCCGTGTTTGAATTGCTTAAATTTTGCGGTATTATACCGCCGTTTTCTATGCCTTTTTCTATATTAAAGGAGTTTTTTTTTACCTCGTCCGCAAGTCTGTTTTCGAGATTCTTTAAGCGGATCAAAATCCCCGTTTCGTCAAGTTCCGAAAGGCTGTCCGCCGCCCTTATTACCGCGGATTCTAAAAAAATCGCGGGGTTCGACGAATATCTCATATCCGATTCCAGCCTGACGAAGATCTCCAAAGCGCGGTACAGCAGCCTCGCCTCATACTTATCCGCGACGGGTTTCATCGCCTCGTAGAGTTCTTTCGGCAGTCCGTCCGCGCCGCCGCGCCCCGCCGTCTTTATAAAAATCAAATTCTTAAAATAGTCGCAAAGTTCGCGCCGCAAAATATTGACGTTTGAATTGCTCTTTAAAAGCCTCTCCGTCTCCCTTACCGCCCCGCCGATTTCACCCGAAAGAATGTATTCGGAAAGGGGGATATACTCGTCGGGCGCGTTCACCATAAGCGCGTCCAAAACGTCCTTGTACCTTATGAAACCGTCCGAATACGCAAGGACGATATCGGCGTATGAGAGCGCGTCGCGGACGCTCCCCTCGCCTAATTTTGCAAGCGCGTAGACCGCTTGCTCCTCGTATTTTACCTTTAATTCATCGAAAATTTTGGCTATTCTCGCCGCTATAATATCCGCGGGGACAAGCCGGAAATCGAAACGCATACACCGCGACAAAACCGTCTGAGGAACCTTGTGAATCTCCGTCGTCGCAAGAATAAAAATCATATGCTTAGGTGGCTCTTCAAGGGTTTTTAGAAGGGCGTTAAACGCGTTTATGGTCAACATATGAACCTCGTCGATTATATAGACCTTGTAGCGCGAATTGACGGGGGGAAAACCGCTGTTGTCCCTGAGCGCGCGGATCTCGTCCACGCCGTTGTTGCTCGCTCCGTCTAATTCCAAAACGTCTATGCCCTCCGCGCCGCTCTTGCACGCCAAGCACTCTCCGCACGGCGAACCGTTCTCGGGAGAAAGACAATTGACCGCGCGCGCGAAAATTTTCGCCGTAGTAGTCTTGCCCGTTCCGCGCGTCCCCGTGAAAATGTAGGCGTGGCTGATACTGCCCGACTTGATCTGATTGACAAGCGTCCTGACAATATGCTCCTGCCCGACGACGTCGCCGAATTTTAAAGGACGGAAATTTCTGTATAAAGAAACGGACATATTTTTCTCCCGTGTGTGTTTTTAGGGACCTTTTTTGTGAATGAAAGGTAAAAAAGAATGCCTTTTTGCGGTTTTATATCTTATGAGGAATATAAGCGTTTCTTGCCTTGTTTTCGCGGTACTGTACCGCGTTTTTCGGTGGCTGATATAAGTTTTTATATCTTATGAGGAATATAAATGTTTCTCGCTTTGTTTTCGCGGTACTGTACCGCGTTTTTCGGGGGCTGATATAAGGTTTTATATATTATAAGGAATAAGTGTTTCTCGCCTTGTTTTCGCGGTACTGTACCGCGTTTTTCGGTGGCTGATATAAGTTTTATATTATAAGGAATAAAGTGTTTCTCGCTTTGTTTTCGCGGTACTGTACCGCGTTTTTCGGGGGCTGATATAAGTTTATATACTATAATGAATATGAGTGTTTCTTGCCTTGTTTTCGCGGTACTGTACCGCGCTTTTCGGGGGGCGGTTCTCAAAATGCGTGATAAAAAGCGGTTTAAAATATAATTCCAAATCGGTCGCCCCACCCCTTAATCCCCTCCCACGGAGGGGAATTTATCTTATCTTCGTTTTTAGAGTGAAACTCCGACCGCTAAGCACATTTGTTGATCACCGCCTCTGACCATTACTCACTAACTACCGACCGCTATTCTTGGTCGCCCCACCCCTTAATCCCCTCACACGGAGGGGAATTCGGACGACCGCTGACAATCGATCACCGGCCGCTAATGCTATATCCGCCGCCGATCACCGATCACTAATAACCAACCACTAACCGCCGATCACTAACCGCTAATAACCAACCACTAACCGCTAATAACCGATCACTAACTACCTGCCGCCGGCCGCTAATATGCCGCTCAATAAATCTTTATCGTATGCCCGTCCTTGTCGATATCCACCCACTTGCCGCCTTCCTTGACGCGCGCCGCGCCGTTCTCGAAAGACATCGCCGCCTCAAACCGAAAATCGACGACTACCTCGCCGTTATGCCCGATAAAGCCCGTTTTGTTGTTTTTTGTCACGCACGCCAGCCCCTCCTTGAAAGACATACCGAGATCGTATTCAAAGGGAATCACGACGTTGTTTTCCGCGTCGATATAGCCGAATTTTTCATTTTTTTCCGCGCACGCCAGCCCTTCCTTAAAGGCGAAAATCTCGTCGTATACGGGCTGAATCGTGATCCGGTTCGTCGCGGAATCTATATAGCCGAAACGTCCGTTCCGCGTATATTTCGTCCAATCCTCCGCCGAAAGAGGCCCCGTTTTCTTGACCGCGGGGACGGGCTTTTCCGCCCCGTTCGCCGCGCTCCTCACCTCCGAATAGCCGAATCTCTCCGCGTCGTTCCTCGCGCCCTTGACGACGGAATTGCCGCCGCCCTTCGCGCTTTCGCCGCGCTTGTCAGGCGCGCCGTTCTTCTTGTCGTTTGCGAATTTGTCCTTTCCGTTTCCGGCGTTTCTATCGTTTCGCCCGTTGTTTGAAAATCTGCCGCTTTCGGATTTGTTTCCGTCGGCTTTACGGCCGCCCGCGAATCCGTTTTCGGGTTTTCCGTCGTTCCTTTTGTCGCTTGAAAATTTGTTTCCGTCCTGTCTTTTGCCGTCGGGTTTGGCGTTTCCGGCGTTTCGCCCGTTGTTTGAAAATCTATCGCCGCGTTCGTTTTCCGCGTCGTTTGAGAATTTATTTCCGCCGGCTTTTCCGTCGCTTAAAAATCTGCCGTTTTCGGATTTGGTTCCGCCGGCTTTTCCGTTGTTTGAAAATCTATCGCCGCGTTCGTTTCCCGCGTCGTTTGAGAATTTATTTCCGTCTTTTCCGTTTCGGTCGTTCCTCTCGTTCCGTCCGTTGTTGGAAAATCTGTTTTCGTTTCTCTTTTCACTTAAAAATCTGCCGCCGCGTTCGTTTCCCGCGCCGCCCGCGTTTCCGTTGTTTCCGTTAATCTTGCCGTCGTCCGCGGATTTGTTTCCGTCCGCGCCGCCGTCTTTTTCGATTGCGCCGCTCTTTCCTCCGTTTGAAATGCCGCCGCCCCTTCTCCCGTCGTCGGAAAATCTATTGCTTCCGCCGTCTTTTTCGCCGTCGGAAAATCCGCCGCCCTCTCTTCCGCCCGCGTACGCGCTTTCTCCGCGTCTTTCAAAGGCTTCGCCGCGCCGCCGTTCGCTTTCCGGTTCGTCATGCCTAAAATCGATGTTCAAAGCGTCTACCGCGCTCTTTAATTCCAAAAAATATTCGGGTTTCAACGCCCTGATCGATCGGATGTCGCTCTCGCTCCTCTTGACGACGCCGTATAAATCCTTGATAAACGAATCGGTGAGGACTTTTTTTACGTCGCCGCCGATGGCAAGTTCCGAAACGGGCGTTCTCAAAAGTTCCTTGTCGTAAGGCGGTACATAACTCGGTCTGAATTTTTTGTGAGGCTTATAATATGACATAAAATATTACTCCAAATTTGTATTAGCGGGTTTTTATTTAGCGGCCGGCGGTCGGTAAAGATGATTATTTATTTAGCGGCCGGCGCGCCGGCATTGCCGAAAGCGATAAGTTTTTTTTCCGCTTGCGCGTTATTGTGAATACGCTCTAATTATATTACCACAAAAAAAGAAAATATTCAAGTGTTTTTATTATATAGCGGTTGTTCTTTAAATACTTGCAAACAAGAAAATATCCAAACGCTTTTATTTATAGAGATCGTTCTTTAAATACTTGTGAAAAAATAAAAATGCCGTCAAAAAAATTTTTTAACGACATTTTATATATTAGACTTGTTTTAAAAATCAATATCTTTTACTTCTTGTCTATGCCCGCGATGTAGGAGATGAGATCCACGACTTTGTTGCTGTAACCCCACTCGTTGTCATACCAAGCCACAAGTTTGACAAACGTCGGATTGAGCATAATTCCCGCGTTCGCGTCGAAAATCGACGTGTTCGCGTTCCCGATAAAGTCGGTCGAAACAACGGCGTCCTCGGTATAGTCGAGAATCCCTTTCAACGTCGTCTCCGCGGCCTTTTTGACGGCGGTCTTGATCTCGTCGTAGGTGGTTTCTTTGGCAAGTTTGCAGGTCAAGTCCACGACCGATACGTCGAGCGTCGGCACCCTGAAAGACATACCCGTCAGTTTTCCGTTCAATTCCGGAATGACCTTCCCTACGGCCTTCGCCGCGCCCGTGCTGGACGGAATGATGTTGTTCGCCGCCGCGCGTCCGCCTCTCCAATCCTTTTTCGAAGGACCGTCAACCGTCTTTTGAGTCGCCGTCGTCGAGTGAATCGTGGACATCAAACCCTCCGTAAGACCGAAATTGTCGTTTATGACCTTCGCCAAAGGCGCAAGGCAGTTGGTCGTGCAGCTGGCGTTCGAAATAACCGCCATATCCTTTTTGTACGCCGCGTTGTTGACGCCCATAACGAACATGGGAGCGTCCTTCGACGGCGCGGTGATGACTACCTTTTTCGCGCCGCCCGTAAAATGCGCCGACGCGCCCGCGATATCCGTAAATACGCCCGTCGCCTCCGCGATATACTCCGCGCCGCAGTCCGCCCACTTGATGGCGGCGGGATCTTTCTCCGCAAAGACCGCGACCTCTTTTCCGTTTACGACGAGTTTCCCGTCCTTGTCGGATATCTCGCCCTTAAACTGTCCGTGAATGCTGTCGTACTTCAACATATACTTCATATAGTCAAGGTCGATAAAAGGATCGTTGATCCCCACGACTTGAACGCCCGGATTCGCGGCCGCCGCCCTGAAAACAAGACGACCGATACGACCGAAACCGTTGATACCGATTTTTACTGTGTTTGCCATATATTTGATTCCTCCAAAATGATATCGAAATGAAAATCGGAATCCGCTAAAACCCGAAAAAGACTCTCCCCGTACACCGTCAATATCGGCTCTCGCATTATCCCTATATATTTTAACCAAACGCGCAAATTTTAGCAACTGTTTTATGGGGTAATAGAAAAATTTTTTTAAAATTTTGAGTTTTAGGGATAGAATGGGAATGACGCGATTTGTTTAAAAAATGCGGAGGAAAACTTTTTCGTAAAAAAGTTTTTCCTCCGCGCCTCCTTTCAAAAACTTTTAATAATAAAAATTATGCCTCCCCCGCTTTTTCACTTTTCTTTTTTTCTTTCTATTCGGCCGCCCCACCCCCTAACCCCCTCCCACGGAGGGGAATTAAAGGATAACAAAGCAAGTTTCGCCCCACCCCCTGACCCCCTCCCACGGAGGGGAATTAAAGGATAATATAATGATTACAAGATTCAAAAAACTAACCGCTAAATACTAAACTCTAAATACTAAATACTAAATACTAAACTCTAACACTAAATATTAACCGCATATTAACCGCTAAATACTAAACAACCGACATACACTAACTACCGCCGCTAACCGCCGACCGCTAAATAACCGCGCTCCGCTAATCTCCGTCCGCCGCCGCCGTTCATTGTCCGCCGTTCCTTTTATTGACTAAAATACTGTCGTAGACTATCTGCCGGCGGCATTTAAGGTATATATCGTTCCGTTTTAAGACGTTTTCAAAGATCAAAAGGTCTTCGGATTCGATAACGTTTTTCATTCCGCGGTTCGTGTATTCCACCGTAAAATCCAAAAAAACAGCCGTAACGGAAATTCCGCAAAAAATCGCCGCCGCCTTTAACATCGCGTCCGTTTCCTTGTTGTATTGACCGTTCGAGAGATATATCAAGCGTTCCGCGCCGCAAAGCGCGAGCGTCATCGGGCATTCGGGGAAAAAAATGTCCTCGCCGATGAGAATCCCGAGAACGCCGCCGTCCGTTTCGTAGAGTTTTAAACTGTTCCCGAGCGTCAGTTCGGAATGGGTCTTGTGCGTCTGATCGGATACTCCCAAAACCGTACCCTTGTGTATGACCGCCGCCGTGTGATAGTACCGCCCCATAAGACGCGAAACCGTCGCGCATATCAAAATGATCTTTTTTTCTTTGGACAGCCTGATATATTTTTTGAAATATTCGGTCCTGCCGTCAAATTCGGCAATGTAGTTGAAATCATCGGTCGTACCGAAACCGGCGATCAGAATATCCCCCTCGCCGAACATACCCTCGTAGTCGCCGATTTCGTCCATAATCCGCTTGTCCGTAACCGTTACAATATTCATAAACACCCGAAAAGAAAAAATATGAGTTCATATACTTTATAGTATGTTTATCCCGTATTTTTTGGTTCACGCGTATCCGGATAATTGCTTTTTTGGGTTCGACGGGGCAAGAATAATTACCGTACTTTTTGGGTTCGACGGCGTAAGAACGATTGCCGTATTTTTTGGTTCACGCGTATCCGGATAATTGCTTTTTGGGTTCGACGGGGCAAGAATGATTACCGTACTTTTTGGGTTCGCGCGTATTACTGCGTTGCCGCTGATTTTATACGCGTTTTTACATTTTCACTTTTGTGTTTTTTTGAATTTTTATCTCTTTTTTGTTTTTTTGCAAAAAGCCTTTGTTGCGTTTATTAAAAGTTGTCTCCCGCATTCTTAAAAAAATTACTAAAAGTTTTTTGTCCGCCGTCAATATTCTTTGCGTCCGAGTAAATAGTCCGCCGATACGTCAAAAATATCGCACAGCCTCACCAACTGCTCGTAACTGCATTCGTATGTGCCTTTTTCAAAGCGTTGATATACGGGCTGGGCAACGCCGAGAAGCCTCGCAACATCTCTTTGCGAAAGCGACATCCCCTTACGGCATTCTTTAAGTTTTTTCCCTACTTCTTCTTTCATTTTTTTTACGCTTACACTTTTCCGATTTCAAAACCTCCGAAACGTAAATTGGGCGATTTTGAACGGAAACGGTATAAAATATATTTTTGGGGAATTCTAAAAATTCGCGATAAACAAAGCAACCGGTAACGCTTTTTATCACGGAAATTTAAAACCCTCCGATTTTTTTCGCGGCGGATTCTAAATAACCTATACGGCGGTTGCGTTTTGAACCGAATTTTATTTCATTTATACTAATTAAACGTTTAATCCGTACGCCGTACATATTAAAAGTTTAGCCGTTATATTTTAAAAATAAAAATATTTTTTTAAAAAACCCTTGACACTATGATACATTATGTGTATAATATAATTGCAATTTATACAGTTTATGTATCTAATTCAAAAATAAAACATAAGGAGGATACTCCGATGTACGAAACTTGCCCGTAAATTGCGATGATATATTTCTCAAGCGAATGAACGAACGCACTCAACCTATAAAACTAAAAAACTAATTATGCGCGCGGAGGGCAACCGCTAAGTGTGCAAAATAAAAATAAATAAGGAGAATAATTATGTTAAATTTAAAAAATGCTCGTTCAAAATTTGTAAATTTTTTCATCGTCGCGCTTTTAGCGATAATTGCGATGACGTTTTCCGCTTGTAGTGTTTACGATGGTTCGGGAGAAGAGGATAAAAAACCCGCGGCGGTTACGGTCAGCCTGAACCCTAACGGCGGCACATTAGACAAATTGACCTTTGTCGGCTTCCCCGGCGAACCTATGAACCTCCCCGTTCCGGAGCGCGAAAAACATACTTTTGATAAATGGTATGAGGGGTGGTCTCCCATATCCCAAACCGAGTTCCCGGCAAAAGACACTCAATTAACGGCTCGCTATTACACACAAGAAGAATATGAACAGACGATAGAAAGCCTCCCCTCTAAACTAAATGAAGAATATTACGACGATGATTTCAGTTGGGGTAAAAGTTATGAATGGATAGGTTGGAATGAAAAGGATTTTACGGCTGAAAACTGGGATAAGTTTCTCTGGCTTCAAAAAAACCCCAACATCACAATGAATCTTTCGGTTACGTTAGAGGCACGCATAGGCGGAGGCAATGATTATGCTGTTTTTGAAATAACGGGCGCAAACTCTAGCGACGTTATAACGTATATAAACGTAACTCATAGAGTTTATACGAGTTATACGATAAGCGGAACATCCACCGCAAAGGTATTAGTTCTCGGCAATTCTATCGGATGTCCTATCAAATTTTTCACCTCTAATGAAAATATTTTAGACGGAAAACTTTATTATAGAAATATAGAACCTATGACAATTACTTTTATCCAACCAATCGGCTCACTAATTTAGAATTTATATACTTAATCCAAAACGCCGATCACTCCGCTTCAATCTGATATAGCGAAATTTTGTGCTTATTGCCGCATATAATCAACTTGCCGAACTCATTTTTAAGTTGTGCGGAATACTGTTCGTGACGATGTTCCAAACAATTCTTGACCGTGTATAAAATGTACGCGGTCTTTTTTTTATTAAATTTAATGAAAGTTTTTGAAAGAGGGCGCGGAAGAGAAACTTTTTGACAAAAAGTTTTCTCCCGCATAGAATAAATAATAAAAAAATAAAAAATAAAGCCGTTTTACGCGTGTCTGTATTTTCTGACGTGATTTTTTGTTTCGCGGTCAAAGACAGTTTCGCACCGGTTTTTGTGCAGGAGACGGGAAAGCGCGTACACGTCGACCCAAATTTCCGACGCGCCGTTAGCCTGACTTTCGTCGAAAATGAGTTGCAAGCCGAAATGCAAATGCGGCGGTTTGACGTTGTTCGTGTCCTCCTTGCCGCTATACCCCGTCATTCCGATATAGCCGATCACGTCGCCCGCCGCAACCTCATCGCCCTTTTTGAATCGGGCGGCGTAGGGGTGTCCTTTGCGCATATGCGCGTAGTAGTAATACCGCTTTTTGTCGAAACTCCTAATCCCGATCCGCCAGCCGCCGAAACGGTTCCAGCCGATCTCGGCGACCGTTCCGCCCTCGACCGCGATGACGGGCGTTCCGACCGCGCCCATAAGATCGTGTCCCAAATGCCGCCTTTTGTATCCGAAATTCCTGCCGGCGCCGAAATCGTCGTAGTGCGAATAGCCGTAGCCCGCCGCGACGGGCGAAAAAACTTTCAGCCCGTACCGTTCTTCGGAGAGAGTGCCGTCGGGGCGGACGAGTTTGTAGTACCCCAAATATTCGCCTAAGACGGTTCGCATAACTTCGTTGTGATAGCCGTAATATTTGTTGTTTTTCAGCGCGCTCAGATCCTTGCCATCCCTTATGTCGGACGCTAATTTGTCGAGATCTTTCGGCTTGTAGGACGAAAAATTCCCGTAATACTTGACGGCGAGCAAGGTCAAAAGTTCTATCCAATCCAGATCTCCCGCGCCGTTTTTGTGCGAGTCTGCGTCGAGATTCATAGCCTTGTCGAGTGCGTCGTAAGGCACGTCGAACGCGCACCATTTTATGAATTCCTTTTTGGGGGCGGCTGGTTTTAGGGGGCGTTTTTTTTGCAAATTTTTGAGATTTCCGCCCTCTTTTTCCATAATAGAATTTAGACCGCCGCCGTTATCGCCCCCCGTCCAAACACCGTCGTAATTTTCATAGCGGACGGCATTTTCCGACCTTTCTACGCCGTCGTTTTGCTTTGCGGAATTGCGGAATTTTGTGGTTTCTATACCGTCGTTTTGTTTGTCAAAATCGTAAAAATCCGACGCTTCTATGCCGTCGTTTTTTAAGACTTTATTTGCAAAAGACAAGCCGCGCGGCGTTCCCGAAAAAATAAAAAATTCCGTAAAAAACAAAAACGCGGATACAATAAAAAAAACCTTTTTCATACAAATTATTTTGCATAAAAAAGGATTTATTATGTATTTGATACCGATCGTTTTTTTGTTTTTTGAGTTCTCTAAACTATATTTATATCAATCTTTTTTGTCTTTTAAAGCATTATAATTTCTATTGATATCGATTATTTTTTGTCTTTAAAAGCGTTATAATTTCCATTGATATCGATCGCTTTTGTCTTTAAAAGCATTATAAATTTTATTAATATCGATTGTTTTTTGTCTTTAAAAGCCCCGTATATATCATTTTCTATCATTTTTTTCGTCTTTTTCGGGTTCTTTAAGCATATCGCCCCTCGGGAGTCGATATTTTGTTCCGCAAAACGCTATCGCGCAAACGCTTTTCGCGCCCGCGCCAAGCAAAACTTTGGCGCATTCGTTGATCGTCGAACCCGTAGTGATAACGTCGTCGATCAAAAGTATGCGTTTTCCTTTGATTTTTTCGATATTTTCATTTTTAGGCGCATCGCTTCCCGTAATTTTATTGATATTTGAGGTGTTTTTATCGGTATTTGAGGCGTTTTGATAGGTGTTTTTATCGGGATTTGAGGTGTTTTTATCGATGTTTACGGTGTTTTGGTAGGTGTTTTTATCGGGATTTGAGGTGTTTTTATCGGGATTTACGTTGGTATTTGAGGCGTTATTTGCGGGGGCGGGGGCGTATTCGGCGATCCCAAAAGCCCCTTCCAGATTTTTGCGTCTTTCATACGCGGTCAATCCGATTTGGTGTTTTGTTTCACGCGTTTTGATCAAAACGTCCGCAATCATTTCAATCCCCAAAATTTCCGCGGCGGCTTCGCCTATCAAGCGGCTTTGGTTGAACCCTCTGATTTTTTCCGCCTCCTTAAACATCGGGACGGGAATCAACGCGTCGGCGGAATAATCCCGTCTGACGTATTCGGCGGCGACGAACCCGCCCATCGGTTTCGCGTAATATTGCTTGTTATTGAATTTGAGTTGCTCGACAAGTTTTGCGGCGGCTCCCTCGTAGATAAAGGGCGAATTCGCGCGCTCGAAAGCCTTTCGGTGGTTTTGGCATTCCAAACAAAAGCGCGCTTCGTCAAAAAAGGGCTTTCCGCATTTTTCGCATATGTTGTATTCGTCGGAAATATACGGCAACGCCGAAACACACTCTCCGCAAAGCGAAAACCGCCGATCGGATTTTAGTTCCTCTCCGCAAACTAAGCAAACCGCGTCGGTCGGGAATAGTCCAAAAAGGAATTTGCTTTTTAGTTTTTTAAACTTTTCCCTAACCGTAACAGCCGCCATATCTTTCTCTTTAATTTTTTATGTTTTTATTATACCATATAAAAAGATTTTTTTCAATTAAAATTAAATTTTAAATCTAAATTAAAATTGAAAAATGCGGGAGGAAACTTTTTAAAAAAAGTTTTCATCCCGCACCCTCTTTCAAAAATTTTTGTAATTTTTTTGAGGTTTTTCAGATAATTTTAGTTTATTTGCTTATTGACTTGCTTATTTACTCAATGTTATTGCTATAAATTACAGTAAATCAGGCAATAAAATTACTCCTTTGTTATTTAAGCTATTGGGATCATATCCAGAATTATCTTTTATTTCCCCAGTATCACTATTAATATCACTACTGTCACCAGTATTGCTACTAGCTACCTTTTTATTTTCGCAAGACGCAAAAACCGCTACACTAATTGTTATAAGAACCATAATAAAGATTTTTAATAATGTTTTATTTTGTTTTTTCATTTTTATTTACCTCCATTTTTAATAAACTATAAATAAACTTTGATTAAGAAAGCTAAACATATTTTAAGCCTCACTTTTTTCAAAATACAATATAAAATTTGTTTCTTTTGTAAGCATTTTTTTAGTAATGGTCAATTCGGCGGTATACTTTTCCCCTCCGATATGACAAGAAGCGTATATTTTTTGAGGTTTAATATTTTTAAGATAAATGTTTCCATCGCCGTCGGGCACAACTACCGCAACGCGAGCAATTTCATAATTTGTGCCGAAAAAACCGAACGCCTCGCTATGAACCAAATACACTCCCGCCTCGCCGTTATCGAGCGGAAATTTATCGGAATCAATATCAGTTCCTTTGACGGGGGCGTTGCCAGCGGTTACGCACTTAATTTGTACGTCGTATTCTTTACCGCGGCAATATATAAACGACCCTACGGCGGTTAATCCCAATATAAGAACTAAAACCACGCTAATCAAGGCTATTTTTTTCTTTTTCATACCGCCCTCCAAAATCTATGTTCTGAACGAAGCAAAAAAATCGTACAGTGAACTTGTAATACGTGTCCCGTGATTACGCTTGAAAAATATTATCAAATATGATCCACCACCAGTGGTATGTATCCCGAGACATTGGTAACCGTAAGTTGAAGAATACCGATATATGGGCGAACCACTTTGTCCTGATGTAGTATCTATTTCATAGCGCAACAAATAAGAGGAATTAGTTTTTATTTTACCGCTCATTTCCCACATTTGACGAGTATACTCGCCAGGATATCCTGTAATCGTAACAGTTTCGCCGACCAAAGAACTACCTTGTGTATGCGTCCCAAACCAACCCGTACTATAACCTATGTCGGAATCGAGCACAAGAACTCCGTAATCATAATCTGTGTCTTGATTGTTAATAAAAGCTTGGCTCGTCCAAAAATTAATAGCCATTGCTGAACCAAAAGGTGCAACAATTGCGTTGGTAGTTGTTTCGTTTGCCCCAGGAATAACTTGTATACTGGTCGCCCAACCGCCGCATTCTTCGTTATAAACACAATGCCCAGCGGTAATAGCAATATTATTCCAATACATCCAAGCAGTTCCCCTAAATACAGAACCATCGGGGAAAGTCATCTTAATAAAACAAACCGCACTATGTGGATAACTTGTCGTCGGATTAATGCGTGTTCTTTCATCTGACCCAAAAATACTTTGCAATATCATTCCCGAATCACTAATTGATACTCCTTCTGGAATAAATCCCCCATTGTTTTTTTCTATATAAGACAAACTATTTTCTTGTGTTTCATTATCAATGGATACTAACGTTTCATTATTGTATAGGTTATAATATTCAATTTCCCCTGTAAGAACATCTTTTTTTACGAATTCGCTATCACTTTGAGTTGACTGCACAAATTCGTAATTGTCAGCTATAGACGCTGAACTGACATCTAATGCCAAAGATGTGCTGTTAAAAGGAACGAATGAAATCACAATCATAATACTTAACAGTACAATTATAATGGCATGTAGACTTTTGTTAATCATTTTACTCATAATCTGCATAATTCCTCCTTATATAATTTTTGTATCTCTTACTTAGAACTCGTGTACATAAAATTAAAATGTACTAAAAGATTTCTTTGCTCCTTTACTCATAAAAATGCCATTTTTTTGTAATCTAATGAAATTGTTTCGCCCCATTTTAATCTATATACGCCGATTCTTAGAAAGCAAATAAATTATTGTTTGTTTTGCCATTTAAAGCCTTTTTATTTTTAAATGAAAAGAAATAAAGTTATTTTTTCATTTTGCTTTTCAAGGTTGTGAAAAGTTATTTTTTCGTCTTGCCTTTTACTTTCGGGACGGCTTGGTTTTTCAGCACGGGGGAGTAGCCTTTCGGGACGGTACGCGGCACTAAGTCGGTATCGATTTTATGCGCGTAGGTCGGGTATTTCGGTTTTTTGACTACTTCTTTCGGGGCGGCGTTCGCGCCGATTCCGTTCATTTGGACGGGGGTTCTCGCTTCTTTGGTCGCGTTCACTCTCTTCACGTCCTCCTGATAGGCGGCGTATCTCTTCGCGTCGGAGGCTTGTTTTGTCATAACAAACGCTTCCTGCGCTTTTTTGGCTTTTTTGATGCCCGCTATGAGATAGTAGATTCCGTAGCCTACGGCGATTGCCGCCGCCGCTTCCGCCGCGCTCACGGCTATCGCGACCCACAGATTTTTGTGCGCGCCCGATTCGTCCACGACGGCGGTATATCTGAACGCGTCGTCGCCCGTCATTTCGGCGGTGATTTTGTAGACGCGGTAGTCGTTGACTTCGAATTCATAGATTCCCGTATCGAAAGATCTTGTTTCGCCGTCATACAGCGTAAATTTCACGCTACAATCTTCCGCGCCCGTGATCGTCAATTTGCCGTCGCTTCTTTCGCTTCCGAATCTCAGTTCTTTGGGTATGATCACGATCGTGCCTTTATTTTCTCCGATTTGTCCCACGTCGTAATTTTTCAGGTTGTCGTTCGGGTCTATGATTTCGTATTCGATCGTATACACGCCTACGAGTACGATTTTATCCCTATACGCTTCGGATATCAGATCGGCGTTGCTGTTCGTAACGGATTTGATCGAGATATAGTTTGAGAAGTCTATGCCGTCGTTCACGCCCGTTTCGACTCCCGATTGGATTTTGGCTAATTGGTCTTCGCCGTTATAGATTATGGGATCGGGGTTTTGGACTCCGAGCGTAACTTTTCTCTTTTTGACTTCGACGGCAGTTTCCACGCCCGCGTCGGCCGTATAGTTTTTTGTCCATTGGCTATCGAGAATGAAAGGCAAGCCCGCGAAAGTATAGGTAGTTCCCGCGCCGTAGATTCCGTTTGAAACCTTTAAGGCGACGTCTTCTCCGTAGTTTGCCCAATCGATCGTACCCGTGATCTTTCCGTCTTTATCCGCGCCATCCGCTTCCGCCGCGCCCGCGAACATATCGCCGTACTGCGCCGAAGCGATCTTTACGGTCCCGATAACTTTTTTGGTGATATTCGCTTGCGTTTGGACGGATGCTCTCATAAGTCCGCCGGCGGCGAGTTGATAGAATCCGGCGTACTCGAACTTACTTAAAAGTTCAAAGTTTCCGCCTACGAGGATATTTTCTCCGGCGTCCGCGCTTCTAAACTGCGGATCGATAAAGGTATAGTCCTCACCTTTCGTCAAGGTTACGGCATTGTCCAAGTGGGGAACAAGCCCGGCGAACGAGAGGGTGTAGGACGTTACGCTTTTCTCGCCGTCGTATTCTTTATCCGGGACGGTTAAGACGGGATTTAAAGGACGTTTAGTCATACCCGCATAGAAAGTTATGAAACTGTCGTTGCCTTCCCATTGGTAGTTTTTGGTGATGTTGTCGGAGTCTTCGAGCAGCAAACTGATATGGACGGGCATACGGTTTGAGAGTTCGGTAAAGTCGGCGTATTCCGCGCTAACAAAGTAGTTTATTCCCGATATGAATCCATCTCCGTCCGTACCCACGAATCCGTCGAACCGAACCGCCGCGCCCACCGCCGCTTTTGTGCCGTCGTAGACTTTGGTGGTTTGTGTGAGGGAGGGGGTTACGGTCAACCAGCGTTTTGTGATTTCGACCGCCGTACCCGATTGGACGGTGAACTCGGTGAACGCAAAATTTTTCAACAGATCGGAGTCCGCGTTCGGGGTAACGGTAACATTCAGCGTAACGCCCTCTTGAACCATATAAGAGGAATAGACCGCGCTTACGGTATACTGTCTGTCGGGTTGAGCGGCGTCGCCGCCCGGTCTGACGTAGCCCGTGAATTCTAAGGTATAACTTCCTTCGGGGACTTTGTCCGTTCCGTCGTATTGTTTTCCTTGCGCGCCCGTAACGATAAAGGATATCGGGGCTTTTGAGATCGTATAAGCCGTTTCGGTTTCTTTACTTGTCGGTACGTTATAGTTGATATCGAGATCCGAACCGCTTGCGATTGTCAAGGTCGTTATGATTGTTCTATCCCCGGCATCCGCGGACGAATACGCCGCGGCGACGGTATAACCGCCGGACGGCTGATCGCCGACGTAGTTTGAGAAACTCACGGTAACCGTTCCGAAGTCCGCTTTGCCGTCGTAGGTTTTGCCCGTAAAGGTTTGGTCGACGTTGAAGTCGATCGTTCTTTTTTGGATTGTCAAGCCGCTGAGGACGGTTTTTAGAGTATCGGGGATGAGGAAGTTTTGCAATAAATCGCCCGTCGTGTTTGTGATCGACACGGAGAGTTTGCTCCCCGCGTTTTTGTCCGTGTAGGCGGCGGCTACGGTATATTCGCTTGTTACGGGCTGATCGGCTTCGCCCGAACCGTTTACGTAGCCGTTAAACGTTATGGTATATTCGCCCGCGTCCGTATTGCCGTCATAGGTTTTTCCCGTTCCCGTGATCGAGAAAGAGATACCCTTTTTTTCGATCGTACCCGTACCCCAGACTTGGGACAGAGCGTTGCCCAAGCCGCCCGCTTTGTAGGTATAGTTTCTGCCCAAACTCGAATCCGCAACGGGCGAGAGGGTTACGGTAACCGCCCGGCTACCCGCGTCTTTGCTTGCGTATAAGGCGGAGGTCGCATATTGTCCGTCGGGTTGAGCCGCGCTTCCCGCCGCGCCCGAATCGGGCGTGTTTTCGGGAACGACGTAGCCGTTGAAATTCAAGGAATAGGGGGCGATATACGCGTTTGTGCCGTCATAGGTTTTGTTCGCGGCTTGCCCGGGGATAACCCAAGTAACTTCTTTTTTCGAGACCGTATAGGTTGACGAAGCCATGGTTTTATTTAAAATCTCGTGGTTTTTGTCCAATTGATTGCCGTTTTCGTTGACCGCGACGGTAACTTTGATTGTGTATGTCCCGACCTCGAAACCTCCGCCTTCCGCGTGAGAAGCGTCAATTCCGTAGACGACCGCCGCGGCGCGGTTATAATCCGCCGCTTCGGGCTGCCCCTCTTCTCCGCCCGGTTTGAGGTAGTTCGAGAAATTAAGGGTATAGGCCGTCAAACTCTTTCCGTCATAGACTTTGCTTGCGGGGGTAACCGTAAAGGTAATTTGTCTTTTGGTGATCTCCGCGTCCGGAATGACAGTAGAGGTCAAATCGTTGTTTATATTGAAATTTTTGTTTATCGCCGCACCCGGGATCAGCGTCGCGGAAATATACCGCGCGCCCACGTCCGGCGCGTCATACGCCGCGCTTAAGGTGAATTCACCCGCCGCGGGTTGAGGGTTCGCCCCTCCGCCGCCGCCGACGGGAACAAAGCCCGTAAACCTCACGCTATAACAATCGGGATCGAGTACGTCCGCTGTTCCGTCGTAGGTCTTTCCGTTTTGCCCTCCGCTGACTACAAATTCGAAAGTCATATCTTTCTTTAAAATTGTGAAATTAAAGGTTCTTTGTCCGATTACGATATAACTCGAACTGCTAAGCCTTTCCAGCAACGCCGTATAGGTATAACTCCCCGCGTCCGTAGGCTTTGCCGCGTTTTCATAGCCCGTCGCTTTATAGAGAGGCGAAACGCGGTCTACGTTCATACCTCCGCTTGCGGTATAAGTCGGACCTTGCGCCACGCCCGAATATGTATAATCCGTAATGGCGGGGTTTATGTCGGGAACAGCCGCGAAATCCGCTCTCAGCGGAACGGCTTTCGTTTCACCCGAAACCTCATAAAACTTAACGCCCTTTATCGTCGGCTTGGCGGAATACGTATTCCCCGCGATCGTAACGCCCGCGTCCGTAGAAACCCAATTTGTAAAATAGTACCCCTCGTTTCCTCTCGGGATAAGGTCAAGTTCAAGATTCGCCGTCCCCAGCAACTGAGCCGCCGTAACGGTTTTGGAAGCCGCCGCCGTAACCGTTCCGTTCGCTCCCTCGGTTGCGGTGATTTTGGGAATGTTGTATGTCATTGTAAACGAAACGCTCCCGACCGAAGTCGAGGCTTCGGCAACTCTGTTAGCAAGATTCCAAGTTCCGCCTTTGTTTGCTTGCGCATACGAATATATTAAAATATAGACCGCCGTCTTGTTTTTTAACTGAGCGGACGTAATGCTCACCGTCTTCGACAACCTGCTCCCGTCTACAACGCCGCTCGTGCTGTTGTCGCTGTATATGCAGCCGTTCGACCCGACCGCCGAAGTATCATCCCAACCGACATTCGCTCCGTCGTCGTTGTAGACGTGAACATAAGATCTGCGTCCGTTGTCAGATCCTTCCGTATAGTTGTGCATCCCATAAACAAAGGTCATACTAATCGTGGAAACTCTGTCGTTGTTGATCGCCGTCTTTTGCTCCGCGCTTAGATTGATCTTAATCCAAGTTCCTGCCGCCGCTTTTTGGTCTCCGGAGGAACTCAATTTCAACCAGCCCGAATACCACCCCGTGTTGTTGCCGTTACTTGAGGTACTGTTGTCTTTTTTTGCTTCCCCGCCTGAGTTGCCGCTGAGCGTTACCGCACCGTCGCTAAGACCCGTCATCGACGCCTCGGCGCTTGCCCATCTAGTTCTAGAGGTATCACCGCTCTCGCCCGTTACGCCGCCGCCTACGTCTTCACCGCCAACGTCAATCGCTCCGCCCGAAATTCCGCCGCCGGCGTCTTCACCCGAACCGCCGCCTTCTCCCCCAACGTCAAGCGCGGACGAATCCTCAACTCCGCCCCCATTAGGCTCAATCAACGACGCGCACCCGAAAATGCCCGCGGAAAAAATCCCGCCAAACAACATTACTATAGCAAAAAAACTTACCAAAAGTCTTAATCCAACAGTTCCGTTTCCGTTTCCCGCTCTTCTCATAAAATCCTCGTCTCCTTAAAAAAAGGTCTAATTTATTCTTTTAAGCCGCGCGTCCGCTCGGTGTGAAATCAATATCAGTCTTGTTTAAAACGCCCAAATCACCGCTTGCCTTTCAATTCCTTATCCGCTATTCCCCTCCGTGGGAGGGGGCAAGGGGGTGGGGCGAAGTTCTCTTGTTTTCCTTATTTTCCTTATTTTCCGCTTGTCTGCCGTTTTCTATTCGGTCGTACCCGCTTTCTTTCTATTCGGTCGCCCCACCCCTTAATCCCCTCCCACGGAGGGGAATTTCCTATATACACGCTTTTTGAGTGAAACGCTTGATCTATTTTTGTTAGGTTGTGCTTGCTTTCTTATGTTGTCTAACTTTTTTCTGTTGTTGTCTAACTTTTTTCCGTTCTGTCGCTTGCCACGCTTTTTATTTCTTTCCCACCGATAAGGGCGGGCGGGCGGGGGCTTTACTTATTTTCCGCTATTCCCCTCCGTGGGAGGGGATCAAAGGGGTGGGGCGAAACGTTCCGTTTGATACGGACTATTTACGTCAATACGATAGGAAACGAAAACGACGCATTTTATATACGTAAAATAAAGATCCCTATCTCCTTTTTATACGCCCAAATACACGGCTCGCAAAAAAATGTGAACCGTTCCCATTCTTAGTTATGTATATTATATAACCGATATCCGCTCTTGTCAATACCCTTTTTAAAAAAAATTTAATAAATTTTCAAAAAGTTTCGGTTTTTAAGATAAAATTTTAAAATTTTAAAAAAAATGCAGGGAAAAAACTTTTTAGAAAAAAGTTTTCTCCCATACCCTCTTTCAAAAACTTTTAGTAATAGTAATTCAAACTTTTTGTGATTTGTTCATTATTCGGGAAAAACTTTTTAGAAAAAAGTCTTTCCCGTACCCTTTTCAAAAACTTTCGGTAATAGTAATTCAAACTTTTTGTGATTTGTTCATTATTCGGGAAAAAACTTTTTGAAAAAAGTTTTCTCCCGTACCCTCTTTCAAAAACTTTTAGTAATAGTAATTCAAACTTTTAGTAACCGTAGTACAAACTTTTAGTAACCGTAGTACAAACTTTTAGTAACCGTAGTACAAACTTTCAGTAATAGTCCAAACTTTCAGTAACCGTAGTACAAACTTTCAGTAATAGTCCAAACTTTTTACGCGCGTTCAAAATTCCGTAATTAATACAAAAAACTATACGTCCAAACGCCGCCTCAACGCCTCCTGCAATACCTGCGAAAAATTTAAACCGCTTTGCTCCGCTTCACGGTTCAACCACGCGGGAATCGATAAGGTCTTCTTTACCGCCTTGCCGTCGTAAAATCGCCGATAAAAATCCGTGTCGCAACGGATAAATTGCACAAATTCCCCCTCTACCGTCCGTATACCCTTTATTCCGCTCGCTTCCGGCAAACACCCCTTCTCAACCTCTATGCCGTATAAAGTCAAACAAAGCACGTCCTGCGCCATATCCATAGCGCACGTCAAATCATCACCGCACGTGTAGCAACTCTCAAAATCGGGGAACCTTACGGAATAACCTCCGCCCTCCTCCGGCGTGAAAACCGCGGGATAAACATATTTCATTATAATCCGCCTCCTGTTTTTCGTTTATTGTTTTTCGTTTTTTGTTTCTATCGTTTCTATCGTTTCTATCGTTTCCGCTTTTGACATTCCTATTATTTCCTCTTTTTTGTATTTTTTACATTCCTCAACCCATTACGAAACTTTTAATCCGCTCTCTTACTCTTTTTCCTTTAATCCCGCGTCTTTCAAAATCGCGTTCAGCGTACCCGTCTTTACTTCTTGCGAATCATGCCGCCCAACGGGAAAACGCTTTTCCGTTTTCGCGCTATACCATATTTCGTGATTCGCTCCGCCGCGCTCCATTCGACACCCGTTCTTTTTGAGCAGTTTTTTCAATTCGCCGTACTTCATTGGCATAGCCTCGCATCTTAATTTGTATATATAGTGATTTATCTAATTCATCTATATTATACGTATTCAATACGTATTTGTCAATACTTTTTCGTTATTTTTTTATTTTTTTGTTTTTTTCAGAATTATTCGGGAAAAACTTTTTAGAAAAAAGTCTTTCCCATACCCTCTTTCAAAAACTTTCGGTAATAGTAATTCAAACTTTTTGTGATTTGTTCATTATTCGGGAAAGACTTTTTAGAAAAAAGTCTTTCCCATACCCTTTTCAAAAACTTTTAGTAATAGTAATTCAAACTTTTTGTAACTTGTTCATTATTCGGGAAAAAACTTTTTGAAAAAAGTTTTCTCCCGTACCCTCTTTCAAAAACTTTCGGTAATCGTAATTCAAACTTTTAATAACCGTAGTACAAACTTTCAGTAATAGTCCAAACTTTTTACGCGCGTTCAAAAACTTCCCAAAATCCGTAAAAAAAAGTCCGCAAAAATCATTCCGCGAACCTTATCTTGGAGCTGCTAACGCGATTCGAACGCGTGACCTCGTCCTTACCAAGGACGTGCTCTACCGACTGAGCCATAGCAGCAAAATAATTTAGTTTGATAATATATCCTTATTTGTCAATCTACACAGAAAAAATCCCATCCAAATAAAACACAAAACCTTAACCGCGCGCCTTCTCTTTGCACTTGTCCAGCAAACGCCTTTCAACTTCTTTAAGAGAATAGGTCTTCGCTCCCGATAACCTAAAAGCCTCGGATTTTAAAAGTTTTTCCCTCAGTTCCAAAAGTTTTTCCGTTTTATCGAAAGTTTCAGTTTCCATAACGACATTCCAAAAATATTATGCGTACATTATATGCGAATATTTAAAGAATGTCAAGCGGAAAATAGGGTAAAGTTTTCACGCGAATATCAAAATTCTTAAAAAAATATCGGCAAATCATAAATTTCGGTTGATTTTTTTCGCCGAATGTGTTAAAATCTTTATAGGCGGTGAGGAAAAATGCGCCCGTCAAAACGTAAACCTAAATGGGCTTTTTAACCTTTCACCGAAAACCTCTATGTTGGAGCATGGTGTAGTGGTAACACATAGGCCTCTGACTCCTATGTTGTAAGTTCGATTCTTACTGCTCCTGCCAAAAAAACGTCCGTTCCTTTTTTGTGAACGAACGTTTTTTTCTTGCCGACGGATTCGATACCGAACCGAAAAATATAAAAAAAGTTTGATATGATTGAGAAAAGCCGTAAACTTTTATGCGAAAGATAAAACAATCCGATATGGTAAAAGACTAAATTTTTATGCGGAATGTAAAACAATACGATATGGTAAAAGACGTAAACTTTTATAGCGGAATACAAAACAATCCGATATAATAGTGAAATTCGGAAAAACGAAAAGCAAAACAAAAAATTCCATACGCAATTCCGTAAAGTCTATATCATAACAATACCGAAAAAAGGGACTTGACATATTTTTCAATTTGAGATATAATATATGTGAGCCGATAATTACGCGTATAAGAAAATTATGCAAGCCCTAACTTACGCGTTAGAATTAAGATACGCAAGCCGTAACTTACGCGTTAGGAATTAAATATGCAAGCCGTAACTTACGCGTTAGAAATTAAATATGCAAGCCGTAACTTACACGGCGTAACGGAGGATACCATGACCTTTAAATCGAATCTGTCATACGCCGAATTTACCGAAAAATTCGGGGAAAACGCGCGCGAAAGACAATTCTATAATATAAAATTCGGCGCGAACGCCTTCTCGGTCAAAAGATACGGCGACAGAACCTTCGCAATACGCGGCAAAATCATCGAAAATACACCCTTGAAAATCACTTTCCGCGACGTGTTCGCAATCAGATTCGCCGCCCTCTTCGTCATCCTTATGGTCTTCGTCGTGATCAATAAATATATGACCGCCCCGACCGCCGCCTCCCTCTCCGCCGCCGCACTTACCGCCCTCTTTACCGCCGCAAAAGCAAGAGCAAACGAAACCGCCCGTATGCTTATCCACGACTTTAAATTGTCGCCCGTGTTAGATAAGGATAAGTATTATATACTGTATAACTACTTCCCTTTCTATTTGATCATTATTTTCTTCCTCATAGCCCCCGCCGCCGCACTCGTCGATTCAATTTTGCATAATATGAACGTCAGCGCACCCGTCGCCCTCGGTATCGCTATCGCCGCTATCGCCTATCTCTGCGTAACGAAAAATTTCACGGAAATATTCATCGTCGACCGCGAAGGAATCGTACGGCAAAACGTGTTCATCTCAAAAGATAAACTGTTCTACTCGGCGGAAAATATCGAAAGTATTACGGTCGAAAATAAAAACCTCAAAGGAGAGGAAAAAGAAGGAGCGTTTTCATTCGAAATCAAACTGAAAGAAAACGCCCTCTACCGCCCCGAATCAAAGTTTCCGAAAATTAAAGAAAAACGCGGGATTTATCTGCCGTTTAATAAAATGACGGCGGAAATTATTAAGGAAAAATTAGGGTTCGATACGGATACGGTCAATTATGACGAATATTATAAATGATACCGTTAATCGTTTTTGGGGGAAACTTTTAGTAATTGCAAAAGTGTATTTGTAAAGTGTATTTTTTACCCCGAAAAGATCGATCGCCCCACCCCCTTGCCCCCTCCCACGGAGGGGAATTAAGGATAATTAGTAAAATACCGTTAAGCGGATAAAAAGAAAAATACCGTTAAAATACGCCGCTCCTTACGGAAAGTTAAACGCCGTTCCTTTGCGAATTCTATTATACACGAAAAGTTAAACGCCGATTCGAAAATCCAATTATGCGCGAAAAGTTAAACGCCCTTCCTTTGCAAATTCTATTATATGCGAAAAGTTAAACGCCGCTCCTTTGCGAATTCAATTATGCGCGGAAAGTTAAACGCCGATTCGCAAATCCAATTATGCGCGGAAAGTTAAACGCCGATTCGCAAATCCAATTATGCGCGAAAAATTAAACGCCGATTCGCAAATTCTATTATATGCGAAATTGTGAATTCAAATATATACGGAATACGGAGAGAAAATGAAAGACGAATACCTGAAATTCGAAAGAGAATTTCTGTCGCCTTACGCGAAAAAGTCCGAAAATGCGGGCGCGCGCGAAAAACCTATGCCGCCTTGCCCTATGCGGACGGAATTTCAACGCGACCGCGATAGAATTCTGCACAGCAAGTCCTTTCGGCGTTTGAAACATAAAACGCAGGTGTTCCTGTCCCCCGAAGGCGACCACTACCGCACGCGCCTGACTCATACGCTGGAAGTATCACAAATCGCCAGAACAATTTCACGCTGCCTAAAACTCAACGAAGACCTCACGGAAGCGATAAGACTCGGACATGACCTCGGGCATACCCCCTTCGGGCATTCGGGCGAAAAAACTTTGAAGTCCTTGATCGGCCGCTTCCATCATAACGAACAAAGCCTGCGCGTCGTCGAAAAATTGGAAAACGACGGGCAAGGACTAAACTTGACCCCCGAAGTCCGGGACGGAATCTTGAACCACCGCAAAGGTATGAAACCCGCGACGTTGGAGGCTATGGTCGTCAATTATTCGGACAGAATCGCTTATATAAACCACGATATAGACGACGCGGAACACGCGGGGCTGATCACCGAAAATATGCTGCCGAAAGAATGCGTCGGACTCTTGGGACGGAGCAAGGGCGAGAGAATCAATACGCTCATCGCCGACGTTGTTAAAACCTCTTATAATCAAAATTTTATCAAAATGTCCGACGAAGTGGGCGGAGTTTTTGAAACGCTCCGGTCGTATATGTTTAAAAACGTGTACGAATGCCAAAGTATAATGAAATACGTCCAAAAAGCCGACAAAATGATCCGCTTGCTCTACGAACATTATATAAATTCGCCCGATGAAATCCCCGAAGTATACCTGAAAAACGCCGAAAAAGAAAACTTTGAAAAAAATACCGCCGATAAGGAAAACGCCGTCAATAAAACGGCCGCCGCCGATTATATCGCCGCGATGACCGATCGGTACGCGGTGAGTAAATTTGAATCGATATTTATACCGGGCAGTTGGAACGGAGATTGATTTTTTTAGCGGTCAGCGGTCGGTGAAGGCGGTTAGTAGATTGTTTTAGTTCGCGGGATTTTAATCCGTCGGAAAAGTTGATTGCGCGTTTGCGTTTGCTTGTATTTTAAAGCGGCAAAGGGAATACGGTTAGGCGTTGCGCGTCCGCTTGTGTTTTAAAGCGGAGAGAATGCGGTTAGGCGTTGCGTCCGCTTGTATTTTAAAGCGGTAAAGGGAATGTGATTAGGTATTGCGGTTAATATTACGTAAAAAAAACGGAGGGAAAGGTTATGTCGATACGTCAATCGGGGGAGGACTACCTCGAAGCCATCTATGTTTTGAGCGAAAAAGGCGGCGTTCACGCCGTCGATATCGCAAATAGGCTGAATTTTTCAAAGCCGTCGGTTACGCGGGCAATGAAAATACTCAAAGAAAACGGGTATATTACCGTCGATTTTGAAAACCATATAAAACTGACCGAAACGGGCGAGAAAAAAGCCCGTCAAATCTTCGAAAGACACGACGTGATTTCAAAATTCTTGATGCAAAACGGCGTTTGCCGCGAAACCGCACTCAACGACGCCTGCCTTATGGAACACGGCGTCAGCGAGGAAAGTTTCGCCGTCTTTAAACGACTCGTAAAATAGGTTTTTCGGGGGGTGTTTTAAATTATGAGGACGGAAACTTTTTATAATTGTTTTGTTTTTAAAATGCGGAGGAAAACTTTTAGTAATTTATTTTGTTTTTAAAATGCGGAGGAAAACTTTTTCGTAAAAAGTTTTCCTCCGCGCCTCCTTTCAAAAACTTTTAGTAATAACGAATATAGCAAAGAAGTGCTTGTAAAATGTATTTCTTGTTCCAAATAATGCCGCCCCACCCCTACCCCTCCCACGGAGGGGAATTTTTGATGATTATTTATCGTTATTCGGGAAAAACTTTTAGTAATTTGTTTTGTTTTTAAAATGCGGAGGAAAACTTTTTCGTAAAAAGTTTTCCTCCGCGCCTCTTTTCAAAAACTTTTAGTAATAACGAATATAGCAAAGAAGTGCTTGTAAAATGTATTTCTTGTTCCAAATAATGCCGCCCCACCCCTACCCCTCCCACGGAGGGGAATTTACTTTAATCGAATTTTCTCTTAACTTAAACGGAAAGTTTTAAACTTACTAAAAGTTTTTGAAAAGGGGTACGGGGAAAATACTTTTTTCAAAAAATTTTTCACCGTGTCTTTTATATAAATATTTATTGAAAATTTTTGAAAAGGGGTGCGGGGGAAAACTTTTTATAAAAAGTTTTCCCCCGCATATAAAAAACATAAAAACATAAAAAAAGTCCCGTCCGTCATTTTGACGGACGGGACTTTTTGTATTAAATTACTATTCCAAAATTTTCGCGACGACGCCCGAACCGACGGTTCTGCCGCCTTCTCTGATAGCGAAGCGGAGTCCTTCCTCGATCGCGATCGGGGCGATCAATTTTATATCCATATTGATATTATCTCCCGGCATAACCATTTCGACGCCGTCGGGGAGTTTGATGCTGCCCGTAACGTCCGTCGTTCTGAAATAGAACTGCGGGCGGTATCCGTCGAAGAAGGGGGTATGTCTGCCACCCTCGTCCTTCGTCAAGATATAGACCTGTGAAGTGTAGTGGGTATGCGGCTTAATGCTGCCCGGTTTGGCGAGAACCTGACCTCTCTCGATGTCTTTTCTCTCGATTCCGCGCAAGAGCGCGCCGATATTGTCGCCCGCGATAGCGGTGTCGAGAAGTTTTCTGAACATTTCGATTCCCGTTATGACGGTTTCTCTCGGTTTGTCGGAGAAACCGACGATCTCAACCTTGTCGGCGAGTTTGATCTGTCCTCTCTCTACTCTTCCCGTCGCGACCGTTCCGCGCCCCGTGATGGTCATCGTGTCTTCGACGGACATCAAGAAAGGCTTGTCAATCTCGCGCGCGGGATCGGGGATATAGGAATCTACCGCGTCAAGCAATTCTTGAAGCGATTTTGTCCATTCGCTGTTGACGTCGCCCGCGATCAATGCCTCGGACGCTTTCAACGCCGAACCCTTGATGATCGGGGTGCTGTCGCCCGGGAATTTATACTGCGAAAGCAGTTCTCTGACTTCCAACTCGACCAATTCCAAAAGTTCGGGGTCGTCGACTTGGTCGACCTTGTTTAGATAAACAAGGATATAGGGAACGCCCACCTGACGGGCGAGCAGGATGTGCTCTCTCGTTTGGGGCATCGGTCCGTCCGCCGCGGAAACGACGAGAATCGCTCCGTCCATCTGCGCCGCGCCCGTGATCATATTCTTTACGTAGTCGGCGTGACCCGGACAGTCGACGTGCGCGTAGTGCCTTTTGGGCGTCTGATACTCGACGTGCGCGGTATTGATCGTAATACCTCTTTCTCTTTCCTCGGGGGCTTTGTCGATTTCGTCATATTTCATAACTTTCGCCATTCCCTTGGACGCGCAGTACATCGTTATAGCGGCGGTCAGCGTCGTCTTTCCGTGATCGACGTGTCCGATAGTCCCGATATTAACGTGTACCTTATCTCTTTCAAATTTTGCTTTTGCCATTTTTATTATCCCTCCATAAATCTTGACATAGTTTATTATAATATATTTTTTAAAATTTTTCCAGCATTTTGACGTACTATTTTCGCGGAATTTCAATTTTTTTATTTAATTTCCGCCGATTTGACCGTATGCGCCCGTAAAATCCCCCGCTTCGCGAAAAATTTAAAGCGGAATTTTAAGAAACGGACGGTTTTATTTTTTTGCGTCTTTGAATTAAGTCTTTCGCGGCGCACCCGTAAATACGGTTTCGCGCGTCTTTCTTCCCGTCTTTAACGCGGCGGATGACCGAACCGCCGGCATATTTTATAAAACGTAATTTATTCCGTCTTTCCTTTGCCCTTTATCTGCTCCGCGATGTTTCTCGGCACGGGGCTGTAATGCGAAAACAGCATCGTAAAGTTCGCTCTGCCCTGCGTCAGCGAACGCAAAGCCGTCGCATACCCGAACATCTCCGAAAGCGGAACCTCCGATTCGATTATCTGAACGCCGTTCCTCATCTCGAAACCCTTGATCGAACCGCGTCTGCCCGTTATGCTGCCCATAACGTCGCCGTAGTATTCGTCGGGAGTGGTAACCTCGACGTTCATAACCGGCTCCAAAAGAATGGGGCCCGCCGCCGCCGCCGCTTCCTTAAACGCCATCGATCCCGCGATCTTAAACGCCATTTCCGACGAGTCCACGTCGTGATAACTTCCGTCTATAAGCCTGACTTTGAAATCCACCGTTTCGTAGCCGCCCAAAACGCCCGACTTCGCCGCCTCTTGAATCCCCGCGTTTATCGGCGCGATATATTCCTTCGGAACGACGCCGCCCACGATTTCGTCGACGAATTCATAGCCCTCGCCCGGCTCCCTCGGCGAAATGACGATCACGCAATGACCGTATTGTCCGCGTCCGCCCGACTGACGGATATATTTGCCCTCTTTTTGGACTTCCTTTGTGATCGTTTCCTTATAGGCGACCTGCGGCTGCCCGACCTTGCATTCGACCTTAAACTCTCTCAAAAGTCTGTCCACGATAATCTCCAAATGCAATTCGCCCATTCCCGCGATGATGACCTGCCCCGTCTCTTGATCGGTGTTCGTTTGGAACGTCGGGTCTTCTTCCGCGAGTTTGGCTAAGGCAAGCCCCATTTTTTCCTGACTCGCTTTGGTTTTCGGCTCGATCGCGATCCTTATGACGGGATCGGGGAATTCCATACTCTCCAAAATTACCTGCCTGCTCTCGGCGCAAAGCGTGTCGCCCGTCGTCGTGTCTTTTAAACCTATTATGGCGGCTATGTCGCCCGCGTATACGACGTCGATATCCTGCCTGTTGTTCGAGTGCATTCTGATAAGTCTTCCGACTCTCTCTTTCTTGCCCTTCGTCGTGTTGTATACGTATGAACCGCTCTCCAAAACGCCGCTGTAAACCCTTATAAACGTCAGTTTCCCGACGAAAGGATCGGTCGCGACCTTAAAAGCAAGCGCGGCGAAAGGCTCCGTGTCCGACGAATCGACTACGACCTCATTGTCCTCTCCCACTATCTTTCCCACGATCTGCGGCACGTCTAAGGGCGACGGAAGATATTCCACAACCGCGTCCAAAAGTTTTTGAACGCCCTTATTCTTATACGCGCTTCCGCATAATACCGGCACGACTTTCATCGAACACACCGCCAAACGCAAAGCCCTCTTTACGTCTTCTTCCGGAATCTCCGCGCCGTCCAAATATCTCTCCATAATCGAATCGTCAAAATCCGCGACGGCTTCAAGCAATTCGGTTCTGAGGAGATCCGCCTCGCCTTTTAGATCCGCGGGGATATCCGCCGTAACTTGATCTTTTCCTAAGTCGTCGTTATAAATCGTCGCTTGCATCGTGATCAAATCCACTACGCCCTTAAAATCGTTCTCCTTGCCGATCGGAAGTTGCAGCGGAACCGCCTTGACGTGAAAACGGCTCTTTATCATTCCTACGACGTTGAAAAAGTCCGCGCCGTTGATGTCCATCTTGTTGACGAACGCGATTCGCGGAACGCGGTATTTGTCCGCCTGCCTCCAAACCGCCTCGGACTGAGGCTCGACGCCGCCGCGCGCGCAAAAAAGAGCCACCGCGCCGTCCAAAATACGAAGGCTTCTCTCAACCTCGACCGTGAAGTCGACGTGTCCCGGAGTGTCGATTAGGTTTATGCGGCATCCCTTCCATGCCGTCGTCGTCGCCGCGGAGGTGATGGTTATGCCCCTCTCCTGCTCCTGCGCCATCCAATCCATGGTCGCCGCGCCCTCGTGAACCTCGCCCAACTTGTGAACGCGTCCCGTATAAAACAGAATCCTCTCGCTGACCGTGGTCTTCCCGGCGTCTATATGCGCCATAATTCCTATGTTTCTCGTTTTGTCCAAAGGAAATTCTCTTGCCATTTTTTCTCCCGAGCCGAATTTAACGAAATTCCGGCTGTAATTAACTATAATTATTTATTATCGACTTGTTTTTGTTTTTTTATGCAACCCTCTTAGAACCGCCTTGTCTTGCCTTAGACTTGGTTTTTGATTCCAAAAGTAAAGCGGGAGTTTTCCCCCCGCCTTTTTAGAACCGTGCGAATAAATCTCGGGAACCGGTATTTTTTAAACAAACTTACCACTGTCTTTACTTTTTTTTAAAAATCGTTTCGTTTATTCAATACGGGTCCTAAATATCCTCGCTTTTGCGATTCCGCGCTTTTATATGCGGAAATGCGCGAACGCTTTGTTCGCCTCCGCCATACGGTGAGTTTCTTCTTTTTTCTTGAACGCGCTGCCCGAACCGTTGTAGGCGTCGAGTAATTCTCCCGCCACTCTCGCGTCCATTTCCTTTTCGCCGCGTTTTCTGGCGGCGTTGACCAACCAGCGGATGCCTAAGGTCTGACGTCTGTCGGGACGGACTTCAAGCGGAACTTGATACGTCGAACCGCCCACTCTTCTCGCCTTGACTTCCAAAGCGGGCATAACGTTTTCCAACGCCTTGTTGAAAACGTCCAGAGGGTTTAGATTCGACTTCTTTTCGATCAACTCGAAAGCCGAATAGACGATCTTTTGCGCCGTTCCCCTCTTTCCGTCGTACATAATTTGATTTATGAATTTTGTAACTATTTTGCTCCGATATATAGGGTCCGGTAAAACGTCGCGTTTCGGCACCCCCGCTCTTCTTGGCATAAGTTTTATTCTCCTTAAAAAGAACTTAAATTTACGTTTATTTTTTTGGGTTGAGTTTTTTTTGAATGAAATTAAAGAATTGAGAAAGGCTCTTTCCGCCCGCCCGTTTTTAAAATTCTTAACCTCATTATAATTATGCGGCGTTTTTCGCTCCCGCTTTTGTTGCGCGGACAAAAATTAATTCTTTTTGCGCCGCGTTTATAATAAAGCGAAAACCGCTTCGCTTACCGCCGCCGCGTTTTTTTAACGCGGGAAAAAAATTACTTCTTTCCTTTCGCCGCCGCCGCCGCCGACTTCTTGCCCGCGCCGTACTTTGAACGCGCTTGCTTACGCTTCGCCACGCCCGCCGTGTCCAACGTTCCGCGTATGATATGATATCTTACGCCCGGCAAGTCTCTGACCTTTCCGCCCCTTATCAAAACGACGCTGTGCTCTTGAAGATTGTGTCCGATTCCGGGAATGTAGATCGTACCCTCCGAACCGTTGACAAGACGCACCCTCGCGATCTTTCTCAAAGCGGAATTAGGCTTTTTGGGGGAAGTCGTCGTAACCGAAAGACACACGCCGCGTTTTTGCGGACAAGCGTCCATAATGGGAGCCTTGGACTTTACGGCTTGTTTTTGCCTTCCCTGCCTTACAAGTTGATTGATTGTTGGCATTTGAATCCTCCTGATAAATTACCGATAAATATTTAAGAGTTTGCGGCGAGATAAAAGTTTCAACCCAAAACCTTTAACTCAAAAAATGTATATTTATCACCGACCGGAATCCCGTTATTTTAAGATTCCCACCGCGCTCGCGCCTACCTCGATTCCGCAAAGACTCCCCGTTTCTTTCATCGACGGTCCGTCGATAAATTCGATCCCGTGAGATTTGCAAAGCCCGATAAGCCGTTCGCGGATATGTCCGTCGGCGTCGAAGGACACTACGACACACCGTAACTCGTCCTTTGAGATACTCTTCTCGACCTGTCTTATTCCGACGAGTTTTGAAGAAGCACTTAACAAAACCTTTAAATCATATTCTTTCATAATAATATAATAGTTCAAAAATTAGGCGATACTTATCATAACACCTTTTTTAATCCGTGTCAAATAAAAATATACGGATTTTTTTTAAATTATTAAGTTTTCGCAAGTTTTTTTTAATTTTTAAGCCTTTCGGGATCTTTTTGCGGAATTCTTTTTAAAAAACGTATACTAATTCCCGAAAGAAAATCTAACGGAATAACTTTCAAACTTAGTTGTTTGTCCTAATTTTGCATAAGTAACAACGTGAGCGTTTGTTATCAATTTGCCGTCTTTTGTAATAATTTCAGCCGTTCCGAACGATTCGGCAGAACCCTTAGTTTCACATTTAAGTTCTATAATGCTATCAAAAGTCTTTTGATATATCTCACTTGCCGGCGGAACTCTGATAAAAAAATTATATAACAAAATAACCGTAAGTAATCCCGCGCCTATTACGCTTATTCCGATAAGATCTTTCTTTTTTGCTTGCCCGTATTCTAACAAATTAAACCCTCGGTCAAATATGACGCCGCTTGAATTTTTAAATTTATTATAAATATTTTCTCTCAATCTAAATTAAAAATATTTCGATTGAAGAAATAAATCTATTATATTCAAACATATATTTCAATTTATAATAATCATCCGTATGTGTTTTTCCGCTAATCGTTAAATAAATAGTTTCGTTCATTTTTGAAGTATATTTCATTATTTCGTCTTCATCTTGCGTATCCGTCAAAACAATGATCGATATACGCGCACCGTTTTCTATACTCTCGATAAGTCTTTCTAAAAAGACGGCGACTTCCGTTACGGGAATCGGAACACGCACGATAGAGATAAATTCCTTGCTTTTCAAATAAGGAAACCAATCAAAATTGAGCGTCGATTTATCGATATTATCAAGGTATTTGCAATTTTCAAATAATACGGATGAACAAACAAATACATACATATACATACCAAAACCGCCTTAATACTTAATATAATAGACCTCTTGCGAAACTAATGTTTTAGTTCAAAATTGCAATATAACTTTTTAGATTTTCATAGTTTATAACTCCATTTTACACTACTTCAATCGGTTTTGCAAGAGGTCTAATGTGCCGAATCCGTAGCGTCGCGCCGTTTCGGAATTAACCCGTTTCCCGCATTTTGCGCCGCAATGTATGCGTCGGTTTGTCCGCTATAAGTCGAAAGACCTAAACGCAATCCAAAATTTTTTTTAATTTTTAAGCCTTTCGGGATCTTTTTGCGGAACTCTTTTTAAAAAACGTAAAGCGATCCCCTTTTCGCAAACGAAAAGCCGGCGGATTTTTGCCGGCTTTTTTAAATGTCGGTGGTCGTTTAGCGACAGGCGGTCAACGGCGGCGGTTATTTAACGTTTGCCGCTATAATTTCACGTTATACCATCGTTAGTCCGGAAACTTTTCATACTTTGCTATACCGAATATAACCGCGGAAAGACTTTTCACTTTCCGTTATACCGATATAATTTCACGTTATACCGTCGTCCGTCCGCGATAATTCCGCTATGCCGCTATAATTCCGAAAGATTTTCCGATTTCGTCTAAGAGCATAAGGAATATATTATTCTCGTACATAATGCGGAGAATGTCGCTGTCTTTAAGATAGTCCATAAAGGGCTTTATCGCCGGCTCGGTCTCGAAAAGCGTCAGCACCGCCAGCAGTATATACATCACCAATATAACCAAAGCCACCCACGCGATCGCGCCGAAAACTTTGTCGATATATCTGAAAAATTTCTTTTTTATCAATTTCGCGATAATTTTTGTCAATATCGCGATCACGATAATCGATACGATAAACAGCGACACGCCGCTCAGCGCGTAGCAAATGATGACCGTTATGCTCGGAATGATCACCCCGGCGATCGACGTGGTTCCGTCAATCACCAAAACCTTCGACAAAATCGCCTCGACCGTTCCCGAAAAAACGCTGAATCCGCTCTCTTTCAAGATCTCCGCAAGAGGGATATTGCCCTCCGCGCCCTGCAAAAATAACTTTCCGTTCTCCGCGATCACGGGAAGGTTTATCTTGTCGCCGAGATCGCCGAAAAGACTCGCCACCCAATTCTCGATCAAACCGCCGATCTCGGGGATCTTGGCTATCTCGTCGGCAACGTATTTGCAAAGAAAACCCGTGATCAAAAGCGAACCGAAAAACGGGAGAATCTTTTTGACGAATTTGAACAGACCTTGCTGCCAACCGACAATCAATCCCAAACAAAGGAATAGGATCGCGACTAAATTAAGCAACATATTTTTTTACCTCTCTTTTTTTCGGATTTTTTTAATTATTAAATCCGTTTTTTTATCGTTTCTTCCGTCGAACCGTTTTTAATTTGCAAACGGTCCGCTTCTTTTCCGGAAATAAAACTCCGTTAAACCGTACCGTTACGCGATATATTATATCACTAAATTTTTTAAAGTGCAATATTTTTTAAATATTTTTTTTGGATTTTACGCGGAATTTTTATAAATTTTCCCGTATATGGTGTTTTTGCGGCGGTTATCACGCAATTTGCAAGCCTTTTAATAAACGCCGCGCGCGGAATTTTTTGCGGATACGGCGGCAAGTAAACTTAATTTCCGTTTCCGCCGTTTACTATTTTAAATTCTCGGGGTTCAGAGATTCCAACTCGGGAACGACGAAAATTCCGTTTTTTCTGATCAATCTGCCGTCGAAATATATCTCGCCGCCGCCGAATTCCTTCGTCTGGATCAAGACCAAATCCCAATGCACCGCCGATTGATTGCCGTTCGACGCCTCGGTATAGCAACTCCCGGGCGTAAAGTGGATCGAACCGCTTATCTTTTCGTCGAAAAGTATGTCGCCCATAGCCTTTTTTACGTAAGGATTGACCCCGATCGCGAATTCGCCGACGAAACGCGCCCCGCCGTCCGTGTCGAAAATCTTATTCGCCGCCTTTGTGAGTTCGGGAGCCGCCGCCTCCGCCTTGACTATTTTACCCTTTGAAAAGGTCAATTTCATACCCGAAAACTCGATCCCGTTATAAATCGACGGCGCGTTATACGAAATCACGCCCTCGACGCTGTCCTTTACGGGCGCGGTATAGACCTCGCCGTCCGGGATATTCCTTAGCCCCGAACACTTTATCGCCGCGATATCCTTGATCGAAAAACTCAGATCCGTTCCCTTCGCGGTCAGGCGCACTCTGTCCGTCTTATTCATAAGTTCGACAAGCCCGTCCATAGCGTCGGACATCTTTTGATAGTCCAAATTGCATACCTTAAAATAAAAATCCTCGAAAGCCTCCGTCGTCATCTTTGACTGCTGGCTCATCGCCTCGGTCGGATAACGCAAAATGACCCATTTCGTCTTGTCAACCCTGATGTTGTGATGAACGGGCATAGAATAGTGAACGTCGTATATCTTGCGGTTTTCCGCGGGAACGTCCGAAAGTTCATAGACGTTGTTTGAACCGCGGATTCCGATGTACGCGTCCATCTCGCCCATGCGGTAAGCGTCGTATTTCGCCGTGAAGTCCGCGAGTTCGACGCTCATTCCGCGCAAAAGTTCGCGCTTTATGCGGTCGTTGCTCATCTGAACGAACGGGAAACCGCCGATATCGAATACCTCTCGTATGATATGATTTATAAGTTGATAGTGAATACTGTCGGAAAATTCTATCAAAATCTTTTCGCCTTTTTGTAAATCGCACGAATAACGAACGAGATTCTTCGCAAGTTTTTTTATCCTCGGATCGGAAAGCATAGTGAAACTCCTTATTTTAAAAACTTATTTTAGCATTAAAATCTTGCGTTATCGAAATTATACGCATAGATTCTATGCCGGAATTGTATTTTTATTATACCTTAAATTCGGAAAATTAGCGCTCTTTATTTTATATATTTTAAAAAAATTTTTTCCTCTTGTCCGACGGTATATATAGCGGTTAAACTTTTAAATCAAGTTTCTTATTAAAAGTACCCTCAAAAAGCCGAATACCGTAAATAAGTTGCGCGGCTTTATATTCGCTTTATTTTCTTTAATCCCTATTCCTTTTTTCTTAATACATAATGAGTTCTTTCCCATTCGAGAACCGTATCGCCGTATTCAAATTTATGAAATATTCTTCCTTGATGGGTCAGTTGCCCTACGACCCCATCCGGCAAAGCGTAAAATAAGTCCGTTCCGACTCCGGCGGAAATACTAACTTTATGAAACGTTTCGTCATATCTCATAATAAAATGTATTATATGACTGCTCTCGCTATAATTTCTATTGGGGAATTCTTTCTCTACGCTTGCCGTATGTGTTTCTATCGGTTTTTTACGCTCTTTGTTTCCTTTTATTATTATCCTGCCGTAAAAAATCACAACTAAAATGCCGATAACCGTAAACATAATCTTATAAAAAGGATGCATAAACTTTATCTCCTATACCAATTAAACTTTTAGTTCGTACGATGTACGGATTAAAAGCCGCCGTCTAATAGACAGCGGAGGGCGGTAAACCGTCCGTTTAATGCCGTCATAGCGGTAAACCCGGCAAAATGTAACGGTTTGCCGCCGCATATATATGTGGTTTTAAATCAATCATATGATTGATTTAAAAGTTTAAACGCTATATAATTATTTAAATATTGCCAACCGCGGATATGCTCCGCTAAAATCCCAAATCTCACTATCCCATCCGGAAAAATCTACGGTTGACCAGTCCGATACGCCGCCAATGTTTATATGCTCCAACGGAGGCGCATTATCCCCTATCAGTTCATATCCTATTTTATTATAGTTATCATTTATATTCTTATCGTAATACAAATTTTGAATTGGAACACTTGTTGCACCCACAAATAAACCGATATAATCATAAAAAATATTTGTATTGTTATTCACAATCAATCCTAAAAATATTGAATTTGAAATTTGTCCATGATTTAGTCCACAAAAACCACCCATACCTATTATAGATTGAGCTTCATTCTCATGCAAAAAATAATTGATACTTATTTTCACATTAGAAATATTATTAATAATAACGCCAAATCTATTTTCTCCAACAATCCCGCCTACGGTAAATTCATTACTAAGAGGATTTTCCAAATTTTCAGTAATATTAAACAGAATTTCTCCCAAAACCTCGCAAGCAGTTATACTTCCATTATTTATTGAAGCCAAAATACCTTGTGTGTACCATTTTGAAGATTGTTTCAATATTGCGCTTACTTTAAGTTCGTTTATAATACTTCCATGTCCTAATACACCAAATAATCCATCCCCAACTATTCCCTTTATAGTGATTTGTTTTCCATTTCCATCCAAAATTCCATCAAACCTTTCTATATTAAACGCCCATTCATTTTCTTCAATAACTATATTATTTTCAACTATAAAATATTGCCCCATATAAGTTTTTTCACTCGCGTCTACCCATGCTAACCCTTTTGTTTTTTCTCTCAACACAAATAAATCACTCTTACTCTTTATCTTGAATGGCTGCTCTTCTGTTCCCGCTCCCTCTAATTTCGGATTATGGTCCTCCACCATAATTTTCATTTCGACATCCTTGACGTTATCTTTGTTCGCTTTCGCAAAAAGTTTTGTATAGCCGGCTTTTATGCCCCGCAACTCCACCGTTTTTCCGGCAGTTCCGCTCTTAACTATTTCGGCGATCGTTTCATCCTCTATACTAAACGCAACGTCAAAATCTATATTCTTATTCGCCGTCAAATTTAACCTTAAAGAAGGTTGCCCGACAAATAAACGAATATATCCGTTGTATATTCCCTCTCCCGTAAAGGATAGGGTATCCTTGTCGTTTTTATTGTTCAGAATAATTCCGACGGTCGTTCCAACCGCCGCCAACAGCAAAACCGCCGCCGCTATTATCGCCGTCATTTTTTTATTTTTCATCAAAATCTCTATGATTTTCATTTCGCAGCCTCCAAACTCAATCGCGTTAATTAGAGTATAAAATAATGCGGCTTTTCATTTTATCTTATACCGTTTCCGTTTGTCCGCATTGCTTGCAATTTCTTAAAAATTTTATTTCGCCCGTTTGCCGTTACGCGAGATTCGCGTTGAATTAGCCGGCTGAGTTATACGGTATTTGTCCGCGCCGCTTGCAATTCCTTAAAAAAATTTTTTTCGTTCGTTTGCCGTTACGCGAGATTCGCGTTGAATTCGTTTATGATCTTTATGACCCCGTCGTTAAAATCCCCGTACATACCGTCCGTATAGTCCACTTGGAAAACGGGCATAACGGTCAGCCATTCTTTAAAATCGGGATGAGTCAAAAGAGTACGGTTATATTTATACGCCATATCGATAAGCGACCAGCCCGCGATCGAATCGATAATCGAATCCGCCGAAAAAGTCGGCGTTCTCTGCGCTTGATTGATCCTGAAAACATCCCCGTGAAGCCCGGGGTTTTCCTTTAAAAGGGCGTATTCCCTCTCGATTCCGTCTATCACTTCGCTCTCTTTCGCGCGGTTGTGCCACACGGCGTAAGGCTCCGCCGCGTACGCCAAGCCGCCCTCCGTCCGCCCGCCGGGCAAACCCTCCGCGGACGCCGCCTCGGGAGTCAAAATCACAACGCCCGATCCGCCGTTCACGACGGTTCTATACCGCAGATTTTCAAGGGGAATTTGCGTCGGATCATAGCGGATATAATCGAAAAGATTTTTGCCGTTCCGCGTCGCGTTCCTTATATATTCAAACAATTCGGGATAGCCCTTTTCGTCAAAATAGCAATGCCGGAACTCGACGACTATAAACTCGCCCTCCGTCTCCTCCAAAAATCTCAGCGCGTCGTCCAAAAAGTCCGAAAGCGGATCGGCGATCAATCCGTGGCAGCCGTAAAAACCGCCGCCGTACTCCGCGGCGCGAACGTCGAGATAGCGCGTTCCGCGCTTCAAAAGGTCGTAGACGGAGGATTTTTGCGCCTTTGAAATGCGCGCCGCAAAACCGCCCGCTACGGCTTGCAAAATCCCGCTCTCGGTCAGCGGCAAAAGACTTTGACTCGACAAAATGTTGCCGCGGTCAAGATAGTTTATCGGCGAACCGCTCACTATCCCCGCGCTCAAAGCGTCGTGAGCCGCAAGCATCGCGATCTCCGTAACGAGCGGATCGCCCGAAACGCTTTCCTCCATAATCCGCGAATAGTCCCCGTCCGTTACGTCGTCGGACGAAAAACTCGCGGACGGCTGCCCGATAATAAGCAGAAACGACGCTAAGAGGACTAAGGTAAAGGCGAAAATTCTTAAAAATCTTTTCATTTTTTTGCTCCCGGATTTTATTTTTTTATTATCTTTTTTCACGGTATTATACCGCGGTTTTTTATGTATATTCTTTAAATACTTGCTTGTCTTTTCGACAGGGTTACGGCGTTCATATCGTTTTCTTTCGTTTGATAATCGAACGACATATATCCCGATTCGCCGATAAAATAATTGTTTTTCTCTTTATTAAACACAATCGCCGCTATTCTGAAAATTATCTTTCCTTCCGTTTTATGAAAAAGTTCGGCGGGCACGGTAAACTTTTCGTGATGCCGAAATTTTAACTTAACTACAAGAAAACCCGAGTAGGTAATGCCGTATTCCTCCGTTGCAAATTCCTCATAACCGATCTCTTTGACAAATTTATAGCCCTCTATGCCGCGGTAATCCTCAAACGATACATCCGGGTCGTCCCTGCTCCCCCATAAATCCGTCACCCCTCCCATTTTGCTTTCATCGTAAATAACGTCCGCCTCGCAAAAATACAGCGCAAAACATACCGTTTCATGTCCCCGATAAAGAAACCTCGTATGCTCCTCGTGTCCGTGTCCGAAATAAAAATCCAACGTTACGTCGTCTTTTTGGTAATCGGTCGTTTCGCCTTTATATCCGCACGGAAGAGGTTTCAAGCTCAAAGAAGATTGAAATCCGTCCGATATACCCTTATCGAACCACGTGCAAGAGTTTAAAAAAACCGTCAATGTAAAAAGCAATATCGCAATACCTATTGATTTTGTCCGCATTTTAGTTGCGCGTTGACCGTTCATCGCTTATCCGTTCCTTATTTTTTTATTATCTTTTTTCGCGGTATTATACCGCGGTTTTTACCGCTTTTTTATTGTTTATCGCTTGTCCGGCCGAACGGTATAAAAAAACTATTTGTGATAACTTCTCCCGCTCTCGATCATAAAACCCCGATAGATCTGCTCCGCCAAAATCACTCTGAAAAGTTGATGCGGAAAGGTCGGCGTTCCGAACGAAATCACTCTGTCGGCTTTTTTCAAAACTTCCGCGCTCAACCCGTATGAGCCGCCGATTATGAAATTCGCCGCGCCGCGCCGCGTCTTTGCCCCGCCGATAAGTTTTGAAAAGTCTTCGCTGTCGACGGCTTCGCCGCCGCGGTCGAGCGCGAAAGTTTCACCCTTCATCTTTGAGAGGCGTTCCAAAATCAAAAAACCCTCGGCGGACTTTATTTCCTCGGGGGTGTTCTTCGCGCACTCCGCGACCTCGGCGACACAAATCTCACAAAACGCGCTCAGCCTCTTTTTGTATTCCGAAAGCGCGTCGGCAAAATATTTTTCCTTTATTTTTCCGACCGATATTATATTGATTTTCATAATTTTTATTTTGTCTTTTAAGGTATTTCGTTTTTTTAGACGCCGTTTATTTATTTCATACGATTTACGGTATTAAGATAAAATCCGAAAACGTTACGTATTTAAAACCGCCGGTTTCCGCGGTATAGTTCCGCGATTCAACGCAAGAAAATCCGCTATAAATAATGCCGTAAAAAGATTGATATGCCGTAAAACTATCCTTACACCGCGGCACACTGAAAACCGTCTGTTTGCGCGGTATAGTACCGCGATTCAAGGCAAAAGATTGATATGCCGTAAAACTATTCTTACGCCGCGGTATACCGGAAACCGTCTGTTTCCGCGGTATAGTTCCGCGATTCAACGCAAGAAAATCCGCTATAAACAATGCCGCAAAAGTTGATATGCCGTAAAACTATTCTTACGCCGCGGTATACCGGAAACCGTCTGTTTGCGCGGTATAGTACCGCGATTCAACGCAAGAAAATCCGCTATAAACAATGCCGCAAAAAGTTGATACGCCGTAAAACATCTTATCACAGCATACGGAAAACTACCGTCAACGCGGTCATCGCAACCCCGATCACAACCGCCGCCGCAACCGTTAAGCGCGTCTTTTTGGCTTCGGGATTCGCGCTCGTTTTGTCCCAATCGACGGGATTGTCCGCGTTTATCTTCTTTATGCCGCTTATCAGCCCGTAGATCATCAGGGCGGCAACCGCGACCGCAAAGCCGATCGCAATCACCGCGGCGATCATCTCGCCCGCCGGATCGGGCGGCACGCTTTCAACGGGCAAAGATTCCGCAGCGGGCATATCCCCGGCGGACGAAGCCAAAAACGAAAGCGCGTATGCCGTTACTAAACTCGCCGCGTTGTTCAAAAAATGAAACGTCATAGCGGGTATTATACTGCGGCTTTTGAGCGTCAAAACAGCCAAAATTACGCCGATAAAAAAGGTATAGAAGGTCTGGTCGATATTCATGTGCATAAGCGAAAACATCGCCGCCGAAAGGATAACGCCGACTTTCGGGCTGTCTTTGTACGCGCCGAGTAAAATTCCGCGGAAGGTAAATTCCTCAAAAATCGCGGGGAAAAGACACCCCGTTACCAAACCTAACAAAAACATCTCGAAACTCATCGCCTCGGTCTCGGCGGCCGCCGCCTCCGCCGCCGCCTCGCCCATGGGCAAAAAACTCAGAGCCGCTTGCGTCAGCGCGGAGATAAATGCGCTCACCGTCATCGCGCAAATCGTAATCCATACGATCCTACGCATCGCGCCGCCCGCCGGCGCGGAAAAACTTATGTATTCGCCGAAAGTTTCACCGCCGTCCGCGCGCTTTTTTCGGAAAACGTTGAAAAGCGTAAACGGCAAAATCCCCAAACAAAAGACCTGCGTCGTCAAAGAAAGAACTAAGTTTGCCGTCAGCGCGTCCGCATTTAGATCGATAAGAACCTTTGAAACGATAAGAGCGGCCGCTACGTTGACTATAAAAACAAGCAGCACCGTCTTATTCGCCGCTAATTTTTTGTTGTCCGTCATTTTATTTTGTCTCCTTTTTTTATTTCCTTTTTTGTTTTGCGTCCGTTACGCGGAGTTTGTTTTTGTTGTTTGTTTTTCGCGGTATTATACCGTGATTTTTTGTATTTTACGGCTTGTTTTTTTGAGTTGCGTCCGTTTTTTCTTTCGCAATGCTAATATTGTTTTATAGGTTTGTTTTATCTTTGTTTTTGCGATACTAATTACAAGTTTACCGGTTTGAGTTATATTCTTTATTTCCGCGGTACTAATGCCGCTTTATCCGCTTGTTTTGCCTCTTTGTTTTTAAAGCGTTATACCGTTTTATTTTTCGGTACTATACCGCATTTTTTTGTCGGCGCGATATATAATTTTGATAGTTCTAAGTTTGTGTGATGATTTTGCTTGACCGGTATGACTTTTTATCACACAGATTTAGAACTCCCATAATTTTTTTCTATCTAAGCGTTCCCCAAACGAAAGAGAATATCGTCGTAAGCGCGCCGAACACGACCGCGCCCGCGAGAAAAGCGTAATTTTTCAGAGGTATAGTTCCGCGTTTTTTTATCGCCGCGCCGATATCCGCGGTCGTATCGGCAAGCGAAGGTTCGCCGAGATTCTTTATCGTCTTTACCATAAAATACGCCATAACCGCCGCGGCCGCATAAAGCGCGAACGACATCGCGCCCAAAAGATCGTTTAAAAGGTTCGCGATCGAATCGGGATATTGATAGCCGTAGGCGCGGATCGTCGAAAAAGCGTTTATGCAAAAATGTATTATCATAGACGACACTATGCTGCGCGTTTTTATGACGACGTACCCCATTACTATGCCGCCGACGAAAGCGTACAAAAACTGCTGTATGTTCATGTGCATCAGCGCGAATAAAAACGCCGACAGCAAAACTCCCGTTTTCGGGTTGTCCTTGTACGCGCCGAGCAAGATTCCGCGAAAGGTCAATTCCTCAAAAACAGCGGGCAGCGCCGCCACCAAAAAAAGATCGAGTATAAGCCGCCCGGCATTAGGATAGAGAGTTCCGCCGCCGTTCGACGGTTTGAACCCGAAAAGTTGAATCAAAATATAATTTATGCCCGCGACGGCAAGGTTTATAAAAAGCATAAACAACGCGATCAAAAAAACCTTCGATACCGCTTGCTTTTTCGGCTTGTTAAGGCTGATGTGTTCGGCAAAACCGCTCTCTTTAACACCCATAATAAAAGACGAGAGAAAATCGCCCGCTTCGGACTTTTTCCGCGGTATAGATCCGTCCTTTTTATAGAGAAGTCCGAACAGCGCGACGGGCAGAATTCCCATACAAACTATCTGACTTATAAGAGTGTAGGTTATCTCTAACCGGTTGTCGGTCAAGCGGACGAAGTCCGAACCGAATATAATGCTCAACGCCGCCAGCGCGAAAAAAACAAAAAAGATAGTTATGTCGGCGGCTAACCTTTTGTTTCGGGTCATATATTTTTCTCTCCGTTTTTTCTAGGAAGATATTTTTACGGTTTTTTAATGCTTTATTCCGCGGCGTTATGCCGCGTTTTTGATTCGTTTTTCTTTATATTCGTAAACGTTTTTATTTCACGGCACTATACCGCGGTTTTGGCCTGCTTGCGGCTCGTAAAACGCTTTATTCCGCGGTACTACACCGCGGTTTCCACTCGTTTTTGTCTAATTCGTAAACGCTTTATTTTACGGTATGTTTGCCGCGTTTTATTTGCTCATTTCGACCACGAACGCTTTCCAAAACTCCTCGTCGAACGCCGCGGGATTCGACCGCATCGATCCGCCGTTTATACACTCTCCCACTATCGCCGCCGACAATTTGTTCAGTCTTTCGTCGTGAAAGGACATAGGGATTTTCAGCGCGCGCGCAAGACTCCCGACCGCGGCGATCGCCGCCTCCGCCATTATTTCGTCGTCCGAATCGGAATTGCCCGTGATCAGCCTGCCGATCTCCGCATATTTTTTCAGCGCGTATGGCTTATTTATTTCCATTATACGCGGAAGTAATATCCCGCAGATCAAACCGTGCGCAAGCCCCGTATGCGCCCCTATCGGCGACGCCAGCGCGTGAACCGCGCCCGCTCCCGCGTTCGATATAGCCACTCCCGATTTATACGCCGCAAGCGCGGTCTCCTCGCGCGCGGAGATATTCCCGGGGTCGCTGTACGCCGCCGCAAGATAGCGGATATGCCTAAACCCTTGACGGCAAAATTCGTCCGTCCGTCCGTTCGCATAGTTCGACGTGAACGCCTCGACCAACTGCGTCAGCGCGTCCATTCCCGAAAACGCCGTTACTTCCCCGGGCGCGCCCGTATACAAAGGCGCGTCGATTATCACGCATCTCGCGGTAAGCCGCTCGTCGCGGAAACTCTTTTTGTAACGCAGCGCACCGTTTTTTATGACGGCGTTTTTCGTCGCCTCCGCGCCCGTTCCCGCCGTCGTCGGAATCGCTATAAACGGCAAAGGGGAATTGCGCATTATCTCGCGCCCCGGCAACTCCAAATACTGCTCGACGCCGCCGTCGTTCGCCAGCATTCCCGAAACCGCTTTCGCCGTGTCTATAACGCTTCCGCCGCCGATCCCGACGACGCAATCGAACCTCCCGCCTCTGTGCCGCCCGACAATCCCGTCGACCGACGAAACTTCCGGCTCGCCGCCCGCGTATTCCTCCGTTTCAAAGTCCACGCTTTTTAAAGTCAGCGACGAAAAAAATATTTCCGAATCCTCGCTTTCCAAAAAATGCTTTCCCGCGATGACAAGACAATTCCGCCCGTGCGGCGCGATATACCGCCCCGCAGAAACGATCGCGTACCTCTTTATGATCACGTTTTGAGGCATATTCAGCCGAATTTGCTCTTCTTGCTCGTCTTGTAAATAAACTTGCGCCATAGCGTCGATATCTCCCGTCGAATTTTAACGTCTTTTTTAAAAACGTCTTCTAAACGTTTTTTTAACGTTTTTTAACGTTCGGAATTTGAGTATTCCCTTTTCGACTCTATTTTAACATATAAACGCTTCAATTTCAATAGGTTTTTTTGTTTTTTATTTTTTATTTTTTTTTATGCGGGAGAAAATTTTTTGAAAAAAGTTTTTCTCCCGTACCCTCTTTCAAAAACTTTCAATAATTTTAATGAAAAGGCTATGTTTTTGCCGGCTGTCATAGGTAATTTGAATGAAAACTCTTTGAATGGTATTCCCCGGACGTTATATTTCAAAAACTTTTAGTATTTTTAATGAAAAGGCTATGTTTTTGCCGACCGCAATAGGTAATTCGAACGAAAACCCTTTGAAAGGTATTCCTCCGACGCTCTCTTTCAAAAACTTTAAATAATTTTAATGAAAAGGTTATGTTTTTTCCGGCCGCAATGGGTAATTTGAATGAAAACTCTTTGAAAGGTATTTCCCGGACGTTATATTTCAAAAACTTTTAGTATTTTAGATAACGTCTTTTAAGTTTTAGATTTTTCGGACGGAAAGCGGTTTGTTTTTATTTTTTATACTAATCGTGTTTTTCCCCGGCGTAAAACGGCTTTCCGAACATTATTCCGTCCGTTCCTCCGACCTCCATAAATATCGGCGGCATCACCGCCGCGCTCCCTCCGCCTTGCCCGAACGACAGCCTGACCCCCCTTTTGCCGTCCTGCCTCTGCGACGGACGGGCGCGCAAACGCAAGGCATATGAGGTCAGCGCGAGAGAAAAAACACGCCGCTTCATAAGTATGCGATAGGCGTTTTTGAGCGTTACGCCGTTCAAAAGATATTGAACGAAATATTCGACCGCCGCGCCCGAATCCGCCCCGACCGCGTCCAACGCTTCGAGATTTTTCGCGCATTCTTCGCACAACGGCAAAAATTCCCCGTCATCCGGATCGCGCGCCGCCGCGCGCTCTCTCTCCTTTGCCTCGGCAACCCTTTTGTCAACCTCGAATCCGCCGCCGCAAAAATCGCAAAATACCATCACTTGCTTCATTTTATTTCCTCGCTTAACATTGCCGCATAATCGACCGCTCCGCCCCCCCTCTTCGCGGAGGAGAATTTTCGCTCTCACGGTGATAAGTATGACCTATCTTAACTTATTTGGAATTTAATAAACAACTCGATATTATTAAAAGTTTTTTCACGTTTGACTTACTATCACGCTCAATCTCACGCTTCCTAATTCTCTATAAAAAACTTCAAGAGGCTTTCTCCGCTCTCGAAAAAACCGCCCTTTTTTACCGCCATTTCGTTATATTCGCTCACGCCGTTCGACAGGTTTTTTTGTCCGTCGAAAATCATAAACGGCACGGGATCTACGCTGTGCGTCATCGTCGAAAGCGGCGTGGGGTGGTCGGGCAGAATCATAAGCGAATATTCGAGATTTTTTTTGTCAAGCCCGTCCTTTATATATCCGATCACGCCGTCGATCTTTTCGATCGAACGAATCTTTCCCTCGCGGTCGCCGTGGTGTCCGCATTCGTCCGCCGCCTCGATATGGAGATATACAAAATCGCAGCCGTCCGAAACCGCCGAAAGCGCCGCTTCGGCTTTGCCTAAAAAGTTTGTCTCGACCGTTCCCGTCGCGCCCTCGACCTCATAGATTTTCATATTCGCCGCCATACCGATCCCTTTGATCAAATCCACGGCGGAGATAACCGCGCCCTTCTTTCCGTTTAACTTATAAAAATCGTCTATCATCGGCTTTTTTCCCTCGCCCCAAAGCCAAACGGCGTTGGCGGGATTTTGTCCGCGTTCGATCCGTTTTTTGTTGATCTCGTGCGCCGTCAAAAATTTATGCGACTCCTCGATGATCTCCCTAAAAGTTTCTCCGTATACGCCGCGCGGCAGATATCCGCCGATTTTTTTGCCCGATATGTCGTGCGGCGGGGTGCAGACCGTCCCCGTCTTGCCGTTCTCTATGATCAGACAGTTTCTGTATGAAACGCCTCCGTAAAACGTGAAACATCCGACGGCTAAGGCGGGCTTTCCGGACGGATCTATACCGCCGCTTTCGTCGCTTTTTTCTATAATATCTGTTATGTTTTGAATCGTTTTCGGCGTTTCGGCGGTTTTTTGCGGTACTGTACCGCGTTTTTGGGAATCGCTTAACGCCTTTAAATGCTTTTCAAAATCGGCGATTAGTATATGCGCCTCCCCCGTGCCGATTTCGCCCGCGCTGTAATCGAGCATTATCTTTTCGCCGAAACAATCCGAGCCGGCTTGCGGATCTTGACTTTGAATCCGGCGGTTTTGGGCGTTTGCGTTTATGCCGCGTTGTAAAGTTGAATTTGCGTTTGCGTTTTTGTTCGCGCCGTTGCGGCGTTCGGCGTTTGCGTTTATGCCGCCGTTCTCTTGCGCGTCCGCGCTTTTCTTTTCCGCATTCCCCAAGGTTACAAGGTTGCATCTCAACGCCAAATCGTCGTCTTTCATCGCGATTCCGATACTGACGGCTTCGAGCGGCGAACGCCCCGTGTAATACCGCTTCGGATCGTAGCCCATAACGGAAAGATTCGCGACGTCGCTCCCGGGCTTCATTCCGTCGGGAACGGTCTTGACCAGCCCCGCGAAAGAACGCCCGATCAACGAATCTATGACGGGAGTTTTCGCCTCGCAAAGCGGCGTTTGAGGATCTGCCGCGCCGCCGCGCGGAATGTCCGCCATACCGTCGCCGAGAATTATTATCTTTATCTTTGAATCGCTCATAATACAAAATTTCCTTTTTGCTTTTTCTTAAAGACGCGCTCCGCTTTTTTTATGCGGAAACGTCCTTTATCCTTTCGACTTTTTTATTCTTAATGTGATTTATGGTTTTAAGGTACTATACCGCGCTTTTTTGCGGAATTATATAAATGCTTTTAGGTTTTTGTTTTTATTTATAACTTCGTTTTTAAGACACTATACCGCGCTTTTTTTGGCAAACGTCTTTTTATTCTTTATTATTTCTATTCTTAATCTCATTTGTTTTTTTAAGGTACTATACCGCGCTTTTTCCGTGAAAATCCTTTATCCTTTCAGTTTTTTTCTTATTCTCTGTATCGCGTTGTCAATGCTCTTTTCCGTTGCGTTTTTTTTGATTTCTCCGCCGCTTCTGATCTCCGCGGCTATCTCCGAATAACTTTTTCCTTCGAGATATTTTTCCATAATGATCCGCTCTAAACGGCTTAGCGTTTTTGATTCCGCTTTCAATTCCTCGTATGCCTCCGCCGATAAGACGCGTTCTTCGGGTCCGAAAAAATCGGGAGCCGTTCCGAGATCGTCCAGCGGAACGCAGTTATTGAGAGCATAATTTTTCGCGCTGTTGTTTTTTCGCACCGCGTCTATGATCTGCCTCTTTATGCAAAGCGACGCGAAACTCTTGAACCGCGGATTTCTCTCGGCGTCAAATCTCAAAACCGCGCGGTAAAGCCCGATCATACCCTCTTGAATCAAATCGTCGCGCTCCCCCCCCGTCAAAAAAAACCGCCGCGCGCATTGCAAAACCACGCTCTTATACCGCGTCAAAAGCGCGTCCATAGCGTCGGCGTCGCCGCCGCGCGCAAACTCCGCGAGATTTTCGTCCGAATATTCGTCCGACGGTTTTTTCATAACATACTCCGTTTTTTTAAGTAAGAAATTGCCGGGGAAACTTTTTGAAAAAAGTTTTGGTACGTTTGACGGCGTTTTATTTATTATCGTAAAATATATTCGCCGCGCGCTTTTCGCTATAATACGGTTTCGCGGCTCTGTACCGCGTTTTTTTGAGATTTTGCGGTTAGATATATTCGCGGCATTATCCCGCGCTTTTTACGGCATTTGGCGGTTAAATATTTTTTCCGTGTTTATCTTTTCGCCGCGCGCCGTTTCGCGGCTCTGTACCGCGTTTGTTTGAGATTTTGCGGTTAGATATATTCGCGGTTCTGTACCGCCGTTTTTTATCGCGTAACGCGGCATTCTTCAAACTTTTAAATCTCTCTGTCTTATGATCTCATAGAGGGCGATTCCGCAGGCGACGGACGCGTTCAGCGAATTCACCTTTCCCAGCGTCGGCAGGCTCACAACCCTGTCGCAAAGTTTTTTTGTCAACGCGTGAACGCCCTCGCCCTCGCCGCCTATGACAAGCGCGATGTCGCCCCTCAGCGGTTTCGCCGAATAGATCGGTTCGCCGTCCATATCGGCGGCGACGATATTTATAAATTCGTCCTTCAACGTCCTTATCGCGTCGTTTATATTAGTTACTCTCGCGATCTTGACGTGCGCCGACGCGCCCGCCGAAACTTTGACGACCGCGTCCGTTACGCCCGCGGCTCTGTGCTTTCCGATTATGATTCCGTTCGCGCCCGCGCACTCGGCGACTCTGATTATCGCGCCTAAGTTGTGCGGATCCTCTATACCGTCCAAAACCAATATCAAACGCGCGCCTTTCGCCTTGTCCGCCGCCAAAATGTCTTTTATATCGGCGTATTTAAAATCGGTCGTAACCGCCAGCGCGCCTTGATGCCGCCCCGAAACCGAAAGTTTGTCGAGCAGTTCCTTTTCGGCGTAGATGACCTTTATCTTTCGCTCTAACGCGCGCGCGACGATATACGAAAGTTGGGGGTCGGGCTTCGCGGAGTTTTTTTGGACGTATAGTTTTTCTATCGTCGCAGAGCCTTTCAGTAATTCTTTTACGGGATTTTTTCCTTCCACTATCATTTTTGTTTCCTTAATCCTTCTTTATTTTCCTATTGATTTTTTTTAGAATTTCTTCGTTTTTTTTTTAGAATTTCAATATGTAATTTTGCCGCTTATTATTGCCTTCTTTTTCGGCTTTCCGCGTCCGTTGCTTTTTAATTTTATTATACATTTGTTTTTATTTTTTCTATTCCGTTTGTTTTTCGCGGTTCTATACCGCCGTTTTAGGCTTGTTTTGCCGTTCCTTTGGTTTCTTTCCGTTCCGTTTGTTTTTCGCAATACTATACCGCACTATACCGCCGTTTTAGGGCTTGTTCTATCTTTCTTTGATTTCTTTCCGTTCCGTTTGACTTTTGCGGTTCTATACCGCCGTTTTGAGGCTTGCTATTACATTTTTTATCGTTTGATTTTTACCCGCGTTTTTTATGTCGAATAATATGCGGTTTTAGATCAAACGCGCGTTTGATTTAAAAGTTTAGCCGCTATATACGCCGTATAAATTTAACCGCCCTCGTTTCGGCTCGTCTTATGTCCGCTGTTCCAAATGTAAAACGCGTCGTTTAATTCCGATTTGTATTTATCGGACATACTGTTCCTAATCTTCAAAAATTGTTCGTTCTCGCGGAAACTGTAATAGTCGTCGTTGTTCCCGACGATTATGTGGTCAAGCAGGTTGATCTCCAAAACGGGAAAAACCGAAAGCATCTCGATCGACGCGTCTATGTCGTTCTTTGACGGACGGATATCGCCCGACGGGTGATTGTGGATTATGACGATATTCGTCGCGCCGCATTGCAAGGCGATCTCGGCGATTTGCCTAAGGTATATCGCGGTTTGGTTGACGATTCCTTTTTGCAAAAGTACGCGGCGAATGAGTTTGAACCCGCCGTTTAGACAGAGGAGATACGCTTGTTCGGTTTTTAGGTTGGTCATAAAACTCTTGACATACTGAAAAACCGCGTAGGACGTGTTTAGGCAGTCGTTCTTTTTCGCTTTGTCATAATTTATTCTCGACGCGATTTTGTGGTGCAGCGCGATATTCGCCGCCGCTATGTCCGTCATTCCCTTGACCGTCCGCAATTCCTCGAAATCCGCGTCGAAAACCGCCGACAGCGAACCGAATTTGTTTATCAATTCGTGCGCTATGACGTTGGTATCTCTGCGCGGAATAAACGGAAACAAAAAATATTCCAAAACCTGATGATCGGGACAGATGTCTATGCCGCCGTCCAAAAGTTGCCGCCTAAGACGGCTGCGGTGATCCTTGTGAACGCCCGCGGAACCGGAACTCCTTTGGACGGGCTTGCGCTTTGTCCTTTTGCGCGGGACTGCCGCGCCGGTTTCAAACGCGCCGACCGGAAGATTTTCAAATAATTTTTCCGATTCGTCCTCACCTTCTAAATTGTTTTTGAAATTATTTTTTTTATCCATGCAAATATTTTAACATAAAACGGGAAAATAGTGTATAATAAAAACGCAGAAATATATTTTTTTATACTAAAAAAACGGTAAATAGGTAAAAAAATTGAAAATTCGGCGTATCGGGGCTTCGGGAACGGTCTAAAATTTTAAATGTTTTGAGATTTTAAATTCTGCAAAGCGGTTTGATATTTTAAAATATTCAATATTCGGGTTATCGCGGAACGGTCTAAAATTTTAAATATTTTGAGATTTTAAATTCCGCAAAGCGGTTTGATGTTTTAAAATATTCAATATTCGGGTTATCGCGGAACGGCTTGTTATGTTTAATATTAAAAGTTTTCAGCCGCCGCAAAAAATGTCCGCCGCTTTAAATATCCGCCGCCTGCAACGGCTTTAAACGGCGTAAAATGTTCCATACTAAATTCGCGTAATAAAAGGAGATTCTATGAAAAAATATCTCGGCGAAATGATCTCGTCCTTGCAAAAACTAATCTCGTTCAACAGCGTAGCGGGCAAAAAAACCGCGGGCGCGCCCTTCGGAAAAGCCGTCGGACAAGCGCTCGGCTTTACCCTCGCGCTCTCAAAAAGTCTGGGCTTCTCCGTCAAAAATCTCGACGGGTTTTCGGGATACGCCGAAACGGGGCTAAAAGACGGGAAAGTCTTCGCCGTTTTGTGCCATCTCGACGTCGTGCCGTTCAACCGCGCCGATTGGAAACACGATCCGCTCGGCGGCGAAATCGACGGCGGAAAACTCTATGGACGCGGAGCGTTGGACGACAAAGGCCCCACGGTCGCCGCCCTCTACGCCGTCAAAAAACTTCTCGACGAAGGCTTTGAATTTCATAAAAAAGTGCGCTTTATTTTCGGGCTGGACGAAGAAGGCGGCAAGTGGAAAAGTATGGACTACTATCTCGAAAAAGAGGGTATGCCCGAAATCGGAATCGCGCCCGACGCGGATTTTCCCGTCATCAACTCCGAGATGGGAAAGGTGAACTTTGTCCTGAAAATGAAAATTCCTAAGGATTGCAAAGTCGTCGAATTCGGCGCGGGAACGCGCCCGAATATCGTCCCCGACTCCGCTTACTTTATCGCAAGAAACGAAAATGGATTGGAAGATGCGGCAAAAAAATGCGGGCTGACCGTCGAAAAAATTTATAAGGCTGATAAAGACGCGGGGAGAAACTTTTTAACAAAAAGTTTTCTCCACGCCCCCTCTTCAAAAACTTTTAACGAAAATCCGCGGATCTATACCGCGGATTCAAGTCAAAATATTAACGCCGAATCTTGCGGAAATACACAAGTTGAAAATGCAGAAAACGGCGAAAAAACGCAGGTCTATACCGCGAATTTATGCGAAAAGACTAATATTGAATATTGCAAAAACGCGCAAGGCGAAACCGTCGGAAATATCGAAAAAACGCAGGTCTATACCGCGAATTTAGGCGAAAAGACTAATATTGAATATTGCGGAAATACACAAGGTAAAAATGCAAAAAACGGCGAGAAAACGCAGTACTATACCGCGGAAAATATAGAGTTTTTAAAGATTTCCGCAGTCGGAAAGGCGGCTCACGGAGCGCACCCCGAACAAGGCGAAAACGCCGCGGTAACCCTTTTGAAATTCTTAAATTCACGCGGTATAGAACCGTTTTTTTCTCTCTATACTCTCCTTTCCGACTATAACGGAAATGGGCTTGGAATCGCCTTTAAAGACGAAATAAGCGGTCGGTTGACTATGAACGCCGGCGTATTCAAAACGTCGAAAGACGGAGGAGTTTTGAGCGTCGAATTGGACGTGCGCTATCCGCACTGCGTTACGAAAGAAGAGTTGTTTCAAATCTTGAAAAAAGATAAGAGGTTCACCGTCAAAACCGCCTCATTTCACCGTCCGCTTTACGTCAAGGAAAGCGACCCTCTCGTCGCAAAATTACTAAAAGCGTATAACGGCGTAACGGGCGAAAACGCCTCCGCGGTGTCTATCGGCGGAGCGACGTTCGCGCGCGCGCTGGACTACGGCGTCGCGTTCGGACCGGTGTTTCCCGGGACGGTTTCGACCATTCACGAGGCGGACGAAAATATCGGAATAGACGATTTTTTAAAGACGGCGGAGATTTATTACGAAGCGTTTAAAAGTCTGTTATGAAGACGGTTTAAAGGGTTGTTGCGGGAATGACGACATCGGAATAGACGTTTTTTAAAAGACGGCGGAGATTTATTGCGAAGCGTTTAAAAGTCTTCCGTGATAGCGGTTTAACGGTATGATACGGGTTATTTAAAATTAATTTTATCGGCGCGTTTTTTGATACGCGCCGTTTTTTTATCTGTTTCAAGCCGCCTCAAACCGAAAAAAAAATCCAAAAACACTTCTTTATAAATCCCGCGTATTGAGATATACTATAATTCCGTTCGTGATTTCATAGATCAATTCCGCTTGGTACGACGGGTTGATCAAAAGTTTTTCGTCCTCTTTGTTGCTCAAAAAACCGCACTCGATAAGGCAAGACGCATATTCCGTGCATTTTATGATGTAATAATCGCCCGGAAGAGTAGAAACGTTTTTGTCCGCGTATTTGTTGTTCAAGACGTTTATTTTGCTTTGAATGTTCTGCGAAAGTTTTTTTGACTCTTTGTCGGGCGCGTTATAAAACACCTGCGCGCCGCGCGCGGAACTTTGCCCGAAAAAATTCATATGAATACTCACGACGCAAGCGGGTTTCGCCTCTTCGATGATTTCCTTCCGCCTCTTCATATCCTGCGATTTGCGCGATTCTTCGCCGTATGCCCCGTATTCCGCCGCCGCGTCGTATAACCCGTCCTCCGTGTTGCGCGTCATCACGACGCGATAGCCCTGCTTTTCCAGCGACGTTTTTAAAAGAGAGGCGTATTTCAAATTCAGGTCGCTCTCTTTGACCTTGGTTTCCTTACCCGTTACTCCTCCGTCGCGCCCGCCGTGTCCCGCGTCGACGACGATTATTTCGCCGCGAAGTTTTATCGAGGCGGCTTTTACTCCGTAAAAAAACGATAAAAAAGCGCAAAAAGTCAAAATTACAAGCAAGGACGCTATTATATATTTTTTTTTAAAGAATAAAAACATTTTTTTCTCCGCGGCGGTAACGTTTCGGGCGATATAGCATAAATTTTTTAGTATTTGCAAAAGTTATCCACAAAAAATTACGGGCAATGTCCGATTTTGTGGATAACTATGTGCATAACCGCCTGTATATTTTATGCTTAAACGAGTATATCATTACTCTAAAATCAACCCTTTAAACGGCTTTTTCCGCCGTTTTTTTCTTAAAACGTCGATTTTTAGCGGCTTATTTAATACATACCTTTTTAATATTAATTATATCTTTTGTTATGTTGAAATATTGTCATAATACGGAACGGCGCGTAATAATATATTATACTAATTAAACTTTTAATCCGTACTAAAAATACGTATAACCGTTTTTCGCTCCTAATCTCAAATCTTACGCGATCGCGGTTTTTTAAAAAACCGCCGGATATATACAAAAATATTTAACGGGAGAAAATAAAAATGCTTCTAAACGAAATATGCGGAAAAAAAATTATCAATTCAACGACCGCGACATACGAAGGAATCGTGTACGGCGGCGTCGTTTCAAAATGTTTAAAAAAAATCCGCGCATTTAAAGTTAAAGTTACGGCCGTATCAAACAAAAACGGTATGCGTGAAGAAAAAGAAATTTTTGCAGACCCTTTTTGTATCGCTTCCTTTAAAGACGCCCTCGTTACGGAAAATCTCGCGGAAACCGATTTAAACGACGGCGGCGAATATCTCGACGCGCCTCTCGGCGCGCCCGTCTTTAACGTCAACGGCTTGATGTACGGATATTTGATAGATATCTGTTTTAATAAAAATTTTGAAGTTACAAAACTTGTCTATGACCGTCCGTTCGGGATTCAAAAAATTATCAGCGTTTCAAACGACGCGATCATCGCCAAAGCCGCCGCAAAAAGAAAACAAGGTAAACCGGACGTTGCGGACGGCGGCTCCATCTGCCGTCGATATCCGAGCGGGATACAACGGCAAAACGACGGTTTAAGCCCAAAAAATCTGTCTTTGTACCGCTCTCACGAACACGAAAATTTTTTAGATTTAAAAAATTCCGACCAAAATTCTGAGAATTTTTCCGCGCGCGCCGCCTTTCAAGGTTTCAATTCCGACAATATATTACAGTTTTCCGATATGTCTTCAATTTTATCTCAAAGTCATTATTATTCACGCCGAAACGAAAATTTAAAATATGAAAATCAAATAAAAGAAAATTTAGACGCGCTTAATGCTAATCGGCAATCTTTTATGACGGGAGAAAATTTAAACGAAAAAAATCAAAACGAAAAAAATTTTAAAATACCGAATATAAAAAGGCAATCTTTTGTACCGTACGAAAACTTAATCGAAAAAAATTTTAAAGCACCGAATATAGAAAGGCAGCCTTTTGCATCATACGAAAGTTCAAAAGATTATTATTTTAATAAATATCCGCAAAAGTTGATAGGCGGTTATACATTTCTTTTGGGGCGGACGGTCGGAGAGGATATTAAAAATATAAAAGACGAGATCATCATCGAACGCGGATCGGTTATAACGGACGACGTAGTGGAAAAAGCGGGAGTTTACGGAAAGTTGGTTGAATTGACTTTTAATTCCGTTAAATAGTGATCGGTGATTAGTGGTCAACGGCGGCATATTACTTGCCGGCAATCGCCGGTTAGTTATTAGCAATCAGCGGAGGTATTTAGTTAATATATCGGTCTATTTATTGGCGGTTAGCGGCAATAATTAATAAATGCGGGATTAATTCTATGCGGCTGTGATTAGAATATAAATATGAAGTTAATTTAACTATAACGGTTTATAAGTAATAAAAATCATTAAAAAGTTTTAAAAATAAAGCGGGAAAAAATCTTTTTTCAAAAAGTTTTTCCCCGCATAAAAAAACATACAAATACAAATATAAAACTTTACGCGTTCAATTTTATCGGCAATATCAAATACAAATACGCGTCGCCCTCTATCGGCTTTATCACGCACGGACTTGTGCTGTTTTTAAAGTGCATTTTTATATACGTTTCATCGATATTCCTCAGCATATCCAAAAGGTATTTAGCGTTGAACGCTATCGCTAAATCTTTCCCTTTTACGCCGGCCGTTACGGTTTCTTTTATATTCCCAAGTTCGGATTTCGACGTGATCTCCACTGCGTTTTCCTTGATTTCAAACTTGATTATGTCGCCCTTTTCCTCTCTCAAAATCAAACTCGCGCGCTCGATCGCCTCTTCCATCTGTTTTTTATCGGCTGTCGCCTCGACGGAAAACTCAGTCGGCACAATTTTTTTGTGGTCAATAAAGTTGCCCTCTATCAGGCGCGTGATGATCGTCGTACTTCCGATATTAAACTGCGCGCTGTTCTTTTGCAAAATAACTTTGACTTTCCCTTCCGGCTCGTCTATCAGTTTGCTCACCTCGGAAAGCGAACGCGACGGCGCGATAAACTTCAATTCTCCGAAATCCCCGTCCAAGATACGCTTATTGTAGCCTAACCGCACGCCGTTCAAAGCCACGGCGGTTATAACGTTGCCGGCGGTCTCTATATTGCAGCCCTTGTAAATCGGTCTCACGTCGTCCGTAGCGGCGCAGAAAATGACCTTTTCAAGCATATTCTTGAAATCCTTTCCGTCAATCTCAAAACCGCTCTCGTTATCGGCGGAAAGAAGTAAAATCGGCGGATATTCATCGGCGTTTAAACATTGTAAAATAACCTTGTTTTCGGAATATGTGATCGTCATCTGATTGTTATTTACGCCGATCTCGATATTCTCGTCTTTAAGTTTTTTTACAAAATCGGTTATAAAACGTCCCGAAACGACGACTTCGCCCTCGATCTTTATATCCGCCTTGATCGTCTTTTGAATCGAAAGTTCCAAGTCGGACGCCAAAATCGTCAAAACGTCGCCTTCCGCTTTGAATTTCATACCCTCTAAAATGGGAAGTTGTTTTTTTACGGGCAAAGCCTTTGATACTTTTAATACCGCGTCGGCAAGTTCCGCCGATTCACAAAAAAATTTCATACCGTGTTCCTCTGTTTTTTTATATTTTTTGTTATTTATTTTTATTCGTTTTTTTTTTGATATTTTATTTTATTAAGCCGCGTTTAATTTTTAAGTTTAGTTTTATTTATAGTGTTTATATTTTTATTTTAATTGAATTTATTAAAGTTTTATTTTATCTTTATAATTTATTTTTTATCATTTTGGAAGTTTAAGAAGATGATTTATTATTATATATATTTATCTTTATAGATGATAACAATAATAAGCGTTGTGAGAATGTATAAATACCGATAACTTGTAATCTACGGATATTATTATACTATATATTGTATAAAATGTAAAGTATGTCGTGTGAATTTTTTTTGTTATTTTATCAACAAACCGCACAAAAGTCTTGTTTTTGTCCACAAACGCCCCGTTGACGGCTAAAATATATGAGGCGCGTAAATTAATCTTTTATATTAAAAAACAACCAGATCGGTAAATGTTAAAAACAAAATGTGGATTGTTAGTGAAATGTGGAAAACGTATGCTTTTTTGTATGTGCGTGTTCATATATAATATAGGTTAAACTTTTCAATCGGGTAATATATTTAATATTATAAGTTTCACGAGCATAATTAGATAATTATATAAGCGGATATAAGTAAGGATATTAAATTGTTCGTAAAACATATAAAATAATACAATTTAAAAAAAGCATAATATTATGCTTTTTAAAAAGGTTATTTGATTTAACAAAAATGAGTAGCGTACAGTGTTTACGTTAAATATAAATACGGCGTTTAAAATCTCTGCGTAAATATTATTCGTTTAAAAAATTTCTAACGCGGTAAATACCGAAGATATAGCGTTAATTACGAATGAGGATTATTATTTTTCAGGCTGTCCATAAGAGAACAAATTCTGTCAAGGTCGTCGCGTGTGAAATAGTCGATACAAATTCTGCCTTTATTGTCGTTTCCGATGACTTTAACCTTCGTTCCCAAAACGCGTTTCATTGTGTTTATCATATCTTTCAGTTCTTTGCTGCGTTTTTCTTTCGGCGGCTTTTCTCCGGCTTCCGGAACGACGCCGCGTACCGCGAACAGTTTAACTTGATTTTCAAGTTCGCGCACGGACATCTGAGTTAAAACGGCGGTATTCGCAAGTTTTTCTTGAATCTCGCGGTTTTCAACGACGACGAGCGCGCGCGCGTGTCCGGCGGAAAGTTTTCCGCCTCTGACTAAGGCGACGACGGAGGGCGAAAGCGACAAAAGACGTAAAAGATTTGTTACCGTCGGGCGGCTTTTTCCGATTTTTTGCGAAAGTTCGTCTTGCGTCATCTTATAGGTTACCATAAGTTCTTTGATCGCTTCCGCGGCTTCGATCGGATTTAGATCCTCGCGCTGTAAGTTTTCGATTATCGCGATTTCTTTGATGTCCTGCGGAGAAAGTTCGCGGACGATCGCGGGAATCGTTGAAAGCCCCGCGATTTTTGCGGCGCGGTAGCGTCTTTCTCCGGCGACGATTATGTAGCGTCCGTCAAATTTGACCAAGAGCAAGGGTTGCAAAATGCCGTATGTTTTGATCGACGCCGCAAGTTCGCGCAAGGCGGTGTCGTCGAAATATTTCCGCGGCTGGTTCGGGTTCGGATCGACGAGCGAAAGTTCGACTTCCGAAACGTTTCCGTTCGCCGCTTGTTCGGGCGGTTTTTCGCCGGCGGCGGTTCTAATGTTTGCGCCTTGCGCGGAAGCCGCGCCGTGTTCCGCGGATTTTTGCGGCGCGGGCGCGCTTTCGTTTTTATTTTCTTCTTCCACAAGGTCTTGCAACAGAGCAGCCAAACCTTTTCCCAATCCTTTATTGAGTGCCATTTTTATTTCCTCCGGAACGTATAGTATAACATATGTTTATATATATTTTTTTATTTTTTAAAGACGTTGGTTTTTTATTTTTTTAAGGATATTGTTTTTTGACGTTTGCCGTTATCGTTTTCTTTTTCCCTTTTTCTTTTTGTGTTTTCAATCCGCTTTTTTTTCCCATTTAAAATCCGTTTAAAAGTTTTTTATGCGCTTTATTTTACCGCGAACGCTTGCGATACAAAATAATAAGCGGATTTATTTGTTTTCGCCGTTTTTATTTTTAAAAGTCCATAGATTACAATTTGCTTTTCTTTTTTTCCTTTCTCAAAAATTCGTTAGCAAGTTCCTCGTATGCTCTGCCGCCCTGCGAACGCTTGTCATACAAAAGAATTGGAAGTCCGAAACTCGGCGCTTCCGCAAGGCGGATATTTCTCGGAATTCTCGTATCAAACAGTTTGTCGTTGAAATATTTTTTTATCTCGTCGGCGACTTGAAGCGTCAGTTTTGAGCGCGGATCGTACATCGTCAAGAGAACGCCCTCTATTTCGAGAGAGGGGTTCAACGCCCTTTTTATGATTTTCACGGTATTGATCAACTGAGAAAGACCTTCGAGGGCGAAAAATTCGCATTGAATCGGAATGAGAACGCTGTCGCTCGCGGTCAGCGAATTGACCGTCAAAAGACCGAGCGACGGGGGGCAGTCGATCATTATATAGTCATAGATTTCTTTTGCCGGGGCGAGTTTTTTCGCCAAAATTTCGCCTTGTTCTCTGCCGATTTTCGCAAGTTCGATTTCCGCGCCGGCAAGATCGATTGTCGAGGGCAGAACGTCCAGCCCCGCGACTTTCGTTTCTTGAATCAGCCCCTTGTCCTCTATTTCCATTTGACCGGACAAAACGGAATAGACGGAGGGGGTTCCCTTCGTTTTGACGGCGGCGACGCCGCTACTCGCGTTGCCTTGCGGATCGAGATCCACAAGGAGAACCTTATAGCCAAGTTTCGCGACGTAAGCGGAAAGATTTACGCAAGTCGTGGTCTTTCCTACCCCGCCTTTTTGGTTTGTGAAAGTTATTATTTTACCCATTTGTATTTTTTCCTTAAATTAAAATTTTCTATATAATCCGATATTTTTCGGGATTGTTTGATTTATAAATTATTTTGTTTCCGGGTTCGCCGACGGGCGGTATTTTTTTGCGGCAAATCTTGTCAACTAAATTCCGCTCCGCATATTTTGCGATAATATTCAAAGCGTTTTGTTTTTTTAGAGCAAATGGTTTGCGTCTTATTTTTTAATTCATAAATGATCGGAATGCCGATTGTTGTGTTTTTTATATAATGCCGCCGCTTTCGTTGCTTATTCAGTTTTCAAATATTTAGGTTCCGATTGTTTTCATTCCTTGATATAACGTTGCCGTTCTTTTTAAGGTTATCGGATGGTTTAAGCCGTCTAATTACGCGTTCACAGGTATTTTCCCAAGCGTTATCTTTTAGGTTATCGGATGGTTTAAGCCGTCTAATTATGCGTTCACAGTTATTTTCCCAAGCGTTATCTTTTAGGTTATCGGATGGTTTAAGCCGTCTAATTATGCGTTCACGGGTATTTTCCCAAGCGTTATCTTTTTAACTTTGCAAAGGATTTACGCCGTTTAATTTAACCTAATTCCGTATTCCGCTTTCGATCTTTTTAACCGGCGGTATATTTTTTGAACTCACAACGGATCTAACCGCGGTTTGTTTCCGCTCCGCGGATAAATTGCGGGCGCGGCGTTGATCTTTTCATATATCAGCAGCCGCCGTTTGTATTCGGAGCGAGGAAGCGTGATTTCGTGAATCGCGGGCGGTTTAGAACCGAGCAGTTTTGCGGCGCGGTTCCCGGCGGACGGATCTTCGCCCTCCCCTTTATACGCGATAAATATTCCGCCTTTTTTGACGAGAGGAAGCGCGTATTCGAGCAGGACGTTCAGCGGAGCGACCGCTCGGGCGGCAACGGCGTCGAAACTTTCGCGGTGCGGCGTTCTCGCGGCGTCTTCGGCGCGCTTATGAAAGCAGATAAAATCATTTAAATTCAGCGTTTTTGCCGCGGCGTTTATGAACGCGGATTTTTTCTCCGTCGCTTCGAACAGCGAAAATTTTAGGTCGTTTCGCAGAATTTTCAGCGGAATCGACGGGAAGCCGCCACCCGGACCGATATCGCAGACCGCCGCGCCGTACGGCAAATATTTTTCCGCGGACAGGCTGTCGGCGATGTGTTTGACGACGAATTCGCTCTCATCGGTTACGGAAGTGAGGTTGACCTTGCGGTTAAATTCGATAAGTTCTTTATAAAAAAGCGCGAATTTTTCTAAAATCTCCGCGGTAATTTCCGCGCCGCCGCTTTGAGTTTCCGCAAACAGTTTCAATTCCGATTCAATACTCATTTTTTAAAAATCCGATTTAAAAATCCGTGAAACTCCCTTTTCAATTTGACCATTTTCGGTTTAACGCTTTTTTTGGTTCGAGCGTTTTAGAACGTTTAATCCGATTGTTTTTATTTTTTCGCTTTTGCCTTAATACGTTTTTGTTTTCGGCGGTTCCGGTTATACCGCGATATCGTTTTGATTTCATAATCGGCATAAAAACGGTTTGCCGCCGCGATGGCTTGATTTTTCCCCGAAAACGATATAAAATTCAGACGTTAAATTTTTCGGTAATATTATTATACTTTTTATTAAAAAATTTGTCAATGAATTTCGATAAATATGATATAATATTTAATAGAATATTTCAAATTCTTTAAAGCGAAAATTTTCTCCGTATATCAAAGGCGCGGGAGTTGCGCGGAAATCGCTTTTTTAGAGTTTTCGGATATTCATAAAGACCGATCAAATTTTTAGAAAAGGAGCAATCATTATGGAAAAGATATCGTCTTTTAAAATCGATCACACCGTACACGAAAAGGGTTTTTATTTGGGGAGCGTCGCGAACGGCATTTTTACATACGATTTGAGATTCAAAAAGCCCAACGGCGGCGATTATATCCCGAACGCGGCGATCCATACGATCGAACATTTGTTCGCGACCGTCGTCAGAAACGGCGAAATCAAGGATCAAGTCGTCTATTTCGGACCTATGGGGTGCAGAACGGGCTTTTATTTACTGCTTAACGGAATCGACAAGGAACGCGCGCTTATCCGTTCCGTCGACGCGTTGAAAAAATGTTTGGAATTGACGGAAATTCCGGGCGCGAGCGAAAAGGAATGCGGAAATTATAAGGAACACGATCTGAATGAAGCGAAAAAAGAAATTTCCGATTATTTAAAAATATTAGAAAAAAGTTCTACAATTTAAAGAGCGGGACTCCCCTCCCCTATTTCGCATAATTTTTCCCTAAAAAGCATATTTTTTCGGAAAAACAAAAGAAACAAACGGCGCGTTTTATGTCCGAAAGTTATTTTGTTTCACGTGAAACTATTACAAGGCGAAAAGTTAATACCCTCGCGGACGGTGAAAATTTATAAAAAAGAAAAGCGAATTTTAGCGGCCGAAAACCATAATTCTTGCGTTTAATTAAAATTATGCCGTTGGACCTTTAACGCTCATTATACGGGCTGCCATTCGTTTAATGCCGTCATAATGGCGATAAACGGCAAAATGTAAACGATTTGCCGCCGTATGTTATTATGTTATGCGGGTTTAAGCCAAGCATATACTTGCTTGAAAGTTTTATAGTCATAATTACGGCGGTTATCCGCTATGTTTCACGTGAAACAAAAAGCGTTTGAAATAAGTTTTCGGCGATTTTCCCTTGCATTTTTCTCCATTTTATAATGTTTTTAATCCGTTTAAACGCAAAGTTTTTATATTTTCTCTCCCGTTTTTTATATCTCTATTGAATCCGTACAATTAGTTACACTAATATGTTCTTCTCAAAATATTGCGAAAATTAATATTAAGAGAAGTCAACGTTATCTTCATTTAATAGCGTTTATATTTTTTATGCAAATAAAGTTTTAGCATAATTTTTACATTTTTAATTTATATTCGCCAAACGTTTAATTTATACGTCGTACGGATTAAAATCCTGCGCTGATTTTGATGCGAAAAGCGGCAAATTGCCCGTTTGAGGGCTTATTGCGGTAAATTATAAAACGTAATATGTTTCGCCGCATATTATGACCAAATTAAATGTTTCACGTGAAACATTTACAGCCGCTCACTTGAAGGCGATTTCGAGGCTCTTTTTTGATTTTCATAAGAATGCGCATTCATATAGCGGCTAAACTTTTTAATCAAGCATATGTTTGATTAAAAACCGCTCTATAAAATGAGGAGAAAACACACACACATTTTGCCGTATTTACCATTATAACGGCATTAAACGTGCGGATTTTACGGTATATGGTTGAAAGTTTAATTAGAATCGTTCATAAACAAACCTAAAAAACGATAAAAGATTTCTCAACCAAACCGTTTCACACGGTAAATATAGATTAAATAAAAAGATTTTCTCGTTTTTGCATTGAAAAAACAAATAGAGCATTTGAAATATAAAGAACAAAAATTAACGGCAGCCAAGTGATATATGTATGTAAAAACGTTCAAGTATACGACATTTGATTGATTTATATTTATGAAATAATTTGATTGTTAAAAATTTCACAATCAATATTTTTCTAAAAGATGACATTTTGAGGTCCTTTTTTGAATTTTATCAATATTTTCAAGAAAAATGTGAAAATCTTTTATGCTCGTTGCGCTTTTAAACCCGACTTAACTTAATGAAAGTTTTTATAAAGTCCGAACGTTGCAATGTTTCACGTGAAACATTATGCCAATTAAACTTTTTATCCTTGCGGCGTACGGATAAAAATCCGCCGTCGATAAAGACGGCGAGGGAGGAATTCGCCCCTTTAATGCCGTATATAGCGAAAAACCCGGCAAAATGCAAGCATTTTGCAAACACTCTTATAGCGCGGTTTTATGTTTGACTTAAAAGTTTAATCGCTATATTTTTCCGCGAACGGGCGGCGCGAGCGAAAAAAAAGAATGCTAAAATTGTGCGTAAATTGAAATGTCGGAAGTTTGGCGAGATTAAATTCCTTTAAACCAAGCGTAAAATTTTTAAAAAACTACAAAAACAGAGAGTTTTAAGAGATTTACGGATAATTTTCAAGAAAAAATAACTTCATTTCATAAAAACTACGAAAAATTTTCGAGACGAAACGGCAAATGTTTCACGTGAAACAATAAGAAAACAAAGTTATATTCGCCGGCGGTAAAGGGCAAAATATAATCTTTTGTTCATACGCATTATGCGTCTTTAAATTAAACGCGCGTTTAATTTAGAAGTATGACCGTTATATTAATGCGCGGGTTTAAGATTCACGCAAACGCATATCGGACAATATTAGAGTTTGTCTTGCGGAACGCCCGGGAGGCAATTTTGTTTCACGTGAAACATATTGATCTAAGTTTTGATATTTTTTAAATTGAAAATTTTTAAAAGGGGATTTAAGGAAATTTGCCGATAGAGGTAAAAGCGTTTTAAAAATCGGAGGAGCCGCTTTTAGTTTGACGGGGATAGGAAGAAAATAAGATTTTTAAGAATTTCCGGGCACTTTGCGGCGGACAAAACCGATCAAAAGAATGGGGCGTGTTGTATAACGCGTTTAAATGACAGGCAAAATCGGCAAAACGGAGAAAAACGGTGAAAATCCCCGAGAAAACCACGTTTTTTGGGGAATTAGATGCGGCGAGATGAAGCGATTTAGAGGGTCAAAAAAACGACGAAAAAGGCAAAAATAGTCCCTGAAACGTGAAGCAAGACAAAAAATGCAAAAAAGGCGGGAGCGGAACGGAGAAATGAAAAGTGAGAGGGGAAAGAGATAGGTGAACATTAGAGTAAAAACAAAATATTGAATATACTACTTAAAAAATTTAAAGTGGGAAACGATAAAAATATATTGATCGGAATAAATGAGAAGCGGAAACATAAAGCGATTAAAAAAATAAAGCCCAAAAACACATTAGCGAAAGATTTTTTTAAAGTATAAAAAAGCGGAGAAAGCGGAGGGGACTATCAAAAGCGGACTGAGAATAAAAAATCGCGGATAAAACGGCTGAAAATTTTAAAAAACGGAAAGGAGCGAGAAAGAAAAAACGGTCAAGAAATAAAATCAAAAGAAAAAAGTCTTAATTTTAAAGGATGAAAAGATGTTAAAGAAAACCGTGTGTCTGAAAAGTGAAAGAATAGATCATAATATAAAAACGAAGGGAAACAAAAAACGCCGGATGTTAAAGATAAAAACGCGGCAGCAAAAGGAAACAAAAAAGCAGTACAACGAAAAAACGGGACATAAAGAAATCGAAACGGAAACGCAAAATATAAAGGAAAAATAAAGGGAAAAGAAACGGAGAACAAGGAAAAACACAAGAAAAAAGACAAAAACGATATAAAACAAGGAAAAACGCGGATGAAAAAACGAAGAATTGGCACAAGAAAATAAGGAAAAACGGCAAAATGTTCAAATGAAAAAGCGAAAACAAAAGAAAACGAAAACCGCTTTCTTATAAAAACGGAAAGTGAAAAACAAAAAGCAAACCAAAAAAACGGAACGGAAAAAGCAAAAAATATATATAATGGAAATTAAAAAACATAAACGGAATCCGGGAGGAGCGTAGAACGGAATAAAAATTGAAAAATAAAAACCGCGAACAACGAAAAGATATAATAAATATTTAAAGCGCAAACGAAATCCGAAAGAGCGCGGCAGAATGAAAAATGCAAAAAATAAACGGATATAATAATATTGAAAAAAGCAAAGGAAAAAACTTATTTATTCCGTAACGCGGGAGAGCGCGGAACGGAATAAAAATTGGAGAACGGGGAAGCAAAAGGGGCGGATATAATAGAAGTTGAAATGCGGATACGGAAAAAAGAGGGGAGAGAAAAATAAAAGAGAGGGCAAGATATAATAATGGGGATTGAAAACCGGACGCGGAAAAAGAGCGGAATATAATAAAAGGCGAAAAACATTCCGTGAAAATTTTCAATGGGTAAAAAGGGAAAACATATTGTAAAAAGAGAAAAATATATCAATATCGGGCAAATTAAAATTATGGAGTAAATAAGTTTTTGCGGAGCGAAAATTAGTTGACAAGAGTTGTTAAATGACTTATAATATAATCACCGTAAAAAAAGAAAAATAATAAGAGGTGCGATATAATGAAAAGAACTTACCAACCGAAAAAAAGACAACGCAGCAAGGTTCACGGATTCAGAAAAAGAATGAAGACCAAATCCGGCAGAAATATTCTGGCGAGCAGACGCAAAAAGGGCAGAGCGAAATTGTCCGCATAGTTTTTTGGTGTTGGGCGGCTTCGCGTGTTTTTCGCGGCAAGCCTTGAAAACACCGGTTTACGAAAAATGCGGTTTGAGTTTAAAAGCCGCATTTTTTAAAAAAGCCGCATTAGCGGAAATTTCATTTATTTCCGCAAAAATGATTGTTTAAAAATTTATTCGCCGATCAAAAAACGATTATTATTAACGGTCATTTCGGGAATAAAATATGCCGGGGCTGAAAGGCGTACCGAATGATCGATTTAATAGTGATTGTTTCGGACGTTAAATAATGTCGATGCAAAAGCGGCTTATCCGGATATCGGCAAAAAATGATTATTTTCAATTTGACGATATGAAAACAACCGCTCCCAAGTCCCGCCGCGTATCGACGGTGTAGAAATGAATTGCGCCCGTTCTTTTTGAAAATTCAAAAGGCGCGTAAAAGAAAAGATTGATTAAAAAATGCAAGCAAAATACAGATTGACGCAAAATTCGTCTTTTAATTATATATACAAAAACGGTCAGAGCGCGGCGAACAGATTTATGGTGATACTGTTTGTCAAGACGAGATATTTTTTGAAGGCGGGGTTTTCGATCGGCAAAAAGATCGGGAAAAGCGTCGTGCGGAACAAGGTCAAGCGTCGGTTGAAAGAGGGGTTTAGGTCGTTGATTCCGAGGCTGAACAAGAAATATAATTACGTCGTGGTGGCGAGAGAGGCGGCTGCGACGGCGACATATCAAGAACTTTTGAACGCTATGACGGCGTTACTCAAAAAGACGGGTATGTTTATCGACGGCGGCGCGTGAAGATTTTTAATATGCAGCGGCGCTAAAAAAGATGCGGAATTGAAAAAGACTATACGCGTTTAAAAAATTACGGCATTAAAAAAGTTGAGCGGATTTATAAGAACGCGGTATTGCGGCAGTATAAAGGCGCACTTAGAAAAAGCCGGGAAGCGTACGGCGTTTAAAAGACAGATTGAATTTGCAAGAATTACGGCATTGCGGCAGTATAAAGGCGCATTTAGAAAAAGCCGGGAAGCGATACGGCAGTTAAAAGACAGATTGAATTTGCAAGAACTGCTGTATTGCCGATAACGGAAAAGTATTTTTTATAGGGAAGTTTGACAAGGCGGGCGCGGATGGTCATATGAAAAATTCTTGATTGAAAGTAAAGATAAAAACCGACGCCGAAGTTTTGGAAGCGAAGCGGAAAGTATGATAAAAAACATTTGTTTTAAATTGATTTTGTTTTATAAAAAATATATCAGCGGGCGAAAAAGCGCGCATTGCAAATTTACGCCGACTTGTTCGATGTATACCTACGAGGCGATTGAAAAATACGGCGTATTTATAGGCTGCGTCAAGGGCGGCGTGAGGATTTTGAAATGTAATCCTTTTTCAAAAAGCCGCGGATATGCCCCTTTAAAGGAAAATTTCGGAGGTGAAGCCAAATGGTTAGTATAATTTTCGGCGCGGAGATGACGAATTTATTCGGGAAATTTATCCAATTTCTGCACGAGGGAATCGGTAATTACGCGCTCACGGTAGTAGTTTTCACGCTCATTTTTAAAGCGGTTACGTCGCCGTTGGATTTTTGGCAGAAGCATTTGATGCGCAAAAACAAAAAAGCGATGAAAGTTATGGAGCCGAAACTCGCCCAACTGAGGAAAGAGGTCGGCGACAACCAGCAACTTTATATGCAAAGGCAGCAGCTTATATATAAGGAACACGGCTATTCGATGTTGGGGGCGTGCCTCCCGATGATCGTAACGCTCGTCGTGTTCGGCGTTGTGTTTTCGGGCTTTACCGCGATGGTCAAATATCAAAACGAAACGGTTTTTGAGGATTTGAAAACGGAGTATTACGCGGTTTATAATCCGATTGAGAAAGAGAAAGAAAATAAATTTATAAAAGATCGTTTTCCCGAGTGGAATTTGGAATCTTCGGACACGGCGCGTAAAGAAAAGATAAACGAAATTGCAACGACAGACCGTCAGGCGGTGGACGCGCTGAAAACGGAAATCGCGGCGGCGGCAAAGCCGGGAGCGGAGACGGCGGTAAGGGCGGCGTATGCGAAAAAACGCGACGGTTTGCCTTGGGTTCAAAACATCTTTATGCCCGACGCGCCTTGGAGCAAGGTTGTCCCGGACTACGGCTTATTTTCGGGAGAGAACGGCGGTTTCTTAGGAATGGGGAGGATCAACGCGAAGGTCGCGGGGCTGAACGAGGCGGAATACAACAAAATTATGGGTCCGATCATGAGAGAATACGGAAACAAGCCGAACGGGTTTTTAATTCTGCCGATAATTTGCTTGCTTTTGAACCTCCTTATGATGAAATTAAACCCTCAGCAAAATCAACAGCCGAATATGAATATGAATATGATGAACCCGATGGGCGGCGATCCGGAGGCAAGCGCAAAGCAGGCGCAGATGTCGTCTAAGGTGTCGATGTTTATGATGCCCGCGATGATGTTTGTTTTCGCATTGTTTTACAGCGGCGCGTTCACGTTATATTTGGTCGTCAGTTCGTCTTTTTCAATCGCTTTCAATTTTATATATAATAAGGTATACGCAAAAAAGGACAAGCAAGAAGAGATTGTTGCGGCGAATACGACGTATGTCAGAAAGTCCGAATTGGAGGCTATGAGAAAAAAGAAAGAACAAGAGGAAAAGGAAAAAGCGGAGAGAGAGCAAGAGGCGAAAGCCAAAAAGATTTTAGAAAAGACGGAATCGAAGTTTAAGGACATAGACAAGTTGTAATTTAGCGCGTGTCATTGTTGAAGGACAAAGACAAACCGTAATTTACCGTAATTCATTAAAAATTAAATAACTATGAAGGAATGAAGATAAATATGGAAGGAATGGAATTTAAGGCTCATAAGGTTGAGCAGGCAATCGAGTTGGGGCTGAAAGAACTGCAAATCACCGCGGAAGAAGCGGAAATCGAGATCGTAAGCCAGGGCGGACTTTTTTCTAAGGCCGTCGTGAAAATCACGCCGAAAATCAAGCCCGAACAAGCGGCGGCGGATTTTATCAACAATTTGTTTTCGTATATGAAATTCGACGCGTACGCAAGTCTGACCAAAACCGAGGACGGAAATAATATCGAAATCACGGGCGCGGACAGCGCGCTTGCGATCGGCTATCGCGGCGACATATTGGACAGCGTTCAGTATTTGGCTCTTTTGATGGCGAACAAAAACACGAAAGATTTTATCAGAATTTCCGTCAACACCGAAAACTACCGCGAAAAGAGAAAGGAAATTCTCACGGGGCTTGCAAAAAAATTGGCGCAAAAAGCGGACAGGACGGGCAGGAAGGTCGAGTTGGAGCCGATGAATCCTTATGAACGCCGCATAATTCATTCGGCGTTGCAAGACAGCGAACTTGTTACGACGGAGAGTTTGGGAGAGGAACCGAATAGGTATGTGGTCATTACTCCGAAAAACGTCCGCCCGAATTCGGACAGCCGTCCTTACGGCGGCGGCGGGAGAACCTTTAACCGCGACAAAAAATATGAGGGCGGCGGTTATAACAAGGGCGGCGACCGCGGACGCGGAAACGGCGGCTACGGAGGCGGCAGATCCTACGACGGAAGCAGAGGCGCGCCGCGCGGCGACAGACCGTATAACGGCGGCGGGAGAAGTTATAATAACGGCGAGAGAACCTATGGCGGCGAGAGAAGCGGACGCGGCGGCTACAACGGGGGAGGATCGAACGGCGGCTATAACCGCGGAGAAAAAACCTACGAACCGCGCGTAAGACCGGACTATTCCGAGGACAAAGAGGCGCAAACCGAAAATGTTCAACGTGAAACATCGCCCGAAACCGAGAAGGATTACAGCGAAGCGAACAGCAATTTCTCAAACAATTTCAAGAAAAACGGAACGAAAAACTTTAAGAGTTTCGGATATAAGAGAAGATAAACGCTATGTTCGGCGGAATAAACGAAAAAACATAAACGGACATAAAGAGAGTTTTAATTTTCGCTATAAAAAGCGATACCGATTAAACGTACGGATTTAAAACCGCCGCTCAGCCGTTATATTCAGAATTTTTAGAACGCTCAAAGAATAATAAGATATACGGATAAACGAATTAGGAAATAAAGAGAATAATAAAAGAGAAAAGAGATGCTTAAACTTAAACGCCGAATTAAAGCGAATAATGTAAAATAAAGATAATTATTCGTTTCGGAATAAAAAACAAACAAACGGATATAAAATAAATAAAAATAAAAATAAAAATAAAAACAAATATTTAGGGCAGAACGAACAAAACGGGAATTTAGAAAACATTTATGATAAGGCAAGATCTAAGAAATATAGCGATTATCGCGCACGTTGACCACGGCAAGACTACGTTAGTAGACGAAATGTTAAAGCAAAGCGGTACGTTCAGAGAAAATCAAGCGGTCGAAGAGCGCGTTATGGACTCTAACGACCTTGAAAAAGAACGCGGAATCACAATTCTGGCGAAAAATACGTCCATTCACTATAAGGACATAAAAATCAACGTCATCGACACGCCCGGACACGCCGATTTTTCGGGCGAAGTCGAGCGTGTTTTAAAGATGGTCAGCGGCGTATTGCTGCTTGTCGATGCGGCGGAGGGGCCGATGCCGCAGACGCGTTTCGTTATGCAAAAGGCTTTGGAACTCGATCTGCGCGTGATCATCGTCGTGAACAAGATCGACAGACCGGACGCGAGGCTGTCCGTGGTCGAAGACGAGATTTTGGAATTATTTTTGGAGTTGGACGCGTCCGACGAGCATTTGCGAAGCCCGATAATATACTGTTCGGGGCGGCACGGCACGGCGTCGAAAGACTATAAATCCCCCGAAAAAAATTTGGAAACGTTGTTTGAAACGATCATAAACTATATCAAACCGCCCGAGGGCGACCCGGACGGCGAATTGCAGTTGCTTGTGTCCTCAATCGACTACAACGATTTTGTGGGCAGAATCGGGATCGGGAGGATCGAGCGCGGCAAAATTTCCGTCAACGGCGAGGTTTCGGTCTGCAATTTTCACGGAGGAATGACGCCGTACAAGAGCAAGATCGTCAGTCTATACCAGATCGAGGGTTTGAAAAAAACGCCGATACAGACGGCGACCGTCGGGGATATCGTCTGTTTTTCGGGGATAGAGAGCATAAATATAGGCGACACGGTCGCGTCCGTGAACGCCGTCGAACCCGTGCCGTTCGTAAAGATCAGCGAGCCGACGGTCGAGATGTATTTTTACGTGAACGACAGTCCTTTCGCGGGGCGCGAGGGAAAGTTTGTTACGACGCGCCATTTAAAGGAAAAGTTGTTCAAGGAAATGCTGCGCGACGTGTCCTTAAAGGTATACAATACCGAATCCGCCGACGCGTACAGGGTTTGCGGACGCGGCGAAATGCACCTTTCGGTTTTGATCGAGAATATGCGCAGGGCGGGCTATGAATTTCAGGTCGGAACGCCGCGTGTGATTTATAAGGAGATCGACGGAGTTACGCACGAACCGATAGACGAATTGATCGTGGACGTACCCGAAAACAGAGTCGGCTATATTTTTGAAAAGATGGGCGCGAGAAAGGGCGAACTTTTAAAGATGACGTCCGCGGGCAGCCGTATGCGTTTGGAATTTTTGATTCCGTCGCGCGGTTTGTTCGGTTATCGTTCGGAATTTTTGACGGACACGAGCGGCGAAGGCGTGATGAATACGATTTTTCACGGCTACGGACCGTTCAAGGGCGAGGTTGTCAGACGGAGCGAGGGTTCGTTGATCGCGTTCGAGAGCGGCGAGGCGGTAACGTACGGCTTGCATAACGCGCAGGGACGCGGCGAATTGTTTATCGGCGCGGGTACGCCCGTATACGAGGGTATGGTAGTGGGCGTTTCGCCGAAGGGCGACGATATCGCGGTCAACGTGTGCAAAAAAAAGCACGTAACGAATATGCGCGCGTCGGGTTCGGACGAGGCGTTGAGATTGAATCCGATAAAGAGAATGTCGTTAGAAGAGGCGATAGAATTTATCCGCGACGACGAACTTCTCGAAATCACGCCGAAAAATATCCGGATCAGAAAGAGAATTTTGAGCAACGATTTGAGAATGAAACAAAAATTTAAAACGGAAAAGTAAAAAACGAAAAAATGAAAAATCAAACGACTAAAAAGGCGAACGGTTAAAACGCTAAAAGTTAGAGAAAGATGCTTATCGGGTAAGAATTAAATTTTTATATCTTAAAGGTTCTTGCCGCGTAATTTATTTATAGAAAAAATCACTAATTGAAAATCACTAAAAATTTTTGAAAAGAGGCGCGTGGAAAAAACTTTTTTTAAAAAGTTTTCCCCCGTATTAAAAAACAAAAATAAAAACAAAAATAAAAAAGAGGTCTTTCTTATGACGATCGGAGATATAGTAAAGGAAAATCCCGACGATATCCGCGCGGCGTTGTTTGACTACGGCATAGACATATTTTGCAACGCAAAGAACGAGGGAAAGGCTCTCCGCAAGGCGAACGAAGTCGTTCGGAACGTCTATCTCGCGCAGATTCTTTGCGACGAGATCAACAACGGCGGTTTTATTCAATATTTTTTCAATCAAGACTCCGCGCATTTCGAGTTGATAGAGGGCGCGCTTTCGGCGATCGGAATGACGGCGTTGTCGGGCATATATAAAGACGCTTTCGCGGCGCTTCAAGCGGCGGCGGCGCGCCAAACCTTTAATATCAGCGCGTCGAATTGCCGCGATCTTGAAAAATTCAGCGGGTTATACGACGACAACGAGGAGTTTGACGCCTTTGACGACAGGTTTTACGAATTAGACAAAGACGAAACGAATACTTACGGACTGATCGAAGCCTATGTAAAGGCGCATTTAAACGACAAAATATAGGTAAAATAAAAATTAAAATAAAAATAGTAGACTCTAATCTTTTTTCCTTTCCTTTATAATTTGTCTTTCGCGCGCGATAGCGAACGAATTTTCGGGAATATTTTCGGTTATCGTCGAGCCTGCGGCGATAAAGGCGTTATTCCCGACGGTGAGCGGCGCGACGAGGTTTGTATTCGCGCCGATAAAGACGTTTTCGCCGACGAAAGTTTTTTGTTTGATTTTCCCGTTATAGTTTGCAAAAACCGTCCCGCAGCCGACGTTAGTTTTTTGTCCGATCTCCGCGTCGCCGATATAGGCTAAGTGCGCGGACTTAACTCCGTCGCGAAGCACGGATTTTTTGATTTCCACATAGTCGCCGATACGGCATCCGCTCCCGATTTCCGCGCCCTCACGGAGAGTGGCGAAGGGACCGACGGAGCAGCGGTGAGCGATATTGCACCCCGATAAATTTGATTGAACGGCGATATTTTCATCTCCGATTTTCGCACCGTCCTTAAATATGCAAGCCTCAATGCGGTTTCTTTGAGCGATATTGCAGGCTGATAAATTTGATTGAACGACGGTATTTTCATCTCCGATAGCGCAGTTTTCGATTATATTTCCGCTTTCGATTCGGTTGTTTTGACCGATCACGGTATTTCCTTTGACGACGTTATTCGGCGCGATATAAGTTCCTTTTTTTATGAGGACGTCCGCGTCGATCGAAACGGAATTCAAATCGGGGATAATCACTCCTCTTTCGATATGAACGAGGAGAATTTTTTTTCTCAAAATCCCGTATGCCTCCGCGAACGACTGCCCGTCGGATACGGCGAGGAAGTTTTCGTTCCGAAGGTTTATGACGGCGGGTATATCGGAGGGATTGTTTTTGTAGATTCGCGCGTCTTTGATCCGCGCGCCGTCCAGATTTCCGTATACCATACTCTTGCAAATTCCTATAATCTCCTCTTTTGTTACGAGCGGCATATCCGAATATAAGAGAACGGAAAAATCGCCCGTCTTAGACCTTTCGGCGGCGGTCGGGTCGTCCGTTTCGACGACGGAAAAACACCCGTCCGCCGTTAAATTTTGCGCGAGATATTCGCGCGGCGTTTTCCCTAAGATTTTCATTTCGGAATAAGGGGTTTCGCGCTTGACGGCAAAGGCGGTGATAATATAATTTTTTTCCATATAAATCAATATATGAGGGAGAGAGAAAAAAAATGAGTATTAGCGGTTTTGGTTAGCGGTTAGTAATTATAGGCGTTAGCGGTCGGCGGTGATGAAAAGTACAAAATTAATCCGCACAAAAATTCCCCTCCGCGGGAGGAGCGGGAGCGGGCGACCGATTAAAAAATAATAAAATTAAAAAAATAAAAGTCAAAAAGCGTTAAAAAAGCGTTAAAAAACCGTTAAAAAACCGTTAAAAAAGCGTCAAAAAAGCGTCAAAAAAGCGTCAAAAAAAACCCGTATCGTTCATTTTTCAATACGGGTTTTCAAAAAATCTTTCGTTCGGTTTTGGTTTCAATCTATTCTTTCGCCGGTTTTGCCGTCTCTCTGATTTTTTGCAATTCTTCGGCGATTTCCGCTTTTCTTTTTCCGAAGATGTCATATTTCAAAATCGGGAATATCGAGAGCAGAGAGAAAATACCCGGCGCGGCGATATATGCGAAATAGATTAAATCTTTCGTTGCGGGGGCTTGCATCAGCAATTCCGTATTATACTTTGAGACGCTGACCAAGATCAAGCCCAGAGCCGTTCCCAACGCCAGCGTAACTTTGATTGTCAGGCTCAAAACCGCATAAAAAGTTCCTTCGGCGCGTTTGCCCGTTTTATATTCGTAATAGTCTACGGTGTCCGCCGTCATAACGAGCGGCATAATATTGACGACGCCGAACTGCAAGCCCGTCAAGAACAAGAATATCATCATAACCCAAAAGTTGTTGTAGCCCACAAAAAAGGAGATCATAGACGCGGCGAAGCCGTAGACGGAAACGCCGATATAGGTCTTTTTTTCGCCGATTTTTTTGATCAAGGCGGGCGTCATAGCCATACTTATGAGCGCGCCGATCGCGGTCGGCAGACCTATTAGAAAGGCGAGGCTTTGGCTGTCGAGGAGGGTATTTGCGGCTTGAATTCCGATACCCGTTTGGATTTGCCGTCCGAAGCCCAAGAAGCAGGAGATGATGACGAGCATAAAGGGCTTATTATTTTTGAGCGAGCCTATCATATCGCGGAAATTCGTTTTTTCCGCATAATAAGGCACGCGTTCTTTATTAAGGAAATAGATGAGCAAAAAGAGCGCGCAGCCGACGAGCGCGATGACGAGCGCGGAGATTGTGAATTCGCCGACGCTCATAGGGGTATCGGGTTCGTTGTTTTGCGTTATGAATTGCGAGCCGCCCGGCACGATCAGACATACGATCGGAACGACGGTTGCCGCGGCGGTAAGTCCCGCGGCTTTGAAAATGCCCGAGAGTGAAATGAGGTTAGTTCTTTCGGTAGGATCGGGGGTAACGACGGACGCGATCGCTTGCGAGGGGATATCGCCCAGCGACGCCGACATACTAAAAAGCAAAAAGGTAAAGAATATATAGATATAGAGCCACGCGCCCGAGAGTGGAACGTCGATAAAGACCCAAACGGCGGTGATAAAGAGCAGTGGTGTTGAGAGCAGGATAAATGGTTTTAGTTTGCCCTTTTTTTCGATCAGATTGCCGACGATCGGATCAAAAACCGCCGAAACGATCTTGACGACCAAAATCAACATTCCGACGACGGCGAGGTTCGCGCCCATAGCGGTCATATAAAATTCCGCTTGATAGGAGTTCAGATAGCCGAAAATCAGTTGAAAGCCGAAAAGCCCCAAGGAATAGGCGGCGACTTCTTTCGCCGAGAGGAATTTTTTCGTTGAATTTGCCATTTTTTTCTCCCGAATCCCGAATTTTTTTGTTTTTTTTATGGTGCAAGGCGTTTTTAGTATGCGAAATAAATCGTTATTTGAACGGAAAAGCGTTTCGATATATGCAACAAATACGCTTTAATTTAAATTATGACGCATATCGATATATACGACAAATACGTGAGATTTAAACGGAAAAGCGTTTTGATATATGCAACAAGTACGCTTTGGCTTAAATTATGACGCAACCGATATATACGACAAATACGTGAGATTTGAACCATAAAACATTCTAATACATATCTCAAATGTACACTTGGACTATTATAACACATAGCAAGGGCGCAGTCAATATGTAAATTAAAAAAAGTTAATATTTTTTTTATAGTTCAAATCGGAATAAAAAACACCGGACACCGTAAAAAGATAAAAATAATTTTAGAACGACAGAAAAACAAAAACAAAGTGTGAATTTTCTATTTACAAACGGATAAAGTTGTGTTATAATAAAGAAAAATGAAAAAAGATTTAGGTATGGTGAAAAATTTAGCAAAAGAGAGAGATATACGGATATGAAAAAGTTTGTGAGCGAGAGCGGCAGTTGTATAACATATGAGATGACAGATGTTATACGGGGGGGGGGGCGAATTTACCCTTTAAACGGGTCTTTTTCCGTTGCAACGAATTTTCATAAAAAACTTCAAAACGGTCGTGTACGGCTTGAAATCGTTTGATTTTCAAGGCGTGCGCGGTCGTTTTTTTGACGTTTGCAAAATGCGGCACAAAAGCGGTAAAAATAAAACAAAAACGAAAAAATCAATTTTCCGTTGAGGCACGGATATCGTTTTTCGACGTTTTCAAAAAAAGGGAGTTCTAAATCTGCGTGATAAAAAGTAATACCGGTCAAGCAAAATCATCACACAAACTTAGAACTATCCAAAAAAATAAGAACAAATGCAAAAAATAAAAAACAAAGTAAATTACGGAGGTTTCAAATTATGAAAGTTAAAAAAGGCGGCAAGATATTTATGACTCTCGCCGGGTTGATTCTTTTGGCGGCGGCCGCTCTTGCGTCGGGGGTGTTTGCGGAAAGATATTTCGGAAAAGAGGAAGAGGAAGAAAAAGAGGAAATATATGCCGTCGTATTCGTCGTTGACGGTGTGATATATGACGAAACGACGGTTAAAAAGGGCGGAGAGGTAATCTTTCCCGAAGTTGAGCCGACAAAGGACGGGTATGAATTCGCGGGCTGGGCGTACGAGGGCGGCGCGCTGTTTGACGGCGCGGAAGTCAACGCAACGCTGACGCTGGTCGCGAAATGGACGGCGGTAGAGAGTTATACGGTGAGTTTTGTAGTAGAGGGTTTAGACGAGCCGTATTATGAGATAACGCTGAGAAAAGACGAGGCGGTGAGGTTCCCCGAAACAGATCCGACAAGGGAGGGTTATGACTTTGCCGGTTGGGTATACGAGGGCGGAACGCTGTTCGAGGGCGGTACGGCGAGCGGAAACCTTATACTGACCGCGAAATGGACGGAAACGACGAAGTTATTAGGGCAGTTAAAGGCGGCGTTAAAGGAACTTTTGGCGATCGAATACGACAAAGTGATCGCGGCGAACGAGAGTTACGATCAGGGCAGCCTTGAACAATGGAACGAGGCGTATGAGGACGGAATAGAGGCTATCGAAGCGGC
>JAISNN010000041.1 GCA_031276195.1 Clostridiales bacterium
TCAATTACTTCTTGCTTGAATTTACCGTCATACTTCCTATTCTTTCCCATACTCCCGCTCCCTCCTTTTCTATTATATCATAATCTTTTTCCTCTGTCCAACTCTTGGGGCGCGGTACATAGGCGCGGAAATTCTTTAAAAGGTTTCCCCCTTCCGTCCTCAACCGTTCGCCGCCGCGGCTTCCGCGCCTTTTTGTATTTTACGCTTAACGCTTATGTATATCGCGGACAGTTTAAAAACATATAATTGCTTTTCGCAAGCGTCCAGCCCGGCGTAATATTTTTTGTCCATAAGCAGCCCGATCGGGTTTATTATGACCGCGTTTTCACTTTCGGCGAGAATCTTTTTTACCTTTCCGTAATAAAATTTTTCCTCCGCCGTCAACTCGTTATCGGCGCGTTTCACCCGTCCCGCGCATTCCTCTTTGCGCCGCTCTTTGACGTCGTTCCAATAGCCGCGCTTCAAGCGATTTTTCGCTTCCGAGGCGAGAGCCTGTATCGTATTCTTAACCATAACCGCCATAAAAAAACCTCCGTATTGTTTTTGAATGACTATATTATAAAACAAAATAAATAAAAAAACAATAGGAATTGTATATAAATAATATTATTTTTGATAAATTATATCGATTTATAGTATATTACAAACCATTTTTAGTATTTTTGTACAAAATTCAGAAAATAAAAGACAAAATAATACCTATTGCGCTAAATTCCGCAAAAACCTTTGCTCGACGAGTGTATCCTCCGCCGTTTTTTATGCGCCGCGCAAAAAAACGATGAAAAATTGTCGTTTCCAAAGCGAAAAAGTATAAAAATTTTCTTTTTTTTCCAAAATAGTATTTACTTTTTTCTTAACAAGAGTTAAAATTATATATATAATATTTTAAAGATTACGTTGACATTTCCGGGCGAGAGAAAATTTCACATTGCCGCGCCGAACGCAACGAAAACGCATTCCGCAAAACGCAAATTCCAAACCGAAAAAAATCAAAAAAAACGCGCTCCTTCGCGCCTAAACTTCCGAAAAAATTAATGGAAAAAACATTCCGTAAAATAAAAATTCCAAACCGAAAAAAAATCAAAAAAACTCACCCTTCGCGCCTAAGCCGCCGAGAAAATTAATGAAAACGCGCTCTTTAAGATATAAATTCCGAACAAAAAAAGTCCGCCGCGCACGCGCCTAAAAAAAATCCAACAAAATTTCACCGCCTATTCGGAGCCGAAATGAAAAACCGCATAAAATTGAAAAATAAAAAGGAACTCAATACCGCCGTTATCGCCGCCGCCGCGCTTCTTTTTTGCGCAGCCGTTTTCACCGTCGTTTTTTATCGGGAATCCTCCCCGACGGGCGCGGCAATCTCCGCGGCGGTAATTCTTTTCGCGGGAGGGTTTCTCGTTTTTTCGGCGTTCTATTCGTTTTACGCTTTCGGAGAGTCCGTCCTGTCGATTCGTTTCGGGTTTTTCACACAAAAAATTCCGTTCGCGTATATGCGCTTGATCCGCGAGGACAAATCTAACGGCGATCTCTATCTCGTATATCTAAAAAACGACGACCTAAACGACGTGCGGATTATAAAAATCCTTATCGCGGCGACGGAAAACGCCGGATTCACCGCCGCCGTCCGTCAAAAAAACCGCCTCGTTATCTATGAATTGTTTGATAAAAACGAGGAATTTAACGACGGTTAAAAAAAATAATATCGTCTTATTTTCGGAATTCAACCGATAAAAGATCAAATATAATTTCCGTTTTTATATGAATTCAACCGATAAAAGATCAAAAACAATTTCCGTTTTTATATGAATTCAACCGATAAAAGATCAAAAACAGTTCGCGTTTTTATCTGAATTCAACCGATAAAAGATCAAAAACGGTTCGCGTTTTTATTAACGGCTATAATCAAAATTCATTACGTTTAAGGAGAATATAATATGACGGCAAAAACAGTATTTAAAATCATCGACCTCTCGATGGATCCCATTCAAAACAACGGCTACAAAACTTTTGTCAGAAAAAAACACATTTCCGTAATTCACGATATCGTATACGACGACGCGTACCCGGACATACGAAAGGGCGACCTATACTTCAAAAGCCCGAATGACGCGGACGAAAGCGCAATAAGCGCGGATTCCGCAAAAATAAACGGCTCGAACGGCGGCGCAATAAGCGTCAACGCTTCAAAATCAAACGGCTCGAACGGCGATACAATAAGCGTCAACGCGCAAAAAACGCCGCCCAAAAAACCTCTCCTCATCAATGTTCACGGCGGCGGCTTCGTCGCCGGCGAAAAGAAATACCGCCGCTATTTCAGCGCGTACGTCGCGGCGGCGGGATACGCGGTGTTCAACATAAACTACGGCGTCGGACCCGAAAACAAATTCCCCTTCTGTCTTGAAAGCGTCGCGAAAGCAATGACGTGGGCGGAAAAAAACGCGGAAAAATATAATTTCGATACGTCAAAAATCGTTTTGTCGGGCGACTCCGCCGGCGCGGCTCTCGCGGCTCTCGGCGCGCTGACCGCCGAAAAAGAAGGCTTTGCAAACTCTCTCGGGATCGAACGTCCGAACGTCAAGGCGGCGGGCGTGCTGCTCTATTGCGGACCTTACGACATTCAAACGGCGATGGAGGCGAAAGTCCCCTTCGATCTGGTCAACAAAATGATGACGGACATCACGGGCTACGACATCAATCATATAAACGATTTCAAATATATCCGTCAATTTTCCCCGATGGACTTCGTCGACGAAAACTATCCGAAAGCGTTTTTGGTGTACGCGAAAAAGGACATTTTCTGCAAAAATCACGGCGAAATTTTTGAAAAAACGCTGGCGGAAAAGGGCGTAGAGGTTTCGTCATTCCATTCGACGAAACTGTTTGACAACCATTGTTTTCACTTGAATCACAATTTCAAAATGGCGAAAGAGGCTATGAAAAAAAGCGAGGAATTCTTAAAATCCATATAAAAATCTTTTCGGCGAATGCAAAAAAATGCAGAATTCCGTAAATACGCGCGTGAAAAAAGAAAAATAAAAATACGCTATGCCGTAAATACGCGTACAAAAAAGAAAAATAAAAATACGCTATGCCGTATTTTCTTACATAAAAAAGCGCGAAAAAGCCGCGAAAATTAAAAATCTAAAATCCTCTTTATAAATCCGTCGATTTCCGCGTCCGAAACTTTTAGATATTCCTTGACCGCCTCCCGATAAGAAAACGCCCGTCCGAGAGTCATCCCCTTGACGACCCAAGCGAACGGATGGCTCGTTATACCGGGGGCTAATTCCTCGACGAGAGCCGCCGCCGGAGGATATTCGAGAACCTCTTTGACCTTCGTTTCCATATTAAATCTTCCCATAACGCCGCTATAAATCCCTCCTTAGATTCTCATTCTTTTCCACGAATTTATGCTTTAATTGATTTTCACAAAAAAATATGATACTATTATATTATACTATATTATATTTCATTACGCCATACCGTATTAACTCTTTTTGCAATTTTTTTAGGAAAAAATAAAAAATTCGGATATGAAATTCTTAATACAAAAAAACTTCCGATATTCAAAATCGACCGCCCCGCCCCCAACCCCCTCCCGCGGAGGGGAATTTAAAGAGGATATTCCGAATGGGAAATTCTAATACGGAATTCAAATACAAAATTTAAACACAAAACTTTAAATGCAAAACTTTAAATGCAAAAAAATTCCGCATATGAAATCATAATATAAAAATCACGACACAAAACTAAGGAGAACCTTCTTTTATGAATCTCGAAACCGCCCTCTGGGACGAACAAACTTACGCCGTTTTTTTGAAATATCTGCGTTCTTTCGCCGACGAAAAATTAAAAAAATTCCACGAAAAAATCATAAACGACGAACTGAAAACCGAAATTATCGGCGTGCGCACCCCCGTTATGCGCGATATTGCACGGCGTATTTCAAAAGGCGATTATAAAAGTTTTTTGAAATTCAATACGTATAAAACCCACGAGGAAAAAATGATCGCGGGCATCCTTATCGGTCTTGTCAAGATCGAATATCCCGAACTTATGCGAATGCTGAAAGACTTCGTTCCGCATATCTCAAATTGGGGCTTGACCGATATCACGGCGATAAAATTCAAACAAATCGAAAAAAATAAGACGCAAGCCCTGACCGAAATCACCGCCTTTCTGCACTCCGAAAACCCTTGGGAAATCCGTCTGGGGCTGATCCTCCTGCTCGCCCTCTACGTCGACGCGGAATATATAGAAGCCTGCCTTGCCGCCGCCGCAAGCGTCCGCGACACGCACTACTACGTAAGAATGGGAAACGCGTGGCTGCTCTCCGTCTGCTATATAAAATTTCCCGAACAAACCGCCGCCCTCTTCAAAAAAAATATCCTCAACCCTTGGACGCAAAACAAAGCCGTCCAAAAAATCCGCGAATCCCTCAGAGTTTCACCGCAAGAAAAAGAAAACGTTTTGGTATATAAAAGGTAGAGGGGGGGCAGTAACGTATAGGGTACATAAAGACGATTCTATGCGAAAATCCGTGCGGGGCAATAGTTTTGAGCCGATAGTTCCGCCCCAAAAAAAAGGTCTTAGAAATACGATAAAGTTACGATAAAGCGCGGCGCAAACAAAAAAATGAAATAAAGAGGTATGTCTATCTTAAATCAAATTGCGGCGAAAATGATGAGCCGTGTTGCCGCGATCAAAACTTTCCGAGAGGTAGCGGATTGAGCAAACGTTTTATCAATATGATAGATAAAACGCATTTAAAAACACAATGGGCGACGGTAATATGGCAAAAATGATTTCATTATCATATAAATGAGCGGCAAAAATAACTTTGCGATAAATTCGCCGCCTTTTTCATCGAACATCACCGCCTATTTCATCACCCGCTCAAGAAAGTCTAACGCTTTCCGTCTGTTCAGTATTTCGTGAATCCTCTGGTTTTCATAGTTGCGGAGACACTTGTAGCACGACGGTTCGCAGTTACAGCCGCCCAAAAGTTGTATCGCTCGCGATATAACATCCTTTAATACCGCGCCATTATGCGTAACAAGCCGACGAGAGTGTCCCGCGCCTCCGGGAGCAGTCGCCCTCATAATTCTAACACTTTCTCGCCGAATGTCATATTTCGCCGTCGATTTAGCGCAATATAATGTATTATAGTGCTTTTTATAGCGGAAATCAAGTATTTTTTATTCTTATTTCTAAAAAGTACCCTTTTACACGATTAAGCCGCACCCGAACGCGTTAAAAATCACAGAAACATACGCAAACAAATCATGTCCGACGTCGATATTATTTCTCTTTCCCTTTGCGCGGAGTTATTCGGCTTTGATTCCGAGCGGTTTTGGTTTAATTTTGTGAAAAGCAATTTCACTGATGTTTTTCCGAAATTCTGCGATAGGACGAGGTTTAATAGGATTAAGCGGAATTTAACGGCGGTTACGGACGCGATTATCCGCAAATTGACCGAAAAACTGCCCCAAAGCGATCTCGCGGTAATCGACGGTTGTCGGTAGCGTTGTTTGCAACGTATTTGTGTAAGCGGATTTATATACTATATCGGCATCTCGCAATCGTCAAAGATTGTCCGCGGCATTGTTTACGGCGGATTTATATACTATACCGGCATCTTGCACTAATAAACAATTTGTAATAATCCCGATAAGCAATTTCAGACGGGCGCAATTTCATCGTTCGTTTAAAGGCGGCGGCGCGGCATACGGCTATTGTTCTTCAAAACCGACCTATTATACCAATCAAACTTTTAATCCGTACGCCGTACGGATTAAAAGCCGCCGTCATCTAAATGCGGCGGAGGGAGGGGCTTCCCGCCCGTTTAATGCCGTCATAGCGGTAAACCCGGCAAAATGTTTGCATTTTGCCGTCGCATTTTATATAGCGGTTTTAAACCAAACGTACGTTTGATTTAAAACCGCTATTTTCCTTACATTCCCCTCCTTGAAAGAAACAAGCGGTGTGGCGAACTTCCCTTATTATCATCACATTCCCCTCTTTGAAAGAAACAAGTGCCGGGGCGATCTTCTCTCACTATCCTCATATTCCCCTCCGTGGGAGGGGATTAAAGGGGTGGGGCGACCCCTCTCACTATCCTTACATTCCCCTCCGTGGGAGGGGATCAACGTGCTGGGGCGATCTTCTCTCACTATCCTTACATTCCCCTCCGTGGGAGGGGATCAACGTGCTGGGGCGACCTTATCATTTTCCTTATATTCCCCAAAGAAAAAATTTACTTCTCTCATATTTATTAAAAGTTTTTGAAAAGGGGTGTTCCGCTCCCCAAAAGTTGGACGGAGGAAATAATTAAGCGGCTATAAATTGCATTTATTGATAAATTACAGAGGTTTTATGCGCGCGTATACTTTGACAAGCGCGAATACAAAACGACCGCGCCGCCGCCGAAGAACTCGCGCTCAAAGCAAAAGCCGCGGTATTGATAGGTGATAAAGGCTATGTCGGGTTAACTTAATGGCGTTCATGAACATTGTCCATATAGTAATGCCAGATTTGAAAGTTTAACGATTATATATTAAGAAATTGTTTGACAAAAAAGAGAAAATGCTATATTATATAGCGGTTAGACGGGCGGATTTTAATCCGTATTATGCGCGGATTAAAAGTTTAATTAGTATAATTCAAATATAGTTCAGAGAGAGTTCAGAGAGAGATTCCGTAAAATTTTAGAAATGGAATAGAAAGACTTAAATAATTTAAGAAAATCAAATCCTTGGCATTAAATAAAAGAAATTTAAAAAAAACGAACAAAGGCGTCAAAGAAAAAGCAAAAAATTAAAAATATCAAAAAAAAGACGTTTAAATAAACATTTAAAAAAGCAAATAAAAACATCAAAGAAAGCAAATAAAAGATATTCAAAAAGCAAATAAAAATAATACACGATATTCAAAACGTCAAAGAAAAATAATAAAAGGCACGTAAAAAGCAAATAAAAATAAGACAGTTCTAAGTTTGTGTGATGATTTTGCTTGACCGGTATGGCTTTTTATCAAACAGATTTAGAACTCCCCAAAATAATAAAGCCATTTAAAAAAAACTAAATAAAGCGCGAGGTAAATTATGCTGGATCTTCGTTTTGTCACGGAAAACATAGACTTTGTAAGAGACGCCCTTTCTAAGCGGAGCGGGCGATATCCGATCGAGGAAATCGCCGTTTTAAACGACGAAAGAAAGTCATTAATCAAGGAAACGGAGTCGAAAAAAGCGCAAAAAAACACCGTTTCCGACCAAATCGCCGCCCTCAAACGGCAAAAATCCGACGCGTCCGAAATGATTGAGAATATGAAAGTCTTAGGCGGCGAGATAAAGGAACTCGACGCGAGGCTGTCCGTCGTTCAGAGTCGTTTGGAGGAACTTCTTTTCGCCGTTCCGAACATCACCGCCCCTTACGTACCCGAAGGAAAGGACGACAAGGACAACAAGGAAATCCGGAAATTTTCCGTTCCGAAGGCGTTCTCTTTCGCCCCGAAACCGCATTGGGATCTCGGCGAATCTCTCGGCATTTTCGACTGGCCGCGAGCGGCGAAGATTTCGGGCGCGAGGTTTACGGTTTATAAGGGCGCGGGCGCGAGGCTGGAGCGCGCGGTCTACAATTTTATGCTGGACGCCCATACGGAGAACGGCTACACCGAAATTTTTCCGCCGTATATGGTCAACCGCGACAGTATGTTCGGCACGGGACAGCTTCCGAAATTCGAAGAAGATATGTTCCACGTTGAAAACACGAACTATTTTTTGATTCCGACCGCCGAAGTCCCCGTTACAAACCTCCACCGGAACGAGGTTCTTTCGGAAAGTGAACTGCCCGTCAAATACTGCGCCTATACCGCCTGTTTCCGCGCCGAAGCGGGCAGCGCGGGACGCGATACGCGCGGTTTGATCCGCCAGCATCAGTTTAACAAAGTCGAATTAGTCAAGTTTTCGCATCCCGAAAACAGTTTCGACGAATTGGAATCTCTCACGAACGACGCCGAAAAAATCTTGCAAACTCTCGGAATCCCCTACCGCGTCGTCCTCCTCTGCACGGGCGATACGGGCTTTTCATCGTGTATGACCTACGATATAGAGGTCTGGATGCCCAGTTATAACCGATATGTCGAAATCAGTTCGTGCAGCAATTTCGGCGACTTTCAGGCGCGCCGCGCAAATATAAAATTCCGCGGCGAAAACGGGAAAACTTCCTTCGTCCATACCCTCAACGGAAGCGGACTCGCCGTCGGAAGAACCACCGCCGCAATTTTGGAGAATTTCCAAAACGAAAACGGAAGTATCTCGATCCCGAAAGCATTGCAAAAATACACGGGCTTTGACATTATAAAATAAAGCGGAACTATTACACTTAACGGATACCGTATATCCGAAAAAATATACGGGCTTTGATATTATAAAATAAAGCGGAACTATTACACTTAACGGATACTGCATATCCGAAAAAACATACGGGCTTGATATTAGACCTGTTCCAGAACCTTGACACTCCGCAAGCATTCTGGTAAAATAAGTGCATGAACAATAAAAAACGAATCACAGAATTAGCCGAAAGCAAGTATCGGGAACTGTTTGGGATATGCAAGTCAACATTTGACGGGATTCTGACCATACCGGAACGTGCATTCAAGGAGTTGCACGAACCGAACGGCGGGCGTCCCGCGCGGTTGAGCGCGTTGGACAAATTGGTGGTTATGCTTGGTTATTATCACGATTATCGGACAATGGAGAACATTGCTTTCAAGTTTGCCGTCTCTCAACATTTTGTCATAGTTTCGGTAAAGGTGCAATAAGCCTTTTATGATAACGTCCAAAGACCTCAATTCGTCGAGCGACAGATTTTTCTTGTCCCCTCCGCTTTGGTTCTCCTTAATAAATTGAATAGCGTCGTCGATATTCTCGTCATAGTCCGCGTTGTCGCCGTCCTTGTCGTACAGCGTCGGATTGTTCTTGTTATAGAACTCCCCGAGTTTAGCGACTTTCGCCCTTATGCCGGGAGAAATGTCCGTACCCCTCTTAAAGCCCGCCGCGGCTCTCAAAAACTCTCTGACGTTTACGTCGCGCAACGCTCCCGCGCTGTCCGAATAGTTCCTCTTAACGATATCCTCCGCTATTCTCGCGGAGTTAAGTATAGAATTCTTTATGCCGAAAGCGTCAATCCTATTTTGATATTTTTCAATCGTCCTCGCGAATTCCGTTTTTTGTCCCGCCTTGTCGTAACTCCTCAAAATCTCCTTTGCAATCTCTTGTTTCAGCGCGGAGAGTTCCCCCGCCGTCAACGTTTCGGAAAGCATTTTATCCGCTTGTTTTTTGAGGTCTTGCCTCGCCGCGTCGTACTTGCTTTTGATTTCGATAAATATATCCGCGGCGTTCTCCGCTTCGATATTTACGCCATTTTCCATAATCTCTTGCGCGGCGGCGTCGGGCGATACGCCTCCCGTTTTCGCTCCCCACTTCGCGATAATGCCGTTTGCCGACTTGTCGTAAGTATGCTTGATATCGGCTTTAATTCCCTCCAAATTCAGACCGCCGATATACCCCCTCAAAACGGACAGCGTTTCTTTCGCCTCCGCTCTTTTGAGGTTTTCCATATCGTCCGTAACGACGTTCCTAACGGCGGCATTATTTATAAGATATTCCGCGATATCGAGCGCGGTCTTTCCGCGTTTGCCCTCGTCTTTGGTGTTAAACGCGTGCCAAAGGCTCTCTACGACCGCGCTTTTCGGCTTGCCTCTAATGTCGCCGTAATCCTTTCCAAAGGTCAAATATTCGCCCATAATGTCGCTTATGACCTCCTCCGTTTCCTTGCGCGAATAAACCTTATTCCTGCTATGCTCCGCGACGTACTTTGCTGTGCTTCCCGAAATGCCCTTGCCGTCCTTTAAAGAATAGCGTACGCTCTCCGATACCGTGCCGTTCGGGCGTTCGACGTTCAGCCTTTCTAAAACGTCCGACGAAAATACTTCCGAAATTAATTCCAAATCCTTGACATTCTCTATTAAATCGCGTATACTAATAACGTTAAGAGTGGTACGAATGGAAGCGCGGCTTTCGCCGCCAACCCCGACCGACGCGAGCGGAATAAGACCGCTCTTTTCTTTTGCCCTTATAGCCTTTAATTGCAATATTTCAAAATCCGTAACTTCGCTTGATAATTTATCCGCAATAAAACGCACGGCGTATTGCGTGTTGTATGTTTGCGCGACACCCAACAACACATAAGACATTTCCGTATTATGGTTTTCCGTCTTTCTACCGTTAAGTTCATTGATTGCAACGGAGTTATGGAGAATATCGCCGACTTTTAACGTTATTAAAGCCACTTCGGAAACCCCGCGGTTTAAACTGTGCTTTAATCCTTTTTCTCCGATAAGTATATCCTTTCCGATATCCTCAACCCTGACATACGTCGCCGTGCTTGTATTTTTCGGGTTTTCCTGCATTCTCGCGTTCGCTATCCCCCTCCGTATTATTCCCATACGGTTTATCTTTCCGTCGTCGGTTTTCGGTACAACCTCCGTTAAACGCGTGATTTTCATATCGGGCTTGCCGATAAGTTCGTCATACGAATACACCCGCCCGCCCCGCGTTTCGGAGGCGAGAGAATACCTTATGTCGGGGTCGTTCGTCGGCGTTTTGTTCGTAACGAGTTTTATTTGATTAGCGTTGAAAGCAATATACGCTTTACTATTGCCCGAACCCTCGCCCCAATTTACATATTCAATTCCGTCATAACCCTTGCCGATTAGATATTCCCTTATATCTCTATCGGTTTTTAGCGCGTCGTTCTCCGCATTGTTAATCACATCGGGGTCGCTGAATTTATCCGCATACAGTTTATATCTCTTAATATCGTCCCAAGAACCCAAATCAACGCTTATGCTTAAAGGGTTTTCGATGTTGAGATACGCCTCGATAATCCTCCTGTTTTGCGCGGGAAAATTCGCTGCCCTGTCGCGCGCTTGCGCTATCGTCCCGCCAAAATGATAACCTACATCCCCTCTTTTAAACGAATAAAAAATACTCCCCGTGCCGTGATAAACAGTTTTTAATTTGCCGCGCCCGTCAACTACTTTACTGTCCTTAAAAAACTCTCTTTGCTCGGGCGTGAGAACGCGCCCCTTGCTGTCCGTTTCGGGCAGAGAGTATTGAACGCTCTCCGTTTCCGTTTTAATCGGCTGTTTCGCGATAATGACTTTGTTTTTTATCTCCACGTCCCTAAAATACTTCTCCACCTCCGAAACGTAATCTTTCGTCGGCTTATTTAGTTGGAATTGGTCTTTTCCCGTGCTTCGGGCAATTCCGCTCCCGTCCCCCTCGTAGACCGTTATATACACCGTACCGCCTTGTTTAACCGCGTCTACGGCGTTCTTGATTACTTGCGCGCGTCCGTCCTCCGTGTCGATTACGTTAAGTACGTTCGATATCGTTACGGTGTCGCTTTGACCGTTCTCGGTCATTTTCGCCACTCTGTCGTTGTGTTCTTGACTGCGGTTAAACGGGTCGTATACGTAACTCGTAACGCCTCTTTCTTTCAAAAAATCCACCGCGTTGTCGAACTTGCCGCCGCCGATATCGAGATTTACCGTATTCGGCTTAAAGTATACGCGGCTGAATAAAGCGGGTATCTGCCTTGAATTTATCGACGTTGCCGCGCTCGTTCTGTTTTGCCTTAAAACCTTGTCGAGAGCATACCGCGCTTCGCTCCTTTCGGGCAGAGAATACCTTTCCTCCTCTAACCAATACTTTTCTATATTTTTCGCGTCCATATCTTTCAACGACGCTTGAACTTCGGGATATTCATAATTCGCGATTTGAGACCAATATTTCGGAATTTTTCCGTTTTCTTTCGCCTCCGCCTCTGCTTCCCTACCATAATTTTCCGAAAAATAGTTTAGGTCTACGTCGGCAAGCATATAACTGTCGTATTTTTGCCAGCGCATACCCGAAATAACACCTATAAGTCGGTTTAATTCGTCGAATTTTTCCCGCGTTTCGCTAATCTCCTCTATATCGCGCGGCAACAATAGAAAAAAATCCCTCGTGTTCGCCGCTTGCTTTCCCTCATAAACGCGTAAAATCTTTGCGGGGCGCGGATTTTTCGCCGCTTCCGCTCTCAACGCTTCTTTTAAACGTTTATATTCCTCGCTGTCGCTCGGCATATGCGACAAGGAATACCTTATGTTTTCACGGTCTTTGCGGTCAATTATTTCCTTATCCCCAACTTTTTTATTGTTTTTTAAATTTTTTTCCTCAAAACTATTGACTTTTTCAGAGTTTTCGCGTATACTATTATCAGAAAGTGTTTCCTCAACTAAGACGGTGTTTGTCCACTGTTGCCGTTGAGGGGACGCATTCAAAACGCCGTTGTTTACCTGGATTGTTTTTAACGCTGGGCGCCCGTTATCGGGTAACGGCGTTTTATTTTTTATCGGATTAATCTCATAAAGACTGCTCACACCGTTACCGAGAATCCCGATATTAAGACGCGCTTCAAAAAAATCACTCCCTATTTTTACAGTTACATCATAATAGGCGAATCGCTCATAAATCTTATGCTCTACCTTTTTTGTTGTCCCTATGTATTTTCCTGCTCTAATAAGATTGCCAAGTTCGGGTATTACACGCAGTTTAACAATCGGCGCGTTGTGCGTCATTTTATCCGCTCCGCGCGCGTAGACTTCCACAATTCGCCCATCGTTGGTCGGGTACTTTCCGCGCAAATTTTTCATAATATAATCAAACGCAATTTTACGCTGTTCCTCCGCCGTTTGCGCTTTATTGAAATGGTCTTGCACTTCTGCGGACAAATCTACTTCCACATATTCATTCCCGTTTTCATCCGTTTTGATGTCGTATCTTGCAGAGTTCTCCGCTCCGTTATTCTCTCCGTCCCTCTCTTTTTTCCTCTCCGATTCGTCCATTTTGTCCAGCGAAACGCCGGCGTTCCCCGTCCTCAGAGCCGCCGCGTACATCCTCTCCGCTTTCCTCAAAAACAGATTTTCACTCCTCCCCAACCGCTTGCCGTTCAAGCGGTCTTTTATCCATTCGTATATTTTCGCCGCAAGCCCTTTGTTCATTCTCACCACGCGTTCTACCGCTTCGGGCTTCGTCAACGCCTCCCCCATAAAGTCCGCGATTAGTTCGCTCTGCGCCGAATACAATTTTACCGCGTCCGTATACTTACCGCTCACCTTGTCATACAGAGCCATTTTCGCGTCTATTCTTTGCGATAAGTCGGGCGTGTTCTTTAATACGTACTCCGCAAGCCTTTTATACTCCCTCGTCCCCTCCAAAGTATGCGTCAATTCGTGTAACGCTATAGCCCTCGGCACGTCCGTTTTCCTCGATATATACAGCACGTCCCCGATATATACGCCGTTCGCGCTCCCTCCGTTCCCGTCCGCTATATCGTCCGTAACGACTATATTCGCCTTACCCTCTTTTAACTTCGTAACGTTATCCACAGCCGTCCGCTGTTCCTCCGTCAAAACCTCCGCCGTCGGCGCGTACGCTAAGGTGTTCTCTCTGCCCTTTAACGCTCCGCTGTACGCCGCCGCGTTATAGCCCGAAACCGCCGAAACGTTACCCTCCGAATTCGCGCCCGTTCTAAGCGTCCCGTCCCCGTTCACGACGCGGCTCAGTCTGTTGTCCCGTATAAAAGCCGCCCTCCTCTCGGGCGTCATTTTTTGCAGTGAATCGGATATCGCCCTTTCGTATACCGTTCTCTGTTCCGAATACCGCGCCTCTTGCCTTGCGGTCGGTTTCTCCGCCGTGTTCCTCTCCGCGTCCGTTTCCCTTAATCCTTGCGTATTCGCAAGCGCGTTATACGCGTTCACGCCTCCCGCCTTGCGGACGTTATTACCTATGCTTCCGCCCGCCATAACCGCGCCCGTCGTGCCGCCGATTAGAGCCGCTTGGGCGGCGTTTTTGTATAGGTTCGGGTCCAGCAAGCGGGAGCGAACCGCAAACAGACTCAAAAAAACAATTATTTTTTATCTATTTGCCTTATATCAGCGGAATCTACGATTCCGGACATAACAATTTTTCATAAAAAAGCCACAAAACTCAAAAAACGTTTCAAAATTCAAGAGTTACGCGGTGCGAACCTCTTGGTAATTCGGTGCGAACCTCTCGTTATTCCGGCGTATACTTCCCTTTCGCACCGCCGTTAAGTCTCGCAAATATCTTTTATTTTTTAAGGATTCGCTAAAACTCCGCTTTCAAATTTTCGAATCTCAAACGGCATTACGCACTATTCAACGCATCAACCCTCCTCAAATAAAGCAATTCCCGTTTCCGATCCCTAAAACCTCAAACATACCGCACTCAACCATTCATCAAAAACAATACAATTCTATCTCTAAAATCTCAAACATACCGCGCTCTTTCGCACGTCGAAAACCGAAAAACAATTCCCGTTTTAGATCTCTAAAAACATCAAACCGCATCGCATTCAACGCCAACCAAATCCGAACGAAACAATTTTAATTTCCTATCGCCATTATAATCTTTCCTGAATTGCAATTGCTAATGCAACAATATTTAGTTTGCAAAGTTTGTTATGTGTGGTATGTGAGTAAGTGTGTTTTTTCTTGTGCGCGCGGCGGCGGAGTTTATTATCGGTTATTCTTTTTT
>JAISNN010000056.1 GCA_031276195.1 Clostridiales bacterium
ATCAAGCTTTTCACTCAAAAAGCGAATACGGCAAAAATTCCCCTCCGTGGGAGGGGATTAAGGGGTGGGGCGGCCGAATAGAAAAGAAGCGAGTACGGCCCGAATAGAAAAAAAGCAAAATACAACCGCATATAAAAGAAGCGAGTACAACCTAATAAAAAATGATCAAGCGTTTCACTCAAAAAGCGAATACGGCAAAAATTCCCCTCCGTGGGAGGGGATTAAGGGGTGGGGCGGCCGAATAGAAAAGAAGCGAGTACGGTTCGAATAGAAAAAAGCAAAATACAACTTTTATCACACATTTTCAGACCTTTCGTAAAGCGTAATCGCTATATATAACGAATTCAAAAAAATCGATACAGACTAAAAAAAAGGGAGTTCCGGGCAAATGAGCGAAAATCAAACCGAAAGCAACGACAAAAAAAGCAAAACCGCCGCTTTTTTCGATGCGGTCAAAACCGCCGCAAAAAAGGCCGGCGATGCGGTCAAGCGGTTCTACACCGAAAAAAAGGCGATCGCGATCTCTATAAGCGCGGCTCTCGCGCTTTTATGGCTTGTGCTTTTCAGCATTCGCGTAAACAACGGCGTTCCGGACAATATGATTGATCCCGTGGCGATCACCGTCGGGCCTTTTCCGATCCGCTGGTACGGCATAATCATCGTAGGCGCGATGCTGCTTGCTCTCGCGCTTTTCGTCAAGATGTCAAAGAGCATAGGCTTAAACGACGAGGACGGGATCACGATGTTTTTGATCTGCGTTCCGATAGGCATATTATGCGCGCGCATAGGCTACGTACTTGTTCATCTTTCAAGTTATACTCCCGTCAACAGTTTAGAAGACGTCATATCTCTTTTTGCGATTTGGGACGGCGGCGTAACGATTATGGGCGGAATTCCGGGCGGCATAATAGGGGTATTGATTTTCGCGAAGAAACGGAAAGTGAAGTTTTTCGACGTCGTTGGGACGGCGGCGATCCCCCTTCTTCTCGCGCAGGCGATCGGGCGTTGGTGCAATTTTCCGAATCAAGAGGTCTACGGCGGTTTTGTCCCCGAGGGCTTGAAATTTTTCGAGACATTTCCGTTCGGGGTTTTTATCGCGGACAAAGGACCTACCGAATACGGCTGGCACTATGCGACTTTCTTTTACGAAAGCATTTTGAGTTTTATCGGCGTCGCGCTGCTTTTGATTCTATACAAAAAGACGAAGTACAGAGGCACGATGATTTTCGGTTATCTCGCGTGGTATTTCCTTTCGCGCGCGCTGGTCGAGTCGATCAGGGCGGACGCCGTTCCGATCGTCGAGGGCGGCGGTCTTAGCTGGGGTGTTTTATTGAGTCTTATCGTCTTTCCGATCGCCGTCGCTTTGGGAGTTATATACTATCAAAACGGTTCGTTGAAGCGGCTTTCTTTTAAGCGTCTGCCCGAATTGCCCGAGACCCTCCCCGCCGCGGACGAAAGCGCGCCAAGCGCGGAGCAAAATCCGGAAGCCGAAGCGCGCGCGGAAGAGCGGAAAGTCAAGGAAAAATCGGAAACGAGCAAGATTTCCGATTATAACAAAAAATACTACGGAAACAAAAAGAAAAAATAATAAAAGAAAAAAATAAAAAACAATAAAAATTATAGCGAAAAAAAGCGAACCGCACAAAGAATCTCACTTCCAAAGCGGGTAAAAATGAAAGTCCCCTCCGTGGGAGGGGCGAGGGGTGGGGCGGTCGATTAAAAAGAAAGTTAGATAATCTTATATTTAGACGTTAATTCTCAATTTAAACCTAAACAAAAAAGGAATTTGACATATGCGGAACCTGACGATGCTGACGGACTACTATCAACTGACGATGATGAACACCTATCTTAGAGCGGGAACGGAAAACAAGATCGGGATTTTCGACGTATTTTTCCGGGGCAAGGCGGAGACGAGTTATTCTATCGCCGCGGGTTTGGAGCAGGTCATAGAATACGTTCGGAACATAAAATTCACGGACGGCGACATAGAATATTTGGCGGCGCAAGGGGCGTTCGACGGGGCTTTTTTGGAGCGGCTGAGGACGTTGCGTTTCACGGGCGACATTTACGCGGTGAGAGAGGGTACGGTCGTATTTCCGAACGAGCCGATATTGACGGTCGCCGCGCCGATGATCGAGGCGCAGTTAATCGAGACGGCGATTTTGAACATTATCAATCACCAGACGCTTATCGCGACGAAGGCGGCGAAGATAAACTACGTCGCCGCCGGCAAGGACGTCGTGGAGTTCGGGCTTCGGCGCGCGCAGGGGCCGGACGCCGGGATTTACGGCACGAGAGCGGCGGCAATCGGCGGTTGTATGTCCACGTCGAACGTCTACGCCGCAAAAAAATTCGGAATCATCCCGAAGGGGACTCACGCGCACAGTTTCGTTATGAGTTTCGATAGCGAGTACGAGGCGTTTATGAAATACGCCGGGATGTACCCCGACAAATGCCTTCTTTTGGTGGACACATACGACGTACTTTCGAGCGGAATGCCGAACGCGATCAAGGTGTTTGATTATTTGAAGAGCATAGGAAAAAAGCCCGCGGGCGTGAGGATCGACAGCGGCGATTTGGCATATTTGAGCCGCGCGGCACGGGAGATGCTGGACGCGGCTGGGCATACGGAGGCGACGGTGTTCGCGTCGGGCGATATCGACGAAAACGTTATCGCGTCGCTGAACAGTCAAAACGCGAAAATCGACGCGTACGGAATCGGCACGAAACTGATCACGGGTTATGACAATCCCTCTTTGGGAGGGGTTTATAAACTTTCGGGAATCGTCGAGGACGGGAAGATTGTTCCGAAGATGAAGATATCGAATTCCAAAGAAAAACTGACCAACCCGGGATTTAAAAAGATTTTCAGGATTTACGGCGCGGACAAAAAAGCGGAGGCGGATTTGATCGCGCTTTACGACGAAGAGATCGACGGATCTAAGCCGCTTACGATATTCAATCCCGACTACACGTGGCAAAAGAAGACGTTTACGGACTACACCGTCAAATGTATTACGGAAAAGGTTGTGGAAAAGGGGGAATTGGTCTATAAACCGCCGAAAATTTACGACATAAGGGAGTACGCGCTTTCGTCGCTTGCGGAGTTTGACGACGCGTACAAACGCTTGCAAAATCCGCATATATATAAGGTTGATTTATCGGATAAACTGTACGAACTTAAGAAAGAATTGATCGTAAAGTATTTGGGGAATTAGATCCGTAAAGCGTTTTTTGAATCGCGAACGTACGGCATAAACATAAACGGCGGAATATTAATGGAGTCAGACTAAACCGGCGCGTTTTGAACGGCGCATAAATCGAAAACGGAATTAGATTGAAAGGATTCTTTGATATTTAAGAAATACTAAAAAATTGCTTATATATGCTGAAAATCTTTGAAAAGGTATAGAAACCGACAATTAAGTTTTGTTTTAAAAAAAATATTAAAAGTTTTTGAAAGAGGGTGCCGGGGGAAAAACTTTTTTCAAAAAGTTTTCCCCCGCGTAAAAACCAAAAACCAAAAACCAAAAAACGGAGCGAAAATATGAACCAAATAGCGGCTATCGCGGACAGAATAAAGGAACTCAGGACGTTCAACGAATTTTCGGAGGGAGATTTGGCGGCGCAAATCGGCATTTCCGAACGCGAATACGCGGAATACGAATCGGGGAACAAGGACATTCCGATCGGCGTGATCTACAAAATCGCCGCGGTTTTGCAGATCGAGCCCGCCGTGATCATCACGGGGCAATATCCGGGGGAGACGTCCGTTTCGGTTTTTTACGACGGAGCGGGGACGGTTGTCCAGAGGTATCCGGGCTACCGCTATATGTCGCTTGCCGACGGTTTCAAAAACAAGCAGATGAAGCCGATGATCGTTACGATCGAGCCGAACGACAACACGGAATTGTTCGTTCACGGCGGACAGGAATTCAATTACGTTTTGGAAGGGAAAGTCAGAGTGGTTTTGGGCGACAAGGAATACTATCTCAGGGAGGGGGACGGGGTGTATTTTGACCCGACGATTCCGCACGCGCAATACGCGATGAGCGAAAAGGCAAGGTTTTTGACGGTCATTAACGAATAAAAGACGGAATTTAGCGTATAAAAGACGGAATTTAACAAACAAAAGACGGAATTTAGAAAATAAAAAACGGAATTTAGAAAATAAAAAGCGGAATTTAACGGATATAAAACGGAATTTAACAAAAAGTATAATAGAAAAGCGAAATTTAAGTTTATTTATAGGCATAACAAAAACGTAACGATTTATAAATCTTTAAGGAATTGAATTTAACGGAAAACGCAATAAAAAAACGGAATTTGAATTTCTTTATTATGAATAACAAAAAGCGTAACGCTTTAAAGTTTTTTATGGAATTTAAGTTTGCCGTCAACTAATAGAACGTTAAATCCCGTATTCACCGACCGCCGACCGCCGACCGCCGGTCACTAAAATTCCGCTTTCACCGACCGCCGGTCACTAAAACTACCAACCACTAATTACAAAAAAAACAGGAGTGAAAAAAATGACGGAATTACACGGAACGACTATATGCGCCGTTAAAAAAGACGGAATAATCGCCGTCGGCGGCGACGGACAAGTTACTATGGGCGAGAGCGTTATCATGAAGGGCAACGCGGTCAAGGTAAAGCGGATTTACAACGACAAGGTTGTGATAGGCTTTGCGGGATCGGTATCCGACGCCTTTGCTCTTTCTGAAAAATTAGAGGCGATGCTTCAAAAGTATTCGGGGAATCTTATGCGCGCCGCCGTCGAAGTCGCCGAACTTTGGCGCGACGGAAAGATTATGAGAAAATACGAGGCGATGCTGATCACCGCGGACAAAGAAAACCTCTTTATCGTGTCCGGTTCGGGCGACGTGATCGAACCCGAAAGGGGGGTATGCGCGATCGGTTCGGGGGGGAATTACGCGCTTGCCGCGGCGCGCGCGCTGACCGAAAACACGGACTTTCCCGCGAAAGAAATCGTTGAAAAATCCTTAAAAATCGCAAGCAATCTCTGCGTTTTTACGAACGATAATCTTACGATCGAAACGATCGACAGCAACGCGAAGGATTAAAAGTCCGCATTTATTTTGTATTTATAACGGTCGTCCGCTACGCGTAAAGATTTGAAAATCCGTATTTATAACGATCGCCGGCAACGCGTAAAGATTTGAAAATCCGCATTCGCGGAACGCGCGGCAAAAACAAAAAATAAGGATAAAAAACAAGAAAATAACGGTCAAAAAACATAACAAAATCGACGGTATAGAACCTCAAAAAAAACGAAAGAAATTCCCTTCCGCGGGAGGGGTAGGGAAGCCTCAAATAAGTTTGAACGAATTTTATTATGCGTCTTTTTTGTTATAAACCGTCTTCTTTTCTTGACAATAGCGAATGCTATTGCCTGCAAAAACAATTCGGTTTCTATCTAAAAAATCCGCTATTTAAAATTCGCTCCGCTTATTCTCATCTTCCAAGTGGCGGGGCGGCAGAATGGAAAAAAAGTTAGATAATAAGAAAAAACGGGCATAGAACGGAAAAACAAACCACTTAGAAATTTTCCCGCCTCAAAAGCGGAATATAAGGAAATTCCCCTCCGTGGGAGGGGTGTAGGGGTGGGGCGGCCGATAAAAACAAGCCGTTTTCTATCTAAAAAATCCGCTATTTAAAATTCGCTCCGCTTATTCTCATCTTCCAAGGGGCGGGGCGTCCGATTAGAAAATTATTTAACGATATTTTATATTCTCTTCAAAACTACTAAAAGTTTTTGAAAAGGGTACGGGAAAAACTTTTTTCAAAAAGTTTTTCCCGAAATAACTTATCCTTAAATTCCCCTCCGCGGGAGGGTAAGGAAACCTCAAAAAAACGGTAATTTTAATTTAAGATTATACAAGGAGAAAGACAAATATGGAACTCACGCCGAAACAAGTCGTCCAAGAATTGGACAGATATATAATCGGGCAGGATCAGGCAAAAAAGGCGGTCGCCGTCGCGCTTAGAAACAGGTATAGGCGCGGCAAATTGAGCGACGAATTGAAAGACGACATAACGCCGAAAAACATCATTATGAAGGGACCGACGGGCGTAGGAAAGACCGAAATCGCCAGGCGTTTGGCAAAGATTGTCAAAGCGCCTTTCGTCAAGGTCGAGGCGACGAAGTATACCGAGGTAGGTTACGTCGGGCGCGACGTCGAGTCGATGGTCAGAGATTTGGTCGAGGTTGCGATCAGGCTTGTCAAGGAGGAGCGTTTTAAGGACGTTCACCCAAAGGCATACGAGGCGGCGCGCAAAAAGGTCGTGGATATTCTTCTTGCCGAATGGAAAAAAAACGCGGCGGAAACGCCCGAACCTCTGCTTCGCGAGGAGATTATAAAAGAGATCGAGAACGGAAAATTAGATAAAAAAATCATCGAAATCGACGTCGCGCAAGCCCCGAAAAGCATTCAAGTCGCCCCGGGATCGGGAAACGAGGTCAACATCGGCGACATTTTCGGCGGACTTATGCCGCAAAGAAGAAAACGGAGAAAAATCACGGTCAAGGAGGCGATGACCCTTCTCGTTCAGGAGGAATCGGACAAATTAGTGGACGGCGACAGCATAAACGCCGAAGCCTTATTGCGCGCCGAGCAGGACGGGATCATCTTTATCGACGAAATCGACAAGATAGCGGGCGGCGGACACGGCAGCGGGCCGGACGTTTCGCGCGAGGGCGTTCAGCGCGACATTCTTCCGATAATAGAGGGCAGCACGGTTTCGACGAAATACGGGCTTATCAAAACCGATTATATTTTATTCATAGCGGCGGGCGCGTTTCACGTCTCAAAAATGGAGGATTTAATTCCCGAATTGCAGGGCAGGTTCCCGATCAGAGTGGAGTTAGTCAGCCTTTCGGAGGAGGATTTTATAAGGATTTTGACCCAGCCCGACAACGCGATTTTGAGGCAGTACAGGGAACTTTTGAAGGTTGACAAGATCAATCTCCGTTTTACGGACGGGGCGATAAAGGAGGTTGCGAAGATAGCCGCGCTTGAAAACGAAAACAGCGAAAACCTTGGCGCGAGGCGGCTCTATACCGTTATGGAACAACTTTTGACCGACATTTCTTTCAACGCGGACGGGAGTTCGTATGAGGAAATCGACTTGACGATCGACGAAAACTATATCAAAGAAAATATGAAAAAGACGATTAAAGAAATCAATTTAAAGAAGTATATTTTATAAGGAATTTTAAAGGAATATGTACATCGTTCCCAAAGGCACAAAGGACGTTTTGCCGTCCGAATCATACAAGTGGCGTTATATCGAGGACGCGGTTCGCCGCGTCGCCGCGCTTTTTTCGTTGAAAGAAATCAGAACGCCCGTGTTCGAGCATACCGAACTATTTTTGCGCGGCGTGGGAAACACTACGGACGTGGTAAACAAGGAGATGTACACATTCGACGACAAGAGCGGCAGAAGCCTAACCTTAAAACCGGAGGGTACGGCGGGCGTCGCCCGTTCCGTTCTTGAAAATTCTCTCGCCGCGGGCGCGTTGCCCCTAAAAATGTATTATATAACCCCCGTATTCCGTTATGAGCAGCCGCAGGCGGGCAGACTCAGAGAACACCACCAATTCGGCGCGGAGATCTACGGCGCGGATACGGCGGAATGCGACGCGGAAGTCATAACGATCGTCAAAACTTTTTTCGATACGTTGGGGCTGAAAAACCTTTCCGTACGGATCAACAGCATCGGCTGCCCCGAGTGCAGACCGCGCTATAACGAGGCTTTGACGCGGTACTATACCGCGCATGAGGGAGATCTTTGCGGCGACTGCAAGACGCGCCTTCATAAAAATCCGCTTCGGCTTTTGGACTGCAAAAACCCCGGATGCAAAAAACTAACCCCCCCGAAAATCACCGATTTTCTTTGCGCGGAATGCAAGAGCCGTTTTGAGGAATTACAAGAACTTTTGACCGCTTTGGACGTGCCGTTTTCGGTCGATACGAATATCGTACGCGGATTGGACTACTACACGGGCGTAGTTTTTGAATTTATAAACGGGAATATCGGAGCGCAAAGCACGGTTTGCGGCGGAGGGAGATATAACGGGCTGACGGAGGAATTAGGCGGAGCGCGCATTCCCGCGGTAGGTTTCGGAATGGGAATCGAACGGCTGATTATGACTTTGGAGGAGGCGGGGCTTTTTTGCGGAGAGGATGAAAATCCGCGGGTCTATACCGCGCCGATCGGGAAACCGGCGTCGGTCGAATGCCAAAAAATCGTCAAGCGGCTGAGAGAGGCGGGCGTCGCCGCGGAGACGGACATTTCGGGCAGAAGTCTAAAAGCGCAGATGAAATACGCCGATAAATTGAACGCCGGATACGTCGTCGTCGTCGGCGAAAACGAGATCGAACAAGGTAAATTTACGATAAAAAATATGAAAAATCACGACAAATACGAGAGAGATTTAGAAGGACTCATTAAGTTTTTTAAGGAAAACATTTAAAATAATCGTATTTTTATACGCAACGCGGATTATTTTATGAATTATTTAAAGTTTTCGATTTAACGAGAGGGGAATATAAGGAAATTAGCGAATTTCCATTAAGATGAGAATGTTCGTGAAAGCAATAGATTCTATATCCGAAAGCGTGTTTAGCGGAAATTCCCCTCCGTTAAGATGAGAATATTTGTGAAAACAATAGATTCTATATCCGAAAGCGCGTTTAGCGGAAATTCCCCTCCGTGGGAGGGGATTAAAGGGGTGGGGCGACCGATTTGGAGAGGAAAACATTTAAAATAATCGTATTTTTATACGTAATGCGGGCTATTTTTTATGAATTATTTAAAGTTTTCGATTTAACGAGAGAGGAATATAAGTAAATTAGCGAATTTCCATTAAGATGAGAATATTTGTGAAAACAATAGATTCTATACCCGAAAGCGCGTTTAGCGGAAATTCCCCTCCGTGGGAGGGGATTAAAGGGGTGGGGCGACCGATTTGGAGAGGAAAACATTTAAAATAATCGTATTTTTATACGTAATGCGGATTATTTTATGAATTATTTAAAGTTTTCGATATGCGCCGCGGATTATTTTTTATGAATTTTATGAGGCTTTCGATACGCAACGCGGACTATTTTTTATGAATTATTTGAAGTTTTAGACAGATAATAATGTATATAAGGAGGAAATTATATGGAACACACGGAAAATTTAATCAAAATCACAGACGCGAATTTCGACGGATTGATCAAGGGGGATAAGCCCGTT
>JAISNN010000081.1 GCA_031276195.1 Clostridiales bacterium
CCCCACACCCCCCCCCGCCCCATTACCAACTTTAAAAGATTTGACAATATACGGGGCAAACCTTTTTGAAAAACGATTTCCCCCTTGCCCCCTTTCAAAAACTTTTATCTATTTGTTAATCACCGCCAACCGCCCTTTATTATCGGTCGCCCCACCCCTTAATCCCCTCCCACGGAGGGGAATTTTTGCCGTATTCGCTTTTTGAGCGGAACGCTTAATCTATTTTTAAGCGGTTGACCTTGCTTTCTTTCTCAATCGCCGCCCCACCCCTTCATCCCCTCCCACGGAGGGGAATTTCCTTTGGCTGCGCTTTTGGAGCGGAACGCTTGATCTATTTTTAAGCGGTTATACTTGCTTTCTTTCTAAATCGCCGCCCCACCCCTTAATCCCCTCCCACGGAGGGGAATTTCCTTTGGCTACGCTTTTTGAGTGAAACGCTTGATTTATTTTTAAGCGGTTGTGCTTGCTTTTTTCTATATCGAAAAAAAACTTCTCTCTTAAAAAATAAGGGAGAAGTTTTTTTATATTTTTTCCTTTTAGAAAATTCCGTCTTTTTTATAGGAATTCCGAAAGTTTCAACGCGGTATGCCGTTCCGTCTTTCATTATGCGAATTCCGAAAGTCCAACGCGGTATGCCGTTCCGTCTTTTTTATGCGAATTCCGAAAGTTTCAATGCGGTATGCCGTTCCGTCTTTCATTATGCGCGCTATGCGGTTTATCTCTTTTGGACGACTTCCAAAAGTTTTAAATCGATTCTGCTCTTTTCGTCGATATTGATGACTTTGACCTTTACGATGTCGCCGATATTGATCACGTCCTCGACCTTTTCCACTCTCGTATTCGCGAGTTTAGAGATGTGGATCATACCGTCCTTTCCGGGCGCAAGTTCGACGAACGCGCCGAATTGCAATATCCTCACTACCTTACCCTCGAAAACGTCCCCGATCTCGGGATCTTTCGCTATCGAAAGCACGATCTTTTTCGCCGCTTCGCAAGCCGCCGAATCGCTGCTCGCGATAAAGACAAGCCCGTCGTCGGTGATGTCGATCTTGACTCCCGTATCCTCGATAATCTTATTTATAACCTTGCCGCCGCTGCCGATCACCTCTCTGATCTTGTCGGGATCGATATTAAATTTGATAATCTTGGGCGCGTACGCGCTCAAACTCGGCTTGACACCGGAAAGCGTTTCCAGCATTCTGCCCAAAATGTGCATTCTGCCGATCTTCGCCTGCGCAAGCGCGGTTCTTAAAACGTCCTCGTCGATTCCGCCGATCTTGATATCCATCTGAATGGCGGTGATTCCCTCCGCCGTACCCGCAACCTTGAAATCCATATCGCCGAAAAAGTCTTCCAAACCTTGGATATCCGATAAAATAGCGACCTTTCCGCCCTCTTTTATCAACCCCATCGCAATCCCCGCAACCGGCGCCTTAATCGGTACGCCCGCGTCCATAAGGGCGAGCGTCGATCCGCAAATGCTCGCCTGCGACGTCGAACCGTTTGAACTCAAAATTTCCGAAACCGTCCTGATCGCGTACGGAAAGACGTCCTCGGACGGCAAAACCGGCTCCAAAGCCCTCTCCGCAAGCGCGCCGTGCCCTATTTCGCGGCGGCCGGGCGCGCGCATAGGCTTCGCCTCGCCCGTGCTGTACGGAGGCATATTGTAGTGGTGCATATATCTTTTGAAAGTGTCGTCGTCGATCCCTTCCAACTTTTGAACCTCGCTGATCGTGCCGAGAGTCGCCGTAGTCAAAGCCTGCGTCTGCCCTCTCGTGAACACCGCGCTGCCGTGAACTCTGGGCAAAATGCCGTTTTCGCACCAAATCGGACGGATTTCCGTCGTCGTTCTGCCGTCGGGACGAATCCCCTGCCAAACGATCTTTTCTCTGACCTTTTTCTTTTGAAGTTTATAGAGAGCCTCGCCCGCGTCTTTCACGCCGTCGGGAGCGTTTTCGGCGAAATACGCCTCGATCTTCGCCTCCAAAGCCTTTTCCTTCTCTTGTCTTTTGGCTCTGTCGTATTCGGCGTATACCTCGTCCAAATCGGCTTTGGCAAGTTCCTCGACTTTGGCTTGAACGTCTTCGGGAACTTCGTAGAATTTAATATCCTTTTTGGGCTTTCCGATCGCCTTTTTGATCTCCTCGATGAAATCGGTGATCTTTTTGATCTCCTCGTGCCCGAACAAAATCGCGCCGAGCATCTCGTCCTCGCTCACCTCGTTCGCGCCCGCCTCGACCATCATAATCGCCTCTTTCGTTCCCGAAAGCGACAAACTAAGACGGCTCCTTTCTCTCTGGGCGTTGTCGGGATTGATGACGTATTTCCCGTCGACAAGCCCCACGATGACCGAACCCGTCGGCGCGCCGAAAGGAATATCGGATATCGAAAGAGCGATCGAACTGCCAAGCATTCCGAAAACGTCGGGAGCGATATTGGTGTCGACCGAAAGAGCGGTCGCTACGACGGAAATGTCGTGATAGAATCCGTGCGGAAACAGCGGTCTGATCGGTCTGTCGATCAAGCGGGAAATGAGAATCCCCTTGTCGCTGGCTCTGCCCTCTCTCTTTTTGAAGCCGCCCGGGATTTTCCCGACCGCGTACATTTTTTCCTCGAAGTCCACGGAAAGCGGGAGGAAATCCACGCCGTCACGCGGCTTTTCACTCATCGTAACGTTCGTCATAACGACGGTGTCGCCGCACCTGATAAGGCACGAACCGTTCGCCTGACCGCAATACGCGCCCGTCTCGACGGTAACTTTTTTTCCGCCGATGATTGTTTCAAAGATCTGTCTTTCTATCATTTTTTCCTCCTGCGTTTGCCAAACTGCCCCGGCAAAGCCTTTTTTTATTTATATTTTATTTTTTAATTTTTTAATATTCCGGCGTTTTGTTTTAACGCTTTTTTCGTTGTTTTTTTAGTATTCCGATATCGCGGCGTTTTATTTTAGTATCCTATATTCGGAATTTTAGTATTAACGCGTTTTATTTTAGTATTCCGCATTAGAAATTTTAATATTACGGCGTTCCGTTTTAGTATTTTGCTTTGCGGCGTTTTTTAGTATTCTAAATATTGTATTCCGAATATTTTAGTGTTCTATATTTATTTTTTGTATTCCGAATATTTTATTTCTATCGTTATATTTTATTTCTGTCGTTTTCAGGCTTTTTAATCTCTCGATATTTTAGTATTCTATATTACCGAATTATCGGACGCAAATTTAAGCGTTTTCCGCTCCCATAAAAATAGGGCGTTTCTCAATTAAAGAATTGAAAAACAGCCCCTTTTTCGTCAAACAAAATTACTTACGCAGCTTCAATTCCGCCAAAATGTTTCTGTAACGCTCGATGTCCTTCGCCTTCAAATATTTCAAAAGACTTCTTCTCGCGCCGACCATCTTTAAAAGTCCGCGTCTGCTGTGATTGTCCTTTTTGTGAACCGCGAGATGCCCGTTCAGTTTGGCGATACGCTGCGTCAAAAGCGCGATCTGAACCTCCGCCGAACCCGTGTCGCCCTCGTGCCTGGCAAACTTGCCGATAACCTCGGTCTTGGCGTTGTCTTTTTTCACGATGTCCGCGACGACCGCGTCCGCGACGATGTTCTCTTCCTTTACCTCCGCGTCCGCTTCGGCGGCTTCGGCTTCAACGGCCTCCGCGCCCGTTTCGACGGCTTCGGCTTCAACGGTCTCCGCGCCCGCTTTGACGGCTTCGGTTTCCGCTTCGGCGTTTACGCCATCGGCAACTCCGTCATTTTTGATTTCGTCCATAATTAATAACTCCTCCTTATTTTTTTTCGTTTCACGGCAAAACACTTTTTCCGCTTTTTCACGCAAGACCGCTTTTTTGCAAAACCGCTCTAACGCTTTTTTCGGGGGAAGACTCCGCCGTTATCCGCCCTTTGCGGCGTTTCGCGTCATAGGAGAACTAATCTCGACGAACATCGCAAAAGGTACGTTAATAAGAATACCACATTTTTTTTAAATAGTAAAGTAATTTATGCCCGTTATTTTAAAATTTTCGGTTTGGAGTTTTTTAAACCGCCGCAACGGGGTATTCAAACGCGAATTTATTCCGCGCGTAAAACGTTTAGAGTTTTTTTGAACCGATTTCCAAAATCCGCTCCGGCTTTTTCTTTTTTATGCGTAAGGCGTTTAAAGTTTTTTGAACCAATTTTCAAAATCCGCCGTTTCGGCTTTTCCTTTTTTGCCGTTTACAAATCCGTCATAATATTCCGCAAATTTCTTTTCAACCCCTTCCCCGAGTCCGAACTCACGGCAAAAAAACGAAAATAACGCCGTATACCAAATATCGTCCTTTTCGTCGACCGCCTTTATCATACAGTCGAGAAACGCGTCTCTAAAATAGTTTTTGTTCGCGGAAATAAACTTTGCGATCGGCACCGTTCCCGGCCAATTAATGTCTTGAAACCAAATTATACCAATTAAACTTTTACTCCGTGCGGAGTACGGAGTAAAAGCCGCCGTTATATAAAGGCGGCAAAGGGCGGGAAACCGCCCTTTTAATGCCGTCATAGCGGTAAACCCGGCAAAATGCTTGCATTTTGCCGCCGCATAATATGCGGCTTTAAATCAAACATATGTTTGATTTAAAAGTTTAACCGCTATAAAACGTCGTTTTTTACATCGTCAAGTTTATTGACGCCGCGGTATTCTAAAACCTTTGCGAACCCCTCCCAATATTTTTTACGGCAAAACGGCTCCGGATACGGAGGAAAAAAATGCCGCAAAAAAAATTCGTTCGGTAACCCGCTTTCGGCAAAAAGTTTCACGCCGTCCATAAATTTTTCCGTATAGACCCATTCTTTCGTCTTTTCGTCGAATGTCGAATTGCCGATCAAAAGGTCTATTTTTTGAATTAAATCATTCCGTTCCATAAAAATCAATCTCCGAGAAAGCCGCGTTTACCGAATTTCTAATTCTTAAAAATCACGTCTGTTAAAAGTCAAAATCATCGTCGTCGTCATCGTCGCCGTCGTCGTCAAAATCATCGTCAAAATCGTCATCATCATCGTCATCGTCGTCAATCGGGTGTTCATCCTCATCGTCTCCATCCCAAAAAACTTCCCTAAGCCATTCGTTGTGTTCATTTTGTTCGCGCCGCCGCTCCTCATCGTACTCGATATCGTGCGACGGGTGTTTCGGATCTAAATAATCGCGCTTCCATTGCTCGAAAAAATCGCCGCCGTCTTTCATCTCTTTTCTCCTTTTTTTAAAAATTTTAGGGCTTATTTTTTAAAATTTAAAACGCCGTATTTGCGGAAAAAAACCGCGAAAACATATGTTTTGAATCATTAAAAGATAAGCCCCGAGCGTTTATACCGAATCCGTTTTTTTTATTTTCCGCTTTTGATTTCGGACATATATTTTTTATAGTACGCCGCGGCGCGGAGAGCGAACACCGCCGCCAGCCCTCCGAGAAGGATCAGCCACGAATACCGCCAAACCGTCTCCGCGAGAACGGATACGGTTAGATACGAAGCGATACTAAGTTTCATAACCGCGAGATCGGCGCGTATGCGGAAATTTTTATTTTTGTCCTTCAATTTCGCGAGAACGAGGTCGGCGGCATACCAAACCGCCAAGCCGTCTATGAATATCAGCCACGTTTTCGCCCACGCGCCCGTCGCGAACGAAACCGTAAAGTATGCCAAAATTGTAACCGTCAAAAAAATCGCCATTATATGAAAGCGTTTTTTTCCGCTTTTCCCCGTTACCGCGGCGTTTTTCGCGCTGAAAGCGAGGAGAGCGACGGCGAAAACGACGCAGCCGATAAGAATTATAAGCCACGTTTTGCCCCATTCGCCCGAAAGAAAAGAGGTCGTAAAATAGGCGATAAAAAGCAGGACGAAATAGAGCGCGGACACGCTCATAACCAGCTTAGAATACGCCCAAACGGTTTTGGTCGGGGTTCGCGCGTCGATATCCTTTAAGATTTGAGTGAAATCGCCGATTTTTTCGATGCTTTTGTCGTAACTTTCCCGGTCGGAAAAGCCCAAAGCCTTAAATTCATCGTACCTTTCGGCGAGATTCGTCAAGACTTCGTTTTTGAAGTCGCTCATTTCCTTGGACTTTTTGTAGTTTGCGAACTGTTTGTCTAAATATTTTTGGAATTCCTCTTTCATTGCGAACGCTCCTTTTTGTTTTTTTGTTTTTTTGTTTTTTATGGCTTTTGTGCCGCTTTTCGCTTTTTTTATCATTTTTGATTTGAAATTTTATATTTTTCGTATGCCGCTTTTCGTTTTTGATTTGAAATTTTATATTTTTTATATGCCGCTTTTCGTTTTTTAATTCGGTATTATATATCTTTTTTTATGCCGCTTTTCGCTTTTTTTATCGTTTTTGATTTGAAATTTTATATTTTTTTTATGCCGCTTTTCGTTTTTCAATTCGGTATTATATATCTTTTTTTATGCCGTTTTTCGCTTTTCATTCGGCGTTATATATCTTTTTTATTTTTTCTATTTTCTTATCAGCGCGTTCAAAATTCTGTCGATATCCAGCCATTCGGATAACTTTTCGGTGTAGACACGCCGCCCCTTGTCCGTTATGCTGTAATACCTCCGCCGCGCGCCCCCCGCGCCGTCGCCCCAATAGGTGCATATCAGCCCGTCGATTTCCATACGCCGAAAAGCGGTATAGATCGTCGCGTCCTTTATGTCTATACGCCCCTCGGAATCCTCTAAAATCCGTTTTGTGATCTCATAACCGTAACTGTCCTTTTCCAAAAGAATTTTTAAGATAACGGTTTCGGTATGCCCTCTCAATATGTCGCTTGAAAAAGTCATTTCGCGCTCCTTATGTAATGCGTTTCCGTAAAAAAACATTTGTACGAACGGATCTTTCCCCGCCTTTTTTTTGCTTTGCCGTTTGCGTATTTCGATGTTTACGTGTTTTGCCGTTTATGTATTTGCCGCTTGCGTATTTCTATGTTTTGGTGTTTTATTGTTTGCGGATTCCGGCGTTTTTCTTATTTTACCCTTTCCGCCGTTGCGGACGCAAACCCCTAAATTCGATTATCCGTTTAGTATATAATCTATTTATATACATAATAACATTTTATATTATATCTGTCAAGAGTTTTCCGAAAATTTTTAAAATTTTTTAAAGTTCATAAAAAATTAATCTTTCCTTAACGAAAAATTCACAAGAACGACTTATAATAATATCGTAAAGACGGATATTGTAAAGATAGACGCCGCAAAAGCATATACTAATAAAGATACGCCGCGCGAAAGACCGATATAAAAAGCATACATAAACAAATATATACGGCGTCAAAGATAAATATCATAAAAGCATATACTAATAAAGGTCGTTTCGTGAGAATATTCGGATAACTTTTTCAAAAAAAGGAGGTATAGATTGTGGTAAATACGCTGATAATTATGTTATTGATGTTTGCTTGCAATCAAACCCCCTCGCCGAATATCGCGGCTAATATCGCAACCTACCTAAACAATACCGCGGCGACACGCGCCGAAAACGAAATAGACGGCGGCGAAAACGTCGGAGAAAACCTCTCCGAAAACAATAAAACGCATACGCCGCGCCCGGCGGAACAAATCCGCTTTGCGCTGAAAACCGTAAAAACGTATTTCCGCGAGGCAAAACTGCTTGATTTCAGTTTTTCTTGCCTCCACCAAAAATGACCTACCGAAAGGGCGATATGAAACGCCCGAATAATCGACATTTTCATAAATTCTCCCTAATTTATTGGCAAAAGAGCCTCAAAGGATTGACACCCCGCGAGGCTCTTTTGTCGTCTTTAAAAGGCTTTTCACGGCAAAATACCGCTAAATTTAGGAAAATTGCGTTAAATAACGGCGTTAATCCTCATAGAAAGCCATTTATACCGTTCATTGAAAGTTTTTGAAAATAAACGCGCAAATCCTCATAGAAAGCCATTTATGCCGTTTACTAAAAATTTTTGAAAGAGGGTGCGGGAGGAAAACTTTTTTTTAAAAAAGTTTCCTTCCGCATAAAAAAATAAAAATAATAAAATAATAAAGCAAAAGAAACAATAAAACTTCCTCAAAAAAATCATTCTTTATTTTTCTTTTTCCACGCTCTGTCGGCTTTATCGATCGCCTCTTTTTTGTCGCTGTTTTTTTGCAAGACGTTCGTCAGCCCTTCCGCGTCGTTAGACGCTATCAAGTTTCTCATTTCGTTCAGCCTGAAAATCATACCGTCCAATTCGCTTAGGAGGTTCACGCGGTTTTCCGTAAACAATTCCGTCCACATCGGCGCGCTCATTCTCGCGACTCTCGACAGATCGCGGAACGACCCCGCCGAAAACCCGCTGTGGAATTCCGCCGTCGGGCTGCCGATATAGCACGATGACAGGACGTGCGGAAGTTGCGATGTGTAGGCGATAATTCTGTCGTGTTCGTCCGCCGTCGTGAAGCGAACGTAGTCAAACCCGATTTCCGAAAAAAACTTTTTTACGCGGACAAGCGTTTCTATCTCGGCGCGGACGGGAACGACCAAAACAGACGCGCGCTCGAACAGTGAGGGCGACGAATAGTCTACGCCCGAAAACTCCTTGCCCGCCATAGGGTGCGCCGCGACGAATTCGACGCCGGGGTATTCCTCAGCCAGCCTTTTCATCTCGGATACCGCCGCCGCCTTAGTCCCCGCCGCGTCCAAAACGACCGCGTCTTTTTTTAAAAATCCGATTATGCTACGAATCCCCCCCGCGCCGATGAAATTTTTCGGCGTTACGGCGTATATCAGCATATCTAATTCTCCGGCGTTTCCGCCGAAACACGCGCCTCCGTCAGACTGCAATAAGTCTAATGCGTCTTGTTTTTTCTCGGAATTTAATAACTCACGCGGCTTCATATCTATTTCGGAATTAGAATTATCGCGCGCTTTTTCAGACCGCAATAAGCCCGATACGCATTGATTTTTTTCCGAAATTTCACCGCGTGTTCTCCAAAAAAGCCGTTCGTCGATAGCGTTCAAAAGTTCAGCTTTATCCTCGACCGCGGGGTTTATGTCAAACCCGAAAACCCTATGCGCCGTTTTTTCTTTAATCGCCCGTCCGAGACTGCCGCCGATCAGCCCCAAACCTATTATTCCTATATTCATAATTTTAAAATCCTTATACTTTATTTACGGTATGTTTTATTTGCAATTCGATACGTTCGTTTTTAATTCAAAATATTTATTTTTAATTTGATATTCCTTAAATATACGGGAACCTTTAATTCCGAAACCTTTAATTCCGAAACCTTTAATTTCGAAACCTTAATCCCGAAACTTTAATTCCGAAACTTTAATTCCGAAACCTTAATTCCGAAACCTTAATTCCGAAAAATACTTCATTCCGCCGCTATCCGCGCTCTCTTCCTATCGCCGCCAAAACCGCCCCGACCTTACGCGCGACCTCGTCGAACTGTTCCGGTCTTATGCTCTGCGCGCCGTCGCAAAGAGCATTCGTCGGATCGTTATGCACCTCGATCATAAGTCCGTCGCTCCCCGCCGCCGCCGCCGCCATACTGAGCGGCAAAACCAAACGCGACAACCCGGAAGCGTGGCTCGGGTCTGCGATCACGGGCAAATGCGTCAGTTCCTTTATGAGCGGAATCGCGGAAAGGTCAAGCGTGTTCCGCGTCAACGGCTCGAAAGTGCGTATTCCGCGCTCGCACAAAACGACGTTTTCGTTGCCCTTCGACATAATATATTCCGCGCTCATCAGCCATTCCTCCACCGTGTTCGCCAAACCGCGCTTCAATAAAATCGGCTTTTTCGACCGCCCGACCTCCTTCAAAAGGTCAAAATTCTGCATATTTCTCGCGCCGATTTGGATTATATCCACGTCTTGAAAGAGCGGCAGTTGTCCCGCGTTCATAATTTCCGTTACGATCGGCAGCCCCGATTCTTTTTTCGCTTCTATGAGCAGTTTGACGCCCTCCTCGCCCAACCCCTGGAAAGCATAGGGAGAAGTGCGTGGCTTGAACGCGCCCCCTCTCAGAATCGACGCGCCCGATTTTTTGACCGCGAGAGCGATACCCACGATTTGGTCGCGGCTTTCGACCGAACAAGGACCGGCGATAAAAGTAAAGGCTTTTCCGCCGATTTGAACGGGTTTTTTCGCGGCGGCGTTGCCTGTTTGAGGGGAATCTCTATCGGCGGCGACGGAAACTACGGTATCGTTCGGGTGAAATTTTCTGTTCGCCTTTTTGTACGGTTCGGAAATACGCTTGACCGATTCGACGATTTCGAGAGAGGAAATAAGGTCGATATCGATTTTTGAGGTGTCGCCGATCAGCCCGACGACCGTCGTATTCGCGCCCTCGCTCATATGGATGTCCAAACCTTGCCCCGCGATCCATTTTATCAGTTTGTCCATTTGGTTCTTTTTGTCGTTTTTGATTACCAAAATCATATGAATGTCTCCTTTTTTTTCGCGGTTCGCCTATTCGCTCCGCCGTTTTTTTGAATTTGTTTTTCCGTTTTTTAAGTTTAAACCGTTTTGTATTTATTTTTTTGATTCGCTTCGTTGTTTTTTTTGAATTTGTTTTTCCGTTTTTTAAGTTCAAACCGTTTCGTATTTATTTTTTTGATTCGCTCCGCCGTTTTTTTTGAATTTCTTTATTTTTTCGTTCTTTTACGTTTTTTTATTAAATCCCAGGGACGCGCGGCAAAACTAAAAGAACCGCAAAAAATTCTTTGCGGTTCTTTTTTTCAAAAATCAGTTGAAATCAAAGCAAAATTACCGCATAGAAAAATCCCGGCTAAGATAATAATAGCCGTAAGCGGTATAATAAGCATTGAATTTGCCTTTGTTTTTCATAAAAATCCTTTTTTTACCCGACCTAATAATTATAAAGCCATTTATTTCACGGCTTAATAATCGCAAAGCCCTCTTGATTGTATTCATTATAGCACGCGGATTATCTTTTGTCAACGGTTCCGACCGGTTTTTTTTATGCTAACGCTATATTTGCCGCGTTTTAACGGTACGGGGCGGGCGGGCGGGGGTGTGTTTTTATCCTTTTGAAATTCCGTCGATAATCTCACGCATT
>JAISNN010000067.1 GCA_031276195.1 Clostridiales bacterium
GCGGAGGAAAACTTTTTACGAAAAAGTTTTCCTCCGCATTTTTCGAATAAAATAAAATACTAAAAGTTTTTGAAAAGGGTATGGGAAAAACTTTTTTTCAAAAAGTTTTTCCCGAAATAACTATATTTTAAAGTTTTCCCGAAAAAAATTTTAATATTTTTGAAACTTTTTTTAAAAAGGGTATTGACTTAACGGCGGAATAGAGTTATAATACTCATGTGCAAATTATCAAAAAGGAATTTACGCGGATTTTCCGGCGTTGCGGCGTGAGATTATCGGTATAAATTCCGTGTAATTATTGCGATTAAGGAGACAGAGGTTATGAGAAGAAACGGCAAAGGGTTGAGATTTTTAGTTTACTTCTTTGTTTGCGTTTTCGGCGCGGCGGGTGCGGTCGAGGCTTTCGGCGCGCAAGCGTTTAGCGGCTTGTTCGGCGGCGTTTTCGGCGGGCTGAACGAGGCTGTCGGCGAACTTGTCGAGAGGGAAGAGCCGGACGAAGTCTCGGCGATCGACTTGGGCGACGGGAGCGACGTTGGCGGAGACGTAACGGGTCAGTCGGGGACTATGCACTTCGATGGGAACAGTGAAATTATCGCGCAACCGGTAAATTGGGGATTGGCTGATTATATCGCGTCAAGGAGTGTCGGAGCCGCATCGGGCATCAATCTCCCGGGTCGGGCGAGAGCCGATTCGCCGAGCGGTTTCGATGCCGTTTCGATGATGCCTAATACGACGCTGACAGACAAATCGGAGTATTCCAGCCCGTATTTCGAAGGGCAAATCGAAGGAAACGGAAAGTTTGAGTATGATTTATTTGGCGGCGGCGTACTAGATAAAGCGGGCGTAACGAAAGCGGACGTCGGCCGCGGATGGGTTACCACTTCTATCATTTACCGTATAAATTTGGATGCAGACATGTGCGCCGCGCTTAAAAACGGCTGGCTGAACGATTTTAAAATAACCGTAGTCGCCGGTCTTATAAACGAAACCGACTCGACTTACGTTACGGGGTCGGAATGGGGCGGCGCGGTTAACTCGAGAAATGTCGGAATATACGCGCAGGTCGATGCGCCCGAAAGGCGAAGCAAAGCGGGAGACTATAGCGCGGAGGCGAATAGCAACGCAAGCGCGACGGAAGCGTATACATGGACTGTGTCGACTAAGGAGGAAAGAGAAAAGATCGCGGATGCGGGAGGCGTCTGGGTCAAGGTATACGCCGAAATGCTGACTTGCAATAGGTATCAAAACGGAACTTGGATATTTGGGGGGGTAGAAACTCCCAGAAAAACCGTTAAAAACATGGTGACGATAGAGTCCGTTTCTATGTCGGCTACATACAACAAGTTGCCCGCCATAAGTTTTGTGCCGAGTCCGGCGGCCGGCGGACAAATCGGCAATTTACACGCTACCGCGGAGTCAAACACGGTCAATATGTCTACCATGTCGAGTACGCTCCTTTCGCCCGCGGTCGCTTACGCGACGGCGATTCCGAACGAGGGCTACTATTTTCAAAATTGGACGCTCCCCGACACCGATAGGTTCGATGATGACGATATTCCCGATTTCAGAAGTTCACTATTGAGCATATACGTGTCGCCGCAAGACGATGCGGGAGCGGAAACGCCGCCCGTGAGGTGGATCGATATTACGTATCGAGGTTCGGTTGAATTTGTTTATAAAGCGAATTTCGTCGCGATTCCGCCCGGAATCAACAAATTAGAGAATATTTATAACGGATCGAGGCAAGGGCCGGAACTTGCCGGCACGACCGACTATCCGCTTGTCGCCCACGCCTATTCATGGAAAGAGGCGAAGCCCGCCGACTCGTGGCCGGGCAGCGTATGGCAAAACGACGGGGGCAAGGGAAAGACAGGCAGACCGACCGAGACGGGCGAATATGTCTATACGGCGACTCTGTCGAGAGACGGCGAGGTCGTGGGATACAAAAACTATGACTTTACGATCGAAAAGGCGTCGCTGACCGTCAATTCGGTTTCGACGCTTCCGAAAACGTACGACGGACAGAAGACGTTGCCCGCGGCGGGCATAAGCGTCGTGTTCGACGGTCTTTACAATTCGGGAGGACAGCGGACTATAACGCCCGTGAGAGGTTTAGACGGCGACTATATCATTTACAGCGCGGAGTTGGACGCCCCGGAAGTGGGAAACAACCGCAATATAACCGTAGTGGTCGAGATCACGGACACTTTATTCAGAAACTACTACCTTACGGAGAGCGACGATCCGGGCGCGGCGAAGCAAGCTAAGGTCGTTTCGCCCTCAACGATGAGCGTCGTTCCGGCGGAGGTTTCAAAACTTAACGATCTGTATTTCACATACGGCGACGCTTTTGTTCAGCAGAGTTTGGGATTAAGCGGAACGCCCGTTACTGCGGAGGGCGTTGTCGTAAGCAACTTGCCGCAAGCGGTTAAAGGTTCGATAAGATTCTCCACGACCGATACGCCCATTCCGGTCAGACCGACCGTCGCTCTCGACGGAGCGAGTTATAGGGCTATATTCGTCCCCGATAGCACGGAGAAAAACTATAAAGCGTCCACGGTTCTTTCGGCTTTGCCGATCACAATTCACGTCGCGAAAAAAGCCTTGACCGTTACGGATATCAAGGCGGCGGACAAACTTTACGACGGAACCAAGAGCGTTTCCGTTTCGGATTTTGAATTCGGCGGGCTGGTCTACGGCGAAAATTTGACTCCTCTCGACTATAAACTCATAAGCGCGGAATTTGTCGGCGCGGACGCGGGCGAGAGCGTGGGCGTGGTCGCGGAGTTCGAGTTGGTTCAAAACGCGGTTACCGCGAACTATAAGTTTGAAGGAGACCGTTTCACGTTCTCGGGAGCCTCCGCGAAAATCAAGAAAGTCGATCTGCAAATCAGCGCGAAATTGACGGGAAATAACTCGAAAGTCTACGACGGAACGAGAAACGCCTCCGCGGAACTTGCGGTTACGGGGCTTGTCAACGGTGAAAAATTGGTCGCGGGCGAGGATTATATCATAACGGCTGAGTTTAGACCCTTTGCGGCAATCGGCTTGCGTATGCCGATCGACGTAACGTTCGAGATGATCGATCCCGAATTGCGGACGGTGAAAAACTATAATTATAACCAAGAGAAATTCATATTCTACGGCGCGATGACGAGAAAGACGCTCACCGTCAAAGAGTTTACCGTGAACGATAAATATTACGACGGAACGGACGTCGTCGGTCCGGCGGACGAAAAAGGCAACACGCTCGGCGGCTATACGCTCGTTTTCGACGGCTTTGTTCCTCACTTTACGGACGACGGCAAACTGCCCTCTTTCAGACAAGGAATAGAATATTTCGTGGTCGTGCGCTTCCAGCAATACGCGGCGGGCGCGGCGCAGTCGGTCAGAGCGGCTTACGGCTTTACCGGCGAATTCACAAACTCAGTAATGATTGACGATATTCCGACTACGATAGACTACCGCAATTTCTATCAGTTCAGCGCGAACGGCGCGCAAAACGGCGCGGCATACACAACCGCCGCCGTCAAACCTATGGTCTTGGACCACAGCGCGCTCTACGTTCCTTACGGCGATGCGCTCCCGAACGAAGTCGAAATCCCGGGCGTTACATTCACGGGCAGACCGGCGCCCGACGTAGTCAAAGGAACGATCGATTGGAGCAATGCGGTGTTCCCGAACAACGACCCGTTCGATCCGTTCGCTACGGATTGGATGTGGGACGTAACAAATGTCAAATTCACCCCCGCGGCAGGCACGAAAGACTACGCGTACAGCGACAACCTCAACCTCAGAGTCCAGGTCGTCCCGAGAAAAATCAATATCACCGTATACGACAAGACTATTACCTATGACGGAACGGCTCAAAAGGTCGAAGTAAAGGTCATAACGGGCGTAAACGACGGCTATACTTTCAATACGGACGACATAATACTCAAAAGTATCACAAAAGACAACGCGGAAGTCGAGTTAAAAGACGTCGTCGGCGCGGGAGAATATATCTTCACATACGAATTGAAAAATCCCGCGGTGAATGAGGATTACTTCGTTGAGGAGGGTAAAGGAACGCTGACGATCGAGAAAAAACCGATTCCGTTCAAGGTTACGAGAGAGGACGGATTGTTGATTGTCCAGGCGGATACGAGCGAAAATTTGGGCGATATCGAATTTAAACTTTTGGACAAAGATAATAAAGACATAGTCGCGGATTGGACGGGTATCAACGCGTTTGAGATCGAGAACGACAAGACTTACGAAATCGAAGTTAGATTCAAAAATACAAAAATCGGCGCCAACTATGAAGCCTTGGTCGGTACCGTCGAACCTCTGCCCGAAAAAGATAATACGGCGGCAATCGTGATCGGTGTGATCGCGGGCGTCGTCGCGCTGGCGGGCGGAACGACGGGAGCGGTTATCGCAATCAAGAAAAAGAAACAAAAAGAAGAAGAGGAAGCCGCCGCCGCAAAAAAATTACCCCTCCCCGTGAAAGCGGTTCGCAAATAATCTCAAAAAAACATATCAAAAATAACAATAACCAAACGAAAACATACCGCAAACGGTAAAGCGAACGTATTATAAACGGCAAAACATACCGCGAATGACCAAACGAAAACATACCGCAAACGGTAAAGCGAACGCATTATAAACGGTAAAACATACCGCGAATAACCAAACGAAAGCATACCGCAAACGGTAAAGCGAACGTATTATCAACGGCAAAACGTACCGCAAATGACCAAACGAAAGCATACCGTAGACGGTAAAGCGAACGTATTATAAACGGTAAAACATACCGCAAATAACCAAACGAAAGCATACCGTAGACGGTAAAGCGAACGCATTATAAACGGTAAAACGTACCGCAAATGACCAAACGAAAGCATATTACCAAACAAAATCATACTCCTCCCAAAACTCCCGATTAAAAAATCGGGAGTTTTGTTCTTTATTTTAAGCGTCCGCATAAAAAGAGATTAAGAATTCCACTCCAAAAGCAAAGATAGGAAAAATTCCCCTCCGTGGGAGGGGGTTAGGGGGTGGGGCGACCGTTTGGGAAAAAGCAAGGAACTTAATTAAAAACGGGCATAGAGAAAATTCCCCTCCGTGGGAGGGGTAGGGGTGGGGCGACCGTTTGGGAACAAGCAAGGAATTTAATTAAAAACGGGCATAGAGAAAATTCCCCTCCGTGGGAGGGGGGTAGGGGGTGGGGCGAAACGTTCGGTTTGATATGGGCTAATTACGTTGGAAAGGATAGGACTGATAAAGCGACGCATTTTAACGGTATTGCGCTAATTATCCTTATAAAAAGAGATTAAGAATTCGACATAAAAAGAGGTTAAGAATTCCACTCCAAAAGCAAAGATAGGAAAAATTCCCCTCCGTGGGAGGGGGTTAGGGGGTGGGGCGACTGTTTGGGAAAAAGCAAGGAATTTAATTAAAAACGGGCATAGAGAGAATTCCCCTCCGTGGGAGGGGTAGGGGTGGGGCGAAACGTTTGGTTTGATATGGGCTAAATTACGTTGGAAAGGATAGGACTTATAAAGCGACGCATTTTAACGGTTATATTATTAAAAGTTTTTGAAAGAGGGTGTGGGGGAAAACTTTTTTCAAAAAGTTTTCCCCCACATTTTAAAAAGAAAATAATTTCAAAAAGTTTTCCCCCACATTTTAAAAAGAAAATAATTTCAAAAAGTTTTCCCCCGCATTTTAAAAAGAAAATAATTTCAAAAAGTTTTTCCCGAATAAATAAAAACAAAAAAACAAAAAACAAAAAATATCAAAAGTTTTTCCCTTAAAAAACCGCGCTTGAAAAATTGCTTTACTTTTTTTGTTAGATGTTGTATAATAAAATATAAAAGTATATATTTTGGGAATAATTAAAATCCGTATCGAATGCGCGAGGTATGAAAAAAACGTCAAAAATATTGAAAATGCGCTAAAAAACGGCGCGCAAAAAGGAAAAAACCGCAAATAATTAATGCGAAAATAAAAGTAGAGATAGGTAAAAAATAAAAAAACGAATGCAAAAATACGAAAAAAATATAAGATAATAAAAGCGCGGAAAAATACAATAGACCTAAAAAAATAAAAGCAGTCAATTTAATAAAAATAGAGATACGAAAAAAAATAATAAAACTCCCGGCGCGGTCAGTCGTGCGTTTTCGGGGGAATCGACAAGGGGAATTCAATGGGATTTTTTAGCAAATTATTTCCGTCGGAAAACGACAGAAACATCAAAAAATTAAAGAAAATCGCCGATACCGTAGAGGTATTGCAAGATAATTTCCGAAAATTGACCGACGACGAATTGGTCGGTATGACCGCGAAGTTAAAGGCGCGTCTTAACGCCGGCGAAACTCTCGACGATATCCTCCCCGAAGCGTTCGCGACGGTCCGCGAAGCCAGCGACAGGGTTTTGAAAATGCGTCATTTTTACGTCCAGATTCTCGGCGGCGTAGCCCTCCACCAGGGCAGAATCGCCGAAATGAAGACGGGCGAAGGCAAAACTCTTGTCGCCACTCTCGCGACGTACCTAAACGCCCTGCCCGGCAAGGGACTCCACGTCGTTACCGTAAACGACTATCTCGCAAAGCGCGACGCGGAATGGATGGGTAAAATATTCCGGTTTTTGGGGCTGACGGTCGGCGTCGTCGTCGCGGGTATGAAGCACGAGGAGAAAAAAGCCGCCTATCAATGCGATATCGTATACGCCACAAACAACGAACTCGGTTTCGACTATCTCCGCGACAATATGGCGGTATCCAAAGACGACAAGGTTCAAAGGGAATTGAATTTCGCGATTATCGACGAGGTGGACAGCATCTTAATCGACGAGGCGAGAACGCCGCTCATCATCTCGGGCAGAGGCTCAAAATCCAGCGAACTGTACGTTACGGCGAACGGTTTCGCCAAAACCGTGAACAAAGAACCATATTGGATCGAATTTAAACCCGCCGCGGGCGAAAACGGACAAGAAACCGCGCCGAAATATAAGGGCGAGGGCGCGCCCTCCGTCCCCGAAGCGAAAAAAGGCGAAACTTATCTCGATACCGCATCCGGAAAATGGTTCAAAGCCGAGAGAGAAAGAGATATCATAATCGAAGAAAAAGAAAAAACCGTCCGTTTGAGCGAATCGGGAATCGATAAGGCGGAGAAGTTTTTTCACGTCGCAAACCTTGCGGATTTGGAAAATTCCGAATTGAATCACCACATAAACAACGCCCTGAAAGCCAATTTTATTATGAAAGCCGACGGCGACTATATCGTCGAAAACGGCGAAATCATCATCGTAGACGAGTTTACGGGGCGGCAAATGATCGGCAGACGGTACAGCGAAGGACTTCATCAGGCGATCGAAGCCAAAGAAGGCGTCGCGATTAAAAGCGAAAATAAAACGCTTGCCACCATAACTTTCCAAAACTATTTCCGCCTGTATAAAAAACTCAGCGGTATGACGGGTACGGCGAAGACGGAGGATATCGAATTTAAGGGCATCTATAAACTCGACGTCGTAGTCCTCCCCACAAACGTCCCGATGCAGAGAAAAGACGAAAACGACCAACTCTATACCACGCACAGAGGCAAGTTAAACGCCATTGCCGCCGATATAGAGGAATGCTATAAAAGAGGACAGCCCGTTTTGGCGGGTACCGTTTCGGTCGAAAAATCCGAAGAACTCAGCCGCGCGCTCAAACAAAAACGCATTCCGCACAGCGTCCTAAACGCCAAAAATCACCAAATGGAAGCCGAAATCGTCGCGCAAGCGGGCAAAATTAAGCAGGTTACGATCGCGACCAATATGGCGGGGCGCGGAACGGATATTATGCTCGGCGGAAATCCCGAATATCTCGCCAAACAAAAAATGGAACACGACGGCTATAAACACGAAACAATCGAAGCGGCGACGTCGTACGCAAAAATCACGGATCCCGAAATCGAAAACGCAAGACGCGTATACGAAAGCCTGTATAACGAATTCCGCGAGAGAACCTCAAAGGAAAAAGAAGAGGTCAAAACACTCGGCGGACTTAGAATCATCGGTACGGAACGCCACGACAGCCGCCGTATCGACAACCAATTGAGAGGACGAAGCGGCAGACAAGGCGACCCGGGAAGTTCGATTTTTTATCTCTCGCTCGACGACGATATCGCCAGAGTGTTCGGAAGCGACAGGCTGAAAGCCTTGACCGCCACCCTCAACGTCGGAGAAGATATGCCGATCGCAAACGTAATCATCACAAAACAAATCGAACGCGCCCAAAAAATGGTCGAAGACAGAAACTATTCGGTCAGAAAACGCGTGCTAAGTTACGACGACGTTATGAATAAGCAAAGGGGCGTCATATACGCCGAACGCGACAGAGTCTTGACGGGCGCGGATATACACGGAGAGATTTTGGGTATGATCCCCGAAGTCGCGGGAGGAATTATAAGAGCCTACGCCGACTTCGATAAGGACGTCAATACGTGGGACTACGACGCGTTTAACTTTGAACTCGAAAGAGTTTTGCTCCCCAGAGGCGAGAATATAATCACCAAAGAACTCGCGGGACAGTATAGTTACGACGACATTTTGGACGTCGTGTCAAAGCGCGCCGCGGAGGTTTATGAGGAAAAAGTCAAGAGATTGAAAGACGAGGGAGTGGACTTTTCGGAGATCGAAAGGATTATGCTTTTGAAATTCGTCGATATGAAATGGACGGACCATATAGACTCGATGGACGTTTTGAGAAAGGGTATCGGACTCAGGGCTTACGGGCAGGTCGATCCCGTCGTCGCATATCAAAAAGAGGGCTTCGAGATGTTTTCGATGATGAACGACAGTATACGTTTCGATACCGTTTTGTTCCTTATGAAAGCCGAAATGAACCGCGTCAAACGCGGCGAAGCGCAAAAAGGCGAGGCGGGATTTGCGTCGGACGGGTCGAAACCCGCGAAAAAAGTTCCCGTCAAAGCGGCGGTGAAAGTCGGAAGAAACGATCCTTGCCCCTGCGGAAGCGGAAAAAAATATAAGGACTGCTGCGGAAAATAGCCGCTCGGTTTAAGTAAAAATATAAGGACTGCTGCGGAAAATAGCCGCTCGGTTTAAGTGAAAATATAAGGACTGCCGCGGAAAACAGCCGCTCGGTTGAGAGATAAAACGGTCAAACGGTATATAAAAAACGACTTAAAATATGGTAAAAATAGGTTGAAAAACGCTTGAAAATAGGCTCAAAAACGTGCAAAAACAGCCCCAAAAACAGCCCCAAAAACAGCCTAAAAATAGGCTCAAAACGGGCAAAAAACGGGCAAAAAACGGGCAAAAAACGGCTAAAAAACACTTGAAAACAGCCTAAAAAAGGGCTAAAAATAGGCTCAAAACGGGCAAAAAACGGCTGAAAACAGCCTAAAAAAGGCTTAAAAAAGGCTTAAAAACGGGCAAAAAACGGCTAAAAATAGGTTGGAAAACGGCTGAAAAACGGCTAAAAAACACTTAAAAATAGCCTAAAAAAGCCTTAAAAACGGGCAAAAATAGCCCCAAAAACAGCCCAAAAACAGCCTAAAAAAGGCTAAAAAATGGCTAAAAATAGCCGCAAAATAGGCTGAAAAACGGCTGAAAAACGGCTGAAAAATGATTAAAAACAGCCGCAAAACGGGTTGAAAAACGGATTAAAAATAGGCTAAAAATAGACGGAAATAATACAAAAAAGGATGTGATTTTGTGATAGAATTCGATGCGATGAAAGAAGAATTCAAGGCTATCAACGAAAATTTGGAATGGGCGGGCGATGCACTTTGACGTCGCCGGGCTTAAAGAACAGTTGAAAAATCTCAAAGACGAACGCGAAACGGACGGCTTTTGGAACGACGTTTCGCGCGCGCAGACCGTCAACCGAAAGATTAAAATTCTGGAAAATAAGGTCGGCGGCTACGAAAAACTCAAAAGCCGCGCGGCGGACGCCGAACTTTTGATTGAAATGTGCGACGAGGCGGGCGACCTTTCGGAACTTGCGTTCTTGAAAGCCGAAACCGCGGCGATCGCGGATATGCTCGGCGAATTGAAAATTCAGACGCTTTTGCGCGGAAAATACGACGGCGCGAACGCGATTTTGACGTTGCACGCGGGCGCGGGCGGCACGGAAGCGCAGGATTGGACGAGTATGCTTTTTAGAATGTATACGCGCTATATCGAAAGAAAGGGCTATACGTCCAAAATTTTGGACGCGCTGGACGGCGAAGAAGCCGGCTTGAAAAGTATCACCTTTACCGCGGAGGGCGAGAACGCCTACGGCTATCTAAAAGCCGAAATGGGCGTGCATAGGCTGGTCAGAATCTCTCCGTTTGACAGCAATAAGAGGCGGCATACGTCTTTTGCGTCGCTCGAAGTGATGCCCGAAATCGACGACGAGGACGAATTGATCATCAATCCCGACGACCTTAGAATCGATACGTTCCGGAGCGGCGGCGCGGGCGGTCAGCACGTCAACAAAACCGATTCGGCGGTCAGAATTACGCATATCCCCACCGGAATCGTCGCCGCCTGCCAAAACGAAAGAAGCCAAATCCAAAACCGCGAACAAGCGATGAAAATGCTGAGAAGTAAATTGATCGAAAAAAGAGAGCGCGAAAGGCTGGAACACGAACAGTCGTTAAAGGGTGATTTAAAGAAAATCGAATGGGGAAGTCAGATCCGGTCGTATGTTTTTTGCCCGTATACATTGGCGAAAGATCATAGGACGGGCTTTGAAAACAGCAATATCACGGCGGTTATGGACGGGGATATAGAGGAATTTATTACGGAATATTTGAAGCGAAGTTAGGGTGTTAGCGGTCGGTGAACGGTGTATTTTTGTGATCGGTGATTAGTGATCGGTGATCGGTGAAGCGGTATTTTAGTGATCGGTGATTAGTGAAGGCGGTTATCGGACGGGATACGGATATATAAGAATAAGACAAAAAAGCGGGATTTATTAGCGCGGATTGATGGCGTTTCTAAGCGGAAATGAGATAGGGAATGCCGTAGATTGGGAGTGTTTTAAGCGGAAATGAGATAAGGAATGCCGTAGATTGAGAGTGTTTCTAAGCGGATTTAGAATGCGGTATAAGCAAGCGATACAAAAAAATGGCGAAAATGCCGTAGATTGAGGGCGTTTTAAGCGGAAACGGGATAGGGGATGCCGTAGATTGAGGGTGTTTTTAAGCGGATTTAGAATGCGGTATAAGCAAGCGATACAAAAAAATGGTGAAAATGCCGTGGATTGGGAGTGTTTTTAAGCGGAAACGGGATAAGGAATGCCGTAGATTGAGGGTGTTTTAAGCGGATTTAGAATGCGGTATAAGCAAGCGATACAAAAAAATGGTGAAAATGCCGTAGATTGAGAGTGTTTTAAGCGGAAATGAGATAAGGAATGCCGTAAATTGAGGGCGTTTCTAAACGGAAAGAGGGTGGATTCGGGAAAAAATATGGATTTAAGGGACAAAAAAGATTTGACGATTCTCGCGATAGAGTCGTCCTGCGACGAAACGGCCGCCGCCGTCGTGAGAAACGGACGGGAAATTTTGTCGAACGTCGTCGCGTCGCAGATCGACATACATAAGAGATTCGGGGGAGTCGTTCCCGAAATCGCCTCGCGAAACCATACCCTCGCCCTCCCGAACGTCGTCGAAAAGGCGTTGTCGGACTCGGGGCTTGACTTCGGAGGCATAGACGCGATCGCGGTTACTTACGGCGCGGGACTGCTCGGCGCGCTTTTGACGGGCGTTTCTTACGCGAAAGGATTGAGTTTCGCTCTAAAAAAACCGCTTTTCGCCGTCAGCCACGTCAGAGGACATATAGCCGCAAACTATATCGCGCACGGCGATTTGGAATTTCCTTATATCTGCGCGCTCGCCAGCGGAGGACATACCGCCGTCTTGAAAGTATCGGACTACGACGATATAAGACCGCTCGGCTCGACAAAAGACGACGCGGCGGGAGAGGCTTTTGATAAGGCGGCAAGGGTTTTGGGTCTGCCTTATCCCGGAGGACCGGAAATTCAGAGGCTCGCGGAGAACGGAAGGACAATCATAAACTTTACGAAACCGCTTTCTTTCGGCGGATATGATTTTTCTTTCAGCGGACTTAAAACCGCGGTGATAAATTATATCGCGAATAATAAAATTAAAACGGATAAAACAGAGGACGTAATAGAGAGGATAGGAGTTGAGAATGACGGAGCGAAGGCGGATAGAATAGAGGGAATAGGCGTTGAGAGCGGCGGAGCGAAAGCGGATAAAACGGTCGGAAACGGAATTGAGAATGACGGAGTGAAAGCGGATAGAGCAGAGGGAATAGACGTTGAGAACGGCGGAGCGAAAGCGGATAGAGCAGAGGGAATAGGCGTTGAGAGCGGCGGAGTGAAAGCGGATAGAGTATCTTGCCGCGCGGATTCAAAAAACGGAACGGAGAACGGGATGAGGTTCAAAAACGGCATAACGAGAGCGGATATTGCCGCGTCGTTTCAACTCGCCGCCGTCGGTCAGATCAAAGACGCCGCGGTGAGAGCGGCGGTCGATCTGGGCGTAAAAAGAATCGCGCTCTCGGGCGGCGTGGGCGCGAATAGAAAACTTCGTGAGGAACTTGCGGCGGCTTGCGCGGATTTAGGAATCGGGACATATTTTTTGCCGCTCGGGCTGTGTACGGATAACGCGGCGATGATCGCCGCCGAAGCGTATTTTATGATCCGGAAAGGGAAACCGTGCGCCGGGTTGGAATTGGACGCGAAAGCGACCGTAGGGATTTAGAAAAAGCGGCGGGTAAAACGCGGTATAGAAGCGTGAGATAGAGACAGGAAAAGCGAGGTATAGAAGCGCGAGATGAACACAGAAAAGTAGTGGCGGAAATGCGGTATAGAGATAGGAAAAATAATGAGTAGGACGAGGTATAGAAGCGTGAGATAAATATGGAAAAGAGAGGGGAAAGCGCGGTATAGAGGCGCGGAATAAGATATGGAAACGATATAAACATAAATGAAAATTAAAACGACTTAGCATAAACAAAAAGGAAAATTAAGATGACGTATTTTTTAGACAAGACAAGTTACAAGAGTTTTAACGTTTTTGCGAGAAACAGGCTGGACGCGAGAAGTTATTTTATTCCGTTTTCGAGCCGTTTAAAAGCCGACGGGGTGAGCGTTCCGCTTAGCCGCTTTTCAAGCGACAGGGTAACGCCGCTTTCGGGTGAATGGCAGTTTCACTACTATAAAAAGGTCTCCGAAATGCCGGACGCGATAGACACGGGCAATGTGGTTTTCGACCGTATCTCCGTCCCGTCGGACTGGCAGAGAACGGGCTATGAACCGCCCGTATACCTCAACACGCGCTATCAGTTTAAACTCGATCCGCCGAACTTCCCCGAAGACTGCCCTTGCGGACTGTACCGCAAAATTTTTAAAATAGACGACGTAACCGCGAATTATTTTATCACCTTTTTGGGCGTTTCGTCGGGCTTCGACGTATACTTAAACGGACAGCATATCGGATACGGCGAAGGATCGCACAATTCCGCCGAATTCGACCTTTCAAAATTTATAAAAAGGGGCGAAAACGAACTGCTCGCCGTCGTATATAAGTTTACGAACGGAACGTATCTCGAATGCCAGGATATGTTCAGAGAAAACGGAATTTTCAGAGACGTGTATTTGACTAAACTCGATCGGTCGTACGTCTTTGACTACGACGTTAAAACAACCAAAATTCACGGGAAATATGACCTCAAATTGACCGTGAGCGGAAAATTTGAGAAAGACTGCCTTATACGCGCCGCCGTCGCGGATACCGGCGGACGCGTCCTCGGGGAAAAAAGCGTACAAGCCGAAAATAAGACGTTCTTGACGATGGACGGACTTGACGTATCGGAGTGGAGCGCGGAAATTCCGAACGTGTACTATCTGGAAATTACCGTGCTTAAAGACGGCGGAAAGGACGGCGAAATCGAATTTATACGCGATATAATCGGCTTTAAAACGGTCGAAATCGACGGCGAAGTCTTTAAATTGAACGAAAAACCCATAAAACTTTTGGGCGTCAATCACCACGATACCGATCCCGCCGCGGGATATGTCATGACTCCGCAACAACTGCTCGGCGATATAAAAATTATGAAAGAATTCAACGTGAACGCCGTCAGAACGTCGCACTATCCACCCGATCCGATTTTCTTGCTGTATTGCGATATATACGGAATCTACGTCGTCGACGAAGCCGATATCGAAACGCACGGCTGCTATGCGATCGTATATAAACCCGACCTCATAAGCCACGACAGAGCGTGGGAAGGACATTATATCGATAGGGTAAAGGCAATGTATATGCGCGACAAAAACCGCGCCTGCATAACGATGTGGTCGCTCGGAAACGAAGCGGGAGGGTATAATAATCAAGATACCGCCTACGCGTACCTGAAAGAAGTCTGCCCCGAAATCCCCGTACACTACGAAGCGGCATGCCGTACGGCGCGCTTCCGCTATGACGTAACCTCGGAAATGTACCCCGATATAAACCGAATCAAAAAAATCGCGATCGGAAAATCACCCAAAAAATACCGCGGCGCACCCTATTTCGTCTGCGAATACTGCCACGCAATGGGCGTAGGCCCCGGCGGTCTGAAAGCCATGACCGATCTTTTTTTCAGCGCGGATATATATCTCGGCGGCTGTATATGGGAATTCGCGGACCACGCCGTCTATAACAAAAACGGAAAATATAAGTATACCTACGGCGGCGACCACGGAGAGGAATTACACGACGGAAATTTTTGCGTCGACGGATTGGTCTATCCCGATAGAAAACCGCATACCGGACTCTATAACGTCAAGGTCAATTACAGCCCCCTCAAAACGACGAAAACGGGCGTCGGCGAATTTGAATTTTTTAACCGCAACTTCTTTCGGAATTCCGAATACGCGGACGTGTCTTATACCGTCCAAACGGACGGGAAAATCACCGCCGAAGGAAAACTCGACCTCTCAGTCGAACCGAATGCGAAACAAAAATTCACGGTCGATTGCGGCGAAACCGCGGCGAAAATGCCGAAATTAGGAGCCGCGCTTTCGGAAAGACAAAAAAAGAAACAAAAACCCGTAGTCCCCGAACACGATATATATATCACCTTTGAATATACGGACAAAAAAACGGGGGAATTGATCGCGAAAGAACAACTGACCGTAGAGGAAAAACCGCGCGCGTTCGACGGGAAAACTACGCTTAAACGCGCGAGGATAAAAGAAGAGGGAGAAGAGTTCGTCGCGGAATTCGAGGGCGGTTACGCCGCGTTCGGAAAGAAAAGCGGGAATTTGGAACGCCTGAATTACCGAAAGACCGCTCAAGAAAACGACGGAAAAGACGAAGACGGAGAGGATCGCAACGCGGAAAATTTAGGAAAGGACGAGAGCGGAATGAATTCCGCGGGCTGCGGAAAATATACAGGCGGCAAGGTTTGCGATGCGAAAAGTCAAAACGGTTCGGAAAATTCCAAAAATGACGGCGCGGCTTGCGATTCCGGAAAAGGGGAAAAGGACGTTAAAGACAAGGTCTGCGATTCCGGAAAAGGGGAAAATGACGGCGATACGCGAAATTCCGGGAAAGATATTAAAGGCGGAAACCGAAATTCCGGAAAAAACGGAGATTGCGCGTGCGGAGGACACGGAGAGGGCGAAACGTGCTTTTGTAAGGACGGCGCGGTCTTTTCGGATCGGCCGTGGGACGGATTGACGGGAATGTATGACGGCGTGTTCCGCGCGCCCATAGATAACGACAGAAAGATCGCGCCGAGTATGATAAAATACGGCTACGACAGTTTGAAACCGTATGTGAAAAATATGAAAATCACGGACGGGGGCGAAATCGAAGCCGAAAAATATCTGCTGAATTTTAAAGGACAAGCGTTGTTTAAAATCAAGACCTCGTACGCCGTGTTCGCGGACGGACGGGTCGCCGTCAAAATCAAATTGAAAAGAAAAACTTTCAAAAAATTGCCGATGATGACGAGAGTCGGAGTCAGTTTTGAACTTTGCGAATGCTTGAAAAACGTCGAATATTTCGGCCGCGGAGAACGCGAAAATCTGCCGGACTTTAAAGAACACGCGCCCGTGGGAGTGTACCGCTTTGACGCGGCGGACGCGCACGAACCTTATATCAAACCTCAGGATAACTGCCGCCGTACGGACGTCGCGTGGGCGGAATTTACTAACCGGAAAGGACAAGGAATCAGAATCGAAGCGGACGGGAAACGCTTCGCTTTCGCCGCGCACGGATATACCGATAGGGCGGTTGTAGCGGCGGCGCACGACGAGGATATCACGCGGTCGGGAACGGTCTTTGTATCGCTCGACGGCTTCACTATGGGCGCGGGGGATAACAGTTGCGGACCTCTGCCCGCGGAGGAATTTTTACTGAAAACGGATAGGGAATATGAATACGGGTTTGTTATAAGCCGGGTTTCAAAAAACGGCGTGGAAAACGGTTCGGAATTATAGAGGAAAACGCGGTATAGAACCGCGGAAAAATGATACGGGATTAGAGAAATAGGGCGGTGTAGAATAGGGAAATAAGGGATTGGAATTTTGGTAAAAGCGCGGTATAGTACCGCGGAATAAAGGATACGTGATTAGAGAAATAGGGCGGTGCAGAATAGGGAAATAAGGGATTGGAATTTTGGTAAAAGCGCGGTATAGTACCGCGAAAAAGAGAAAGATTCGGGGGAATAAGGGATACGGGATTAGAGGAGAAACGCGGTATAGTACCGCCGGAAAAACAAAGATTCATAGGGGAAAAAACGATATACAGGGCTTAGTTTGCAAAATGAAAAACGTCCGATAAGGAGAGATTTATGCACACCGTATATATAACCAAAAACCCGAAAAGACGCTTCAACGTCTATCTGTTCGGAAAACTGCCGTCCACAAACGACGAGATCAAAAAGGCGGTTTATAATCCGTTCGACGCGGTCATCGCCAACAACCAGAGCGACGGCAAGGGCAGAAACGGCCGCCCGTTCGTATCGAATGAGGGCGGGCTTTATATGAGCGTCCTTTTGGACGGGGACGCCCCATTCGCCGAATATATTACCCCCCTCGCGGGCGCGGCCGCCGCCTCCGTTTTGGAGGAATTCGGGTTTGACGCCGGGATAAAATGGGTCAACGATATATTCGTCGGCGGCGGAAAAATTTGCGGAATTTTAGCCGAAAAATTTTCACGCGGCGAAAAAAATTATATCGCGCTCGGCATAGGATTAAACGTCAATAATAAGAATTTCGGAGAGTTCGCGGATATCGCGACGTCTATGTTTTTGCAGACGAATTCGCGGTATAGACTCTCGGAAGTCGCGGGACGCGTCCTCGAAACCTTGAACTTTTTTCTCGCCGCCGGAAAGAAAAAAACGATCGACGTATTCCGTGAAAAATCGATCGTATTGGGTAAAAAAATCGTCTTGTCAGACGGGGGGGATAGAGTGACCGCCGTCGGGATCGACGGGGACGGCGGCTTGATCGTCGAGGACGGAAAAGGAAACCGCAGAGTTATTACGGCCGGGTCGATAAGGGTTGAGGATTGAGAGATTTTTTAAAAAGTGTTTAGGGATAAAAGTGCGGAAGTACGGTGGATTTTTTAAAAATTTTCAATCATTCGGAATTAATACGGTTAAGGAAAGGACAAAATGAAACTTTGGGTTAAACTTATTACGGGAGAAAAGGTTAAACGCGGAATTGTACGCGTCGTGCGTGAGGATTTCGACGGGTTGACGGAGGATTTGCGCGGAATTTGCAACGAACTCGATATCCCCACGCCGATGCTTTTGAAAAGCCGCTATGAGCAGCTTATGAATTTTAATATGCTGAGGTTTAAAGCCGACGATTTTATCGAGAGTATAAGGTTCGATATAATGTATTTGGAAAATATCGTCGAGGTTTAGAGGGGACGGGTATAGAGTTTATTCGGGGGAAAAGAGAGAATTAGCGGAGTATAGAAGCGCGGAAGTTATAAGGGGAAAGAGGGAAATAGCGGTTTAAGTGTCAGTCCCAATAGGGCACCCCACCCCATCGGTCGCCTCACCCCCCTAACCCCTCCCACGGAGGGGAATAGCGGATAAAGAGAGAACGAAGGAAAATGCGTTGCGTTGTAAGCCTTGTTGTCATTGACGTAAACGGTTAATATCAAGCGGAACGTTACGCCCCACCCCCCTGCCCCCTCCCACGGAGGGGTCTATGAGGATAATAAGAGAAATTTTGCCTTGCCCGTTTAAAATTTAGAACTATCAAAATTTATGCAAAAAAGAGGGGAAAAACGGAGATACAAGAGGCGTAAAAGATATGAAAGTTTAAGCGAAAAAAGAGGGTAAAAGCGGAGTATAGAAGCGCGGAAAAAGAGGGGTAAAACGCGGCGTAATAAGGCATAAAAAGTTATGCGGAAAAAAAAGAGGAAAACAGCCGAAAAGGAGGGAATAAATGCCCGGCAGCGACAAAAAAATTTCGGACGCCGTTATTAAAAGACTTCCGAGATATCTGAGAATTTTTAAAGAACTTTCGCAAAGCCGAATCGGAGGGATTTCGTCGGGGAAAATCGCGTCGCTGATGGGCGTTACCGCCTCGCAGGTCCGGCAGGATTTTTGCTGCTTCGCGTCCTTCGGACAGCAGGGCTACGGCTATGATACCGTGAGAATGGTTGAGGAACTTTCAAATATTTTGGGGCTGAACAGAGAATATAAAATGATTATCGTCGGCGCGGGAAATATCGGACGCGCGCTCGTCAACTATAAGGGCTTTAAGGACGAAGGATTTTTTGTTACGGCAATGTTCGATATCATTCCGCCTTGCGGAGAGAATGACTGCGGAGAGGACGAAGGGGGAGGAATAGACGGAATAGGGATAGGCGGAGAGAATACAAGCAAAAATAACGGAATAAGAGAAATAGGGATAGACGAAACGAATGGAAAGAATATAGGCGGAATAGACGGAATAGAAACAGACGGAAAGAGTATAAGCGAAAATAACGAAATAGGAATGGGCGGAGAGAATACAAGCGGAATAGGCGGAAATATCGGCGGCGAAAACGTAATAAGAAAAATGCGCGGAAAGACTTGCTGCGTGAAAAATGCCGAAAAAACGGGCGGAATTCCCGTGTACGGTATGGAAAAATTGGAGGAATATTTAACCGGAAATCCCGCGGATATCGCCGTTATCGCCGTCCCGAAAGACGAAGCGGAGGACGCTTTGACGCGCCTCATAAGAGCGGGAATAAAAAACTTTTGGAACTTCGCGCCCGTCGAATTGCGCGGAGGCGAAGGAATCGTTATCGAAAATATCAATATGAGCGACAGTCTGTTCGTCTTGTCGTATATGCTTAATAGAAAATAGAGAGTCGGCGGACGAAGGTGCAGTCAGTGATCGGCGGGCGGTGGTATATTTGGTGATCGGCGGTCGGGGGTTAGTGATCGGCGGTCGGTGAAGGCGGTTATTAGATAGCGGTCGGCGCACAATGGCAGGTGTTCTAAAAACGGACTTTTAAAAAAAGGTTTGTTGATTGAGGATATTGTGAAAGAACGGATTGGGAAAAGAGTTTATTAATGAGGATAGTAAGGGAAGATCGCCCCACCCCTTTGTCCCCTCCCACGGAGGGGAATATAAGGATAATGAGGGAAAAGGTCGCCCCACCCCTTGATCCCCTCCCACGGAGGGGAATATAAGGATAGTGAGAGGATTCGCCCCACCCCTTATGTCCCCTCCCACGGAGGGGAATATACGGAACGGAAATTACGGTAACTATCGCGAATAAAGGGTTATTGATTAGGATATTGCGAAAGGGAAAAACGGGGAAAGAGTTTATTGATGAGGATAGTAATGGAAGGTCGCCCCACCCCTTATGTCCCCTCCCACGGAGGGGAATATACGGAACGGAAATTACGGCAACTATCGCGAATAAAGGGTTATTGATTAGGATATTGCGAAAGGGAAAAACGGGGAAAGAGTTTATTAATACGGAATTGCGAAAAAAAAATTGCGAAAAAAAATTACAAAAGAGAATTTATTAATACGGAATTGCAAAAGAAAGGATTTTAAAAAGTAGTGAGAATTATGAAGGGACGAAACCGCAAAATCATAAAAATGCGTGGGAAGTTGTGAAATAATGCAAACGCAAAATCATAAAAATGCGTGGAAAGTTATGAAAGAATGCAAGCGCAAAATCATAAAAATGCGTAGGAAGTTATGAAAGAATGCAACCGCAAAACGGGGGGAGTTATGAAAGGACGCAACCGCAAAATCACAAACCGGAATATCGCTTTGCTGGCGGTCTTTTTGGGGCTTATGCTTTTATTTTCGCTCGCGACGCCCATCGTCGGGCTTTTCGGCGTCATCGGCACCGCCTTTATAATGCTCGTCATAATCGCGGCGGCGGCGTTGTCGGAAGGATTGATCGTCGGGACAGCCGCCGGAGCGATGTTCGGACTGGTCAGTTTCGTCGTCAGTTTTATGATACCTCAGCCGCTCGCGGCGAGTTTCCATAACCCCGTGATCTCCGTCTTGCCGCGTATATTTATCGGCGTGGTCGTCTTTTATTCGCATAAATTTTTGAAAAAAACTATAAGAAATCCGCATAAGAAAAAAATCTTGGATTTCGTCCGGCTGGGCGTTCCGGCGGCTTTGGGCGCGCTTTTTAATACGCTTTCCGTTTTAGGGCTGATCGCGCTGTTTGACGGCGGGGACGTTTTGAAAGACGGGAGAGTGATCAACGCGGAGTTGATTCTTTTGATTATGGCCACAAACGGCGTTTTTGAATTGATTTTGACGTTTTTATTGACGCCGCCTATCGTCGCGGCAATGATAAAATTTAAACGGGCGAATTCGACTATTCCGTACATAAAAACGGACAAAAAAACGGACGGAAACAACGGGGAAGCGGCGGTGAATGACGGGAATGGAAGCGGAGATAAGGACGAAAAGAGCGGTACTATATTGAAAACCGATAAGGATAAAAACGCATTTGGAACGGAGAACGCAAAAAACGGAGATATATTAAAAACCGAAAATAAAGATAGCGTTAAGACGGATGAAAAAACGGACGGAAAAAGCGGAGAAGCGGAAGCGAATGACGTGGACGAAAGCGGAGATAAGGACGAAAAGAGCGAAAATGGCGGGGATAAGGATATATTGAATGGTGAAAATAAAGAGGAAAAGAGCGGCGGCAATGATATGCCGAACGGCGAGAATAAGGAAGGAAAAACGGGGATAAGGATATATTAAAGGGCGGAAAATAAGAGCGAAAAGAGCGGCGGCAATGATATGCCGAACGGCGGAAACGGAAGTGTGATTGAACGCAAGGACGGAGATAAGGAGAAAGAGGACGGAGATAATGGTATACCGAAAAATTGAAAAGAAATACGAAAACGGCGGCGGCGGATTGGAATGCGAAAAGGAAAATAATGCCGGCGGTAAGCCGGACGTATTGAAAAGCGAAGAGAAAAAGGGCGGCGGAAAGGATTTTTTGAGGGCGGAGGCGAAAAAACGTATCGGTCTGATGACGGAGGAACGACGCGTCGAAGCGGATAAGAGGATATTTGAAAAAATTATAGCCTTAGACGCGGTTTTAAAGGCGAAAAATATAATGATTTTTTGCGCGAAAGGACACGAACCGTCAACGGATCAACTGAGAAATTACCTCGCCGCTAAGGGGAAAAATGTGTTTTTGCCCGTTATAGACGGGGATGAAATGAGAGCGGTCGGAACAAATGAATCTACGAAATACAGAAAGAATATATACGGAATCGACGAACCGATTATAGAGGGAAAAGAGGGAGCAGGAGGCGGTATAGAGCCGTCGTTTGGAACGGGAAATGAGGGAACGGAACGGTCGGCGGTGCGTGCGGAAAGCAAGGGGATAAAAGGCGATATAGAAGCGTCATTTAATGAGGAAAATAGGGCGGCGAAAGGCGGTATAGAGCCGTCGGATTTGGACGTTATTATCGTTCCGCTCGTCGCGTTCGATAAGGATAAAAACCGCTTGGGACGAGGCAAGGGTTATTACGATCGGTTTTTGTCGAAAACTTCCGCGGTGAAAATCGGAACGGCGTATAAAGCCGCCGAAGTCGAAAAAATCGACGTAGATATTTATGACGTTAAAATGGATATAATTATCACCGAGGGATAGAATATTTATTAAATCGGTCGCCCCACCCCTTTGATCCCCTTTGGGGAATCGTCGAAAAATCTTGAATAATTTTTATGCAGTGTCTTTTTTGCTATACTAATTAAACTTTTAATCCGTATGGTGTACGGATTAAAAGTCGCCGTCATATTTGACGGCGGAGGGCGGGGATTGCCGCCCGTTTAATGTCGTCATAGCGGTAAACCCGGCAAAATGAAAACATTTTGCCGCCGCATTTTATAGAGCGGTTTTCAATCAAGCATATGCTTGATTGGAAAGTTTAACCGCTATATAAACCGCATTCTTTTCTTGGTAATAGCGAATGCTATTACCTTCAAAAACAATTCGGTTTCTATCTAAAAAATCCTTAGCATAAAAACCATCCCGATTGTTCTCCGCTTCCCACGGAGGGGAATATAAGGAAAGTGAGGGAAGTTTCGCCCCACCCCTTGCCCCTCCCACGGAGGGGAATTTATGGAAAATATTTTACGTTCGATTTATAATTTTTAATGAAAACAAGTATAAAATAGGCATAAAAAAGTAAACGCAAAATGAAAACGGTAATAAAAGAGAATAGTAAGAGATAGCGAGAGGCGAAAAAGAGTAATAATGAAAAAGTTAAAATAGGGTATAGCGAAAAGCGAAACAAGTTATAGCGAAAAGTGAAAAGAGCGGTAATACAAATAGTGAAAATAAGAGATAGTGAGAGGCGAAAAAGAGTGATAATAAAAAAGTTAAAATAGGGAATAGCGAAAGGCGAAATAAGTTATAGCGAAAAGTGAAAAGAGCGGTAATACAAATAGTGAAAATAAGAGATAGTGAGAGGCGAAAAAGAGTGATAGTAAAAAAGTGAAAATAGGGTATAGCGAGAGGCGAAAAAGAGTGATAGTAAAAAAGTGAAAATAGGGTATAGCGAAAGGCGAAAAAAAAGCATAAAAACGGATTAAAAAAAGAAAAAATGCGAATAATAAGCGGAAAATACAGAGGGAAGCGGCTGTTCCTGCCGCCCGAAAAAAGCGTCCGCCCCACGACGGACAGGACGAAAGAGTCTCTTTTTTGCATTTTGCAGGCGGAGATCGCGGGCGCGTCCGTTCTCGACCTCTTTTCGGGGAGCGGAGCGTTGGGGTTGGAATGTTTAAGCCGCGGCGCGGCGCGCGTCGTCTTTTCGGACGTCGATACGCGGCACGTCAAAAAAAATCTGGGCTTTGTAGGCGAAACGAATTACCGCGTTATTCAAGCGTCCTTTGAAAAGGTTTTGAATATCCTCGCGGCGGACGGCGAAACCTTTGACCTGATTTTTTTGGATCCGCCGTATCGAAGCGCGCTCGGAGAAGCGGCAATCGCGGCAATCGGCGAAAAAAGACTTTTGAACGCGGACGGGAAAATAATATTTGAGCATTTTTGCGATAAAGAGTTGAAAGATTTGCGGGATTATGTTACAATATACGACAGACGCGTGTACGGAACGCAGGCGATCAGTTTTTTGAAAGCGAAAGCGGACGAATGAGAGGTTTTTTTGAGGGCGCGGAAGGTCGGGCGGAACTGATAGGAAACGATTGAATGCGGAACGGAATTGTATTGAATGCGGTTAAAAGCGGAAAAGAAATCGTTTTGAACGGGATTGAAAGCGAAAGCGGACGAATGAGAGGTTTTTTTTGAAGGCGCGGAAGGTCGGGCGGAATTGACGGAAAACGATTGAATACGGTTAAAAGCGGAAAAGAAATTGTTTTGAACGGGATTGGAAGCGGAAGCGGACGAATGAGATGTTTTTTTTTGAAAGCGCGGAAGGTCGGGCGGAATTGACGGAAAACGATTGAATGCGGTTAAAAGCGGAAAAGAAATCGTTTGGAACGGGATTGAAAGCGAAAGCGGACGAATGAGAGGTTTTTTTTGAAGGTGCGGAAGGTCGGGCGGAATTGACGGAAAACGATTGAATGCGGAACGGAATTGTATTGAATGCGGTTAAAAGCGGAAAAGAAATCGTTTTGAAGTTTTATCGAATTCTTAAACCGAATTTTTAAATGCGAGAAAAAAGGAACGTACGGACGGGAAATTTTTGATATTTGGGAAAAGGAACGGACGGCGGAAATTTTTGATATTTGGAAAGAGATAACGAACGGACGGGCAATTTTTTATATCGGGAAAATGGAAAAATGAAAACGGCGATGCTGACGGGGAGTTTTGACCCCGTAACAAACGGACATATGGATATCTTAAACCGCGCGGGAAAAATTTTTGACAAAATATACGCCGCCGTTTTGACAAACCCCGATAAAATATGTATGTTTTCGACCGGGGACAGACTCGAATTTTTGCGCGCCGCGCTTTCCGGGAAAAATTATGCCGAAGCGGTCTTTTCGGACGGCACCGCCGTCGGATTGGCGAAAAAATTGGGCGCGGACTGCATAATACGCGGAATCAGAAATTCGGAAGACTATGAGTACGAGAGAGTTATGGCGGTATATAACCTCAGAAACGGCGGGATAGATACGTTGTTTTTTGAGGCGGGGGAAAAGGACGCGGGCGTATCTTCGGGAATGGTGAAAAGACTGCTGCAACAGGGAAAATCAATTGAAAAATATGTCCCGGAAACGGTGTGCGAAATGATTTCGGAAAGGTATAAAACAATCCGCGATATGAAATAACGGCAAAAATCATAGGAAATGAAAAGAATCTAAAAAAAAGATATTCTGAAACGGGAAAGGTAATTTTTTAAAAGAGATAATAATAAAAACCATTAATGAAATGAAAAGAATCTAAAAAAAAAAGATATTCCGAAACGGGAAAGGTAATAATAAAAACCATATAATCATTAATAAATAACCGCTAATAAATAAACATTAACAAAAAGGAGTAAATCATAATGAACAACTTGGAATCGATTATCAACGAAATAGAAACGGAAATAGAAAAGGGGAAAAGATTCTTCGGCTTTTCTTTGGTCGGGAAGGAAAGACTCTTGAAACTTTTGGACGATTTGCGTAAGGAATTCCCGGGCGTGATCAAAGAATCGGAGGAAATCGTCAAACATAGGGAGGAAATCGTTCAAGAGGGGATCGAACTGTCCTTGAAACGTACGCAGCAAGCGCAGGAAACCGCCGATTATCTCGTCAGTACCGCGGAGGTTACGATGAGAGCGGAAAACGAAGCGCGCTTGATCTTGGAAGACGCGGATAAGCGCGCGTTTAATATAGAGGCGGACTCGAAAAAACGTATCGATAACCTCCTCGCGACGACGGAAAAAATTCTCGTAAATCACCTCAATATCGTCAGAAATAACCGCGAGGAACTCTCGGGAGAACTTTTGAAACAGTACCGGCCGCCGCAAAATCCGCGCGAGATCGCGGGAGAAACGGAGGACGGAGAGAGCGGAGAATAAGGGGTTTGCCGAAGGTGGGCGGCGCGTGAGAAAGGTTGAAAAATTACCTCGTCGGGTAATCCCTTTCGCTTGAATTTCGGCGGTATAGTACCGCGGTTTTTTGAGGGATAACGGAGGAGGGGAATATAAGGATAATAAGTGAAATGCCGTTAAAATGCGCCGCTTTTTAAGTCATATCATTGTTGACGTAAAAGGTAAAATATCAAACGGACGTTACGCCCCACCCCTACGCCCCTCCCACGGAGGGGAATTGCGGACAATAAGTGAAATGCCGTTAAAATGCGTCGCTTTGCAAGCCCCGTTGTCATTGACGTAAATAGTCCGTATCAAACGTAACGTTACGCCCCACCCCCTAACCCCCTCCCACGGAGGGGAATAGCCGAAAATAATAGAAATTCCTATAAATTGCGCCGCTTTTTAAGTCATATCATAGTTGACGTAAAAGGTAATATATCA
>JAISNN010000077.1 GCA_031276195.1 Clostridiales bacterium
GTTTGCACGGCTTTTTATATAAATAATTCAATTCTATTCGTAAATTGTTCTATCCATCTGCAGAAGTCGGGTTATATCATAATCTTTTTCCTCTGTCCAACTCTTGGGGCGCGGTACAATCTTTTTTAGAGCGGCGGTTAAAATCCGTTTTTTTCTCCGCGTTTCCCTATTCCGCAACTCCCTATTTTCTTTTTCATAGTATTACAATATCGCGTTATCACATTTTTTCTCCGCGTTTCCCTATTCCCCGGCTCCACATTTTCTTTTTCATAGTATTACGATATCGCATTATCACATTTTTTCTCTGCGTTTCCCTTTTCCAAGACTTCCCATTCCGTTTTTCATAGTATTACGATATCGCGTTATCGCGTTTTTTCTCCGCGTTTCCCTTTCCGCAACTCCACATTCCGTTTTTCATAGTATTTTAACCGCTACACATCTTCCGCGCTCTTTCCGGCGAACGCCGAATCCTTCCGGCGGTTTTCAATCCCCAAAAAACTCAACCGTTATTCCTAAGGTAATCGATTCTCTCTTTCAATTTCTTTTTCACTTCCAGATTCGCGTTCAATTTTTCGCGTTCTTTTTCCACGAGTTCTCTCGGCGCTTTCTCGACGTAACGCGGATTATTCAGCATTTTCTCTCCTCTTTCGATTTCTTTTTGCGCCGTTTCGATCTCGGAAGCCAGCCTTGCTATTTCCTTTTCGATATCGATAAGTCCGTCTATGGGGATCAACGCCTCTCCGAACCCGAACACCGCCGCCGCCGTTCTCTCTTTGACGCTTTCCTTATCGGGGACGAATATCACCTCGCCGGCGTTGCAGAGTTTTTTTATAAAGACGATATTTTTATTTATAAATTTTTCTTTTTCGCTTATGATATACAGCGTAATTTTCTTTGAGGGGGCGACGTTCATTTCCGAACGGATATTGCGCGCGCCCTTTATTATGTCGATTATATTGTCAAAATTGTTTCTTGCCGCCGCCGCTTTTTTTATGACCGTCGGAAATTCGGAAATCATCAAACTTTCGCTTGTTTTGACGTTTTTATCGAGGAGGGAGAGGTATATTTCCTCCGTGATAAAGGGCGTGAACGGGTGCAGAAGTTTCAAAATTTCCGCCAAAACGAAATTCAAAACGGACAGACTTTCGCCGCGTTTTTTCGCGTCTTCGGAATACAGCGCGGGCTTAGACAGTTCGATATACCAGTCGCAAAAATCGCTCCAAACAAACTCGTACAGTTTTGCGGCGGCGAGTCCGGCGTCATATTTTGACAAAGCTTTCGTCGTCAGCCTTATGACTTTATTCAACTTATTCAAAATCCATTTATCCGCGTCGTTCAGGCGGAAGGTAAACATTTTTGGAATTTCGGCGTTTTCGGAATTCATAATGACGAAGCGCGACGCGTTCCAAAGTTTGTTCATAAAGTTTCTTGCGTTCTCGATTTTTTCGGTCATAAAGCGCGTATCCGAGCCGGGCGCGATATTGATAGAGAGCGAAAACCTCAGCGCGTCCGCGCCGTATTTGTCGATAAGTTCGATAGGATCTACGCCGTTTCCCAAGGATTTGCTCATTTTGCGTCCCTCCGCGTCGCGCACCAGCCCGTGAATCAAGACCTCCGAAAAGGGTACGTCTTTCATAAAATACAATCCCGAAAAGATCATTCTCGCGACCCAAAACGGAATTATATCATACGCCGTAACGAGTACGTTCGTCGGATAAAAATAGTCCAAATCGGCGGTTTTCCCGGGGTATCCCAGCGTGGAAAAGGGCCACAGCGCGGAACTGAACCACGTATCCAAAACGTCCTCGTCCTGTTTTAGGTCAAAAGAGCCGCACACGGGGCATTTTGAGGGCGCGTCGTATTCCACGGCGGTATGTCCGCATGCTCCGCAATAATACGCGGGGATTCTATGCCCCCAGATAAGCTGACGCGAAACGCACCAATCGCGTATATTTTCCATCCAATTCAGGTAAGTTTTCTCGTATTTTTTCGGAATGAACTCGATCTTTCCGTTTTTGACGAACTGTATCGCGGGCGCGGCGAGGGGTTTCATTTTCAAGAACCATTGACGGCTGACGAGAGGTTCGACGACCGTACCGCAGCGGTAACAAGTCCCGACGTTATGCGTATATGGTTCGGCTTTTTCGAGCAGCCCCAAGTCGGTCAAATCGGAAACGATTTTTTTTCTGCACTCGAAGCGGTCGAGTCCGCGGTAGCCCTCTCCCGCCTCCTCCGTCATAAACCCGTCCTCTCCGATGACGGTTAAGACCTCCAAATTATGCCTAAGTCCGACCTCGAAGTCGTTCGGATCGTGCGCGGGCGTGATTTTCACCGCGCCGCTTCCGAAGTCTTTTTCGACGTAAGAATCGGCGACGACAGGGATTTTTCTGCCGTTTAAAGGAAGTGTTATGCTCTTTCCGATCAGATCCTTATATCTATCGTCTTCGGGATTGACCGCGACGGCGGTGTCGCCGAGCATCGTTTCGGGTCTTGTAGTCGCGACGGTGATAAAGCCGTTCCCGTCCGTCAAAGGATATTTTATATGCCAAAGAAAGGAGGGAGTTTCGGCGTATTCGATTTCCGCGTCCGACAGCGCGGTTTTGCAACTCGGGCATCTGTTGATTATGCGTCTTCCGCGGTAGATAAGCCCGGCGTTATAGTATTTCACAAAGGAATCCTTGACGGCGCGGCTGAGGTTTTCGTCCATCGTAAAGGCCTCTCTCGACCAATCGCAAGACGAACCGAGTTGTTTCAACTGATCCTTAATACGGTTTCCGTACCGCTCTTTCCATTGCCACGCGCGTTCGAGAAAATATTCTCTCGACACGTCCGCCTTATCTTTCCCCTCTTTTTTGAGTTGTTCGGCGACTTTTAATTCGGTCGCTATGGACGCGTGGTCTGTGCCGGGGAGCCAAAGCGCGCAAAAGCCTTGCATTCTTTTAAATCTGATGATGATATCCTGCAAGGTGTTGTCGAGGGCATGCCCGATATGAAGTTGCCCCGTGATGTTCGGCGGCGGCATAACGATCGTAAACGGGGTTTTATTTTTGTCGATTACGGCCTTAAAATAGCCCTTTTTCATCCATTCGGCATATAATTTGCTCTCGTAAGACTTCGGATTATACACTTTTTCCATACTTTTCCCTGCACTTTTTCCTTATTATTCGCTGTTTCCCGCGTTAGTTTTTTGTTTTTTTTGTTCTTTATTCGCTCTTTTCCGCGTTAGTTTTTTTGTTTTTTTGTTCTTTATTCGCTCTTTTCCGCGTTCGTTTTTTTTGTTTTTTTTCTTTATTCGCCGTTTTCCGCATTCGTTTTTTCGTTTTTTGCTGTTTATTTTTTTCGTATTTTTTATAAAATTTTTTTATTTTACACTATATTTAACAAAGTTCTCCAATTTTCCGGAAATCCCGTTTTCTCATATAAGATATTTTTGCAATCAGGCGGCAATTCTTTCTCCGCTTTATTCCATAAAACGTTTAATGCCATTAAAAACGCGTTAAAATCATATTTATCAAGCATATCATAGAAACAACAAACCAAAGCAAATAATCTTACCGCGGTCTTATTTCCGCCGCAATAACGGTTTATGAAATGTTTCGGAGATACTTCCGAAAAAGCGTTAAAATCAAAAACCCGTTGATCGTGCGCGCATAAATTTCTAAATAGATTTATAATTTTTAAATCCTTAATAATATTAACGGGGTATAATTGTTTACCTAAAAGAACTCCCAATTCCTTCGCTATATTTTTTTGAATCCCTTCTTTTAAATATTGATAAAACTTATTAATGCGGTTAAAAGTCAAAGCGTTTACCAGCACCCATAACGGAATACAATTATATTTTTCATAATAATGACAAATCATCTCGTTTTTTCGTTCTATGCCGGAATTTATCACATCTTTTATATTTTTGACAAGAACGCCCGCTTCCCGTTTAAACCTATCGCTAAAATTTTCCAAGTTAAGATACTTTTCCTCTTGTTCGCCGTATTGCCGCGACAATAAATAAGCCGTTTTCGATTTTATCGTACGCTCGACGATTGTTACATACTCAAATAATATACCGTTTAAATTCTTGTCAAAACGCCATATCTCAACTATATAATCAAAATATGTATTAGATTTAAATTGTTCGCGGCTTTGACTTTTATCTAAAAAAATATCCTTATAAGCGTTTATTACATTATAATAGTTATTCTTTTCTAAAAACAGTTTAGCCGAATTTTGATCCTTAATCAGCAAACGTCTATCCTTTAATATTTCAATTTGTTCCTCATAAGTTTTAAATTCAATCATTTTTTTCTCCCGCAAAAGAAAAATACGCCCAAGAAAACTCTTAGACGCATTTTTCCGCTGGGGTACTTCACAGGTTCTCCCCAATCGGTCACTGTTAGTATAATACACTAACTTATAAAAAATGTCAAGAGTTTATGCACAATTTTTAAAATTTTTTGCAATCTTTTATTTCATCCGTTCAATCCGATTCATTTTTTTTAACTTATTTTATCCGTTTTCGCGTCCGCTTCTTTATCTTTTTTGTCCGCTTCCGATTCCGGCTTTTCCGAACCGTCCCCTTCCGTTTTAGGCGTTTCTTGCGTTTCCGTATTATTATCCTCCGCGTTCCCCTCTTCCGCGTCTTGATTTTTCCGTTCATAGCCGCTCAAAAGTCCCGTATCGATTTCGATTGTTTCGCCTTTTTTGCGTCCTTTCAACTGCCGAAAAATCATTACGCCGTAGATCACCATCGCGGCAAGCGCGATAGCCACGCCGACCGCCGACACGATAAATCCGATCAAATAGATATCCTTAAAAAACACGAGTACGACGCCCGCCGAAAGGACGACCGCCGCCGCTTTTCCGTATACGTTCGCGGAAACGACGACTTTTTTCGTGATGAGAATAAGCCCCGTCAAGAGCATAATAAATTCCTTTGCGACCAAAATAATCGTCAAGATATAAAAGGGCGGAATCTGCCCGCGATGTATGACGCTAAGGCAAACCATAACGGTTATGTGCATACATTTATCCGCCACGGGATCCAAAAATTTTCCGACGTTCGACACCATTTTGAAACGCCTTGCGATATAGCCGTCGACGAGATCGGTCGAGGCGCAAAGCAAAAAGAGTATAAGCCCCCAAGTCATATTAAGACCGTTGTTATGTTCATAAAACATAACTACCGCAAAAAACGGAATCAGCAAAATACGAAAAATCGTAATAATATTCGGAACGGTAAAGACCTTATTTTTCATAGTTTCCCTCTCTTTTTTTTAACCAAGTTTTTCCTTTTTTAAATTTTTTCGTATACCTTTTTAAGCGTTCTTTGAATCTTTTTCCGTATACCTTGTCCGGAGTTTTTAAAACCATTTTTTTACATTTTTAACGCGTTTCCATTCGGCTTTCTTACCATTTTTTTACATTTCCATTTGGCTTTCTTGACCACTTTTTTACATTTTTATTCGGCTTTTAAAGCCGTTTTTTACAATTTTCCGGCCCTTTTTTAAGCCTTTTTTGGGTATTTTTAGCCCTTTTTTGAGCGTTTTTTGAGCGTTTTTTGAGCCTTTTTCAGCCGTTTTTTGAGCCTTTTTCAGCCGTTTTTAAGCCTTTTTTCGGATGTTTTTAGCCGTTTTTTGAGCGTTTTTCAGCCGTTTTTCAAGCCTTTATAAGTCTTTTTTCGGGTGTTTTCAGCCCTTTTTTAAGCCTTTTTTGGGGTATTTTCAGCCGTTTTTCAAGCCTTTATAAGCCTTTTTTCGGGTGTTTTCAGCCCTTTTTTGAGCCTTTTTTGAGCGTTTTTAAGCCTTTTTTAGCCCTTTTTCAGCCGTTTTTCAAGCCTTTTTTCGGGCGTTTTTAGCCCTTTTTTGTATGTTTTTTAGCCGTTTTTTATATCTTATTTGACCGTTTTTTATATGTCATTTAACCATTTTTTGTATTTTTTAAATACATTTTTTGGGTATTTTCCGGCTTTAAAGGAGCGTTTCTTTTCGGCTTTTCTTATATATGCGCACCAAATAATTGATCGCGTATTCATAGCCCTCGATGCCGAGTCCCGAAACGATTCCGACGCAAATCGGCGAAAGCACGGAATGTTTTCTGAATTCTTCGCGTTTAAAAATGTTTGAGATATGAACCTCGACGGCGGGCAAATCGGCATACTTCACCGCGTCGTAAAGCGCGTAACTATAATGCGTCAGCGCGCCGCCGTTGACGACCAACCCGTCGAAAACGCCCTTCGCCTCCTGGATTTTCGAGACGATTTCGCCCTCGCTGTTGCTTTGAAAGATTTCGACGTAAGCGTCCGCCTCCTCGGCGGATTTTTTGATTCGGGAGCAAAGCGCGGCGTAAGTAACCGTTCCGTATATGCTCGGCTCGCGTTTCCCGATAACGTTCAAATTCGGACCGTTAATGACGAGAATTTTCATAGCGTTTCCCTCTTTTTTTATTTTTATTCGGTGTCTTAAACTCCGTATTTACGTTTTTTAAAAAGCCTTTTTTGTATTTCTTTTTAAAGATTTTCAAGGCGTTTTTATAAATTTTCAAACTCTTTCCAAGTCTTTTTACGGCGTTTTCAAAGCCTTTTTTCAAATGATATTTTAAAGAATCTTTTATTCCAAATTACGCTTATTAGCGTAATTTAAAGCCTCTTTTTATCGCGTTTTCACGGTGTTTTCAAAGCCTTTTTTCAAATGATATTTTAAAGAATCTTTTATTCCAAATTCCGTTTATCGGCGTACTTTTAAGCCTCTTTTTATCGCGTTTTCACGGCGTTTTTAAGCGTTTTTAAGCCTTTTTTATTCCAAATCACGCTATTTTCAGTCTTTCAATCCCGTCTGAAAATTCCAGCCGTCCGCGAACATATCCTTCAAATTTTTCTTCGCCTCAAATCCGATTTCGCGTTTTGCAAGCGACGTATCGGCGTAGCATTCGTCGATATCGCCCGGGCGGCGTCCGACGGTTTTATACGGCAGTTCCCTGCCCAAGACCGACGAAAAGACCTTGACCATTTCAAGCACGCTGTAACCTACGCCCGTCCCCAAATTATACGTAACGATACCCGGATTTTCTTCGAGTTTTTTCAGGGCGAGGAGGTGTCCTTCCGCCAGATCGACGACGTGGATATAGTCGCGCACGCCCGTTCCGTCCTTCGTTTTGTAGTCGCCGCCGAACACCCTCAAATATTCGAGTTTTCCCGCCGCGACTTGCATCATATACGGAACGAGATTGTTCGGAATTCCGTTCGGGTTTTCGCCGATCAATCCGCTTTTGTGCGCGCCGACGGGATTAAAATATCTCAAAATCGCGATATTAAAGGAGTTGTCCGAAGTATAGAGGTCTCTCAAAATGTTTTCGATCGCGAGTTTCGTCGCGCCGTAGGGGTTTGTCGCCGACAGCGGAAAGTCCTCTCTGATCGGGACGCTCGCGGGCTTGCCGTAGACGGTGGCGGACGAACTGAAAACGAAATTTTTGACGCCGTTTTCCTTGATTGCGTCGAGCAGATTGAGTGTTCCGACGACGTTGTTGCGGTAGTATTTCAACGGGACGGCGACGGATTCGCCGACGGCTTTTAAGCCCGCGAAATGGATGACCGCGTTCGGTTTTTCCTTTTTGAAAACCGCGTCTAACGCCTCCGCATCTATCAAATCGACCTTATAAAAGGCGGGCTTAACGCCCGTTATTTCCTTGATTTTGTCCAAAACGTCCTCTTTGCTGTTCGACAAATTGTCGACGATCGCGACCTCTTGACCGCTTTCGATCAGGCGGACGACGGTATGGCTTCCGATGTATCCCGTTCCGCCCGTAACTAAAATTTTCATATATACGACCTCCGATTTGTATTATTTTTTTAGTTTTTTTGTTTTTTAGTTTTTAGTTTTTTTTATGCGGGAGAAAACTTTTTCGTAAAAAGTTTTCTCCCGCGCCCTCTTTCAAAAACTTTTAATTAAATTAAAACACTTAGAGTTTTTATAGAATACTCCGATTTTGTTTTTTAGAATGCTTCGGATTTTGCGTGATTTCCCGTCTTTTGGAACGCTTTTAATACCGCTTTCATATTTTTTAGAATACTTCGCGTTTTATAAAATAGTCCGACTTTGTTTTTTAGAATACTTCGGATTTTGTGTGATTTCCCGTCTTTTGGAACGATTTTAATACCGCTTTCATATTTTTTAGAATACTTCGCGTTTTATAAAATAGTCCGACTTTGTTTTATAGAATACTTCGGATTTTGCGTGATTTCCCGTCTTTTGGAACGATTTTAATGCCGATTTCATATTTTTTAGAATACTTAGAGTTTTTATAAAATACTCCGACTTTGTTTTATAGAATACTTCGGATTTTGTGTGATTCCCCGTCTTTTGGAACGCTTTTAACCCCGGATTTATATTTTTCGGAATATTTCTAACGGCGGATTATTTATCCCCTATCCCGTGTTTTTCAAAAATTCTATCCAAAATCTCTTTTATTTTTCCTTCGTTTTTTTCCATATCGGCGGCGAGTTTATACTGCGTTCGCGCCCTGTCGAGATTGTGTTCGGGGCGTTTAGTTTTGAAATAGTTATCCCCGTCCAAATAGTCCGTCAAAAATCTCATTCCGCATTCAAAGGTCATCAAAAAGGGCGCGAACCCGAGCAGTTCTCTCTCCGTTTTGGTCATCAGCCGTCCCGCTTCCCCTATATATCCGTCGGCGTAAGTCTCGAAAAGACCGAGATCAAAATTGACTTTATTTAAATCTTTTTCGTCCTCCGCGCCCGTATTGCACCCCGAACGGATCGAGTCGCCGAAATCGTATAAAAGCGACCCCGGCATAACGGTATCGAGGTCGATGACGGCGGCGGCGGTCTCCGTTTCGTCGTCGATCATAACGTTGTTTAACTTTGTGTCGTTGTGCGTAACTCTTAGCGGAATGAGTTTTGAATCCAAAGCGCGAACGATTTTTCCGGCGCAAGCGCGCCTTTTCAAAGTGAATTCAATCTCGTTATCCGCCGACGCGGCGCGGCGCGCCCGATCGGAATTCAGAGCGTCCGAAAAGGCTTGAAACCGCTTTTCCGTATTGTGAAAATCGGGTATGGATTCATAGAGTTTCGACGCGTCGAAGTCGTTTAAAAGCACGGCGAACCTGCCGAACGCCCTCCCCGCTTCAAAAAAATGCGCGGGTTTTTCGACGCTTTGATAGGCGGTTGCCCCGCCGATAAAGACGAAAGCGCGGAAAAATTCCCCCTCCGCCTCTACGAACGACTTGCCCGTCCGCGTAAAAATCAAGGTCAGCGCGCCGCGCGAAGGGTCGCCGCCGCTCTCCGAAACGCGCCGTCCCAAAAACTCCGTAACAAGTTCAAAATTCCGCATAAGCATAGGAACGTTTTTAAAAACCGCGGCGTTGATCCTTTGGATAATGTATTTCATTTCGTCCGCGCCGCGCCGAAAAGACGCCAAAAACGTGTCGTTTATGTGTCCGTTCCCGTAAGGGATATAGCCCGAAAACTCCCCGTCGAAGGAAAATTCACTCAAAATTTTATCCAGCCGCTCTCCGCTTATATTGTCCCTTTCCGCCATTAAATTTTTCCTTATAGAATTCTTTTTTTAATTCCCAACGATTACGCTTTTTTGTCTGATTTTTTTTAGAATTCCCAACGATTTTGTTTTTTCTTTATCGATTTCTTTTTCCGATAGTTTTAAAATTATGCGATAAAGCGGTAGTTACCGTAAATTCCATTCCTTATATTCCCCTCCGTGGGAGGGGATCTAAGGGGTGGGGCGACCGATTTGGGCTTATACTAATTTTTATCACACCTTTTTAGAACCGCCTTTTTTTTAACGCCCAACGATTCCGCTTTTTTTGTCAAATTCTTTTTTATCGATTTTTTTTAAGATTTTTTATCTTTTTTTACAATTCTTTACCCTTTTTACAATTCTTTACCTTTCTTTCCGCCGAACGTCTTTTTTTGACTCTTTCGCCGCCGTCTTGAATGCAAACCGATAAAAATTATACTCCGAAACTCACCTATGGTACATTATACAACAAATTCAAAACAAAATCAAGAGAACAAACGATATAAAAAACGAAAATCACGGCATATATCCGTGTATATTATGCCGCCGCGGGTTTTAGACGGCGGATATACATTAGTATAAAATAAAAAAAATATATCGGGGATTATTGACATTGGCAAAAATTCATTATATAATATATCCGAAATCTATATTGATAAGGAATAAAGGGATAAAATTATGAAAAAATATTACGCGCCCTTAAAACCGTATTACGTCATCCCCAGACCTCACCTCTTTTTTAAGACGGCGTTCGCAATCGGCGGACTCTTTATGACGCCGAAAGTCATTCTCTCCGAAGAACTCCCCGACGAACCCGTCATCTTTATGTCGAATCACGCTTTCGATTACGGACCGCGCGCAATGCTTTTCGTCCAAAAGGTCATAAAAAGGAAATTCAGAATGTGGTCGAACGCGAACGCGGTAACCGCGAAAACCGCCCCCGACCAAATGATGAAAACCACCTTTCCGAACGTCAAAAAACCTCTGCGCTATCTCGCGCGCCTATTCACATACATCGCGGGACCGGTCATCGGCTTGTCGTTTAAAGCGGCGGGCATTATTCCCGTATACCGCGATATGCGCGTAAAGACGACCTACACAAAGACTTTCGAGACCTTAAAGGCGGGCTACGACGTCGTGATATTCCCCGACTCCGTAATCCCCGACCCCGATAACCCCTACCTCGACAAGGTTCAAAAAGGCGCGTTCAAGACTTTCGATATGTGCCGCCGCTTTTTGGACAAAGTGCCGAAACTCTACCCCGTCTACGCTTGCAAACCCCTAAAAACCGTCTGCATCGGAAAAGGCTTCACTTTCGATACCTCGATCCCCGTCGCCGAAGCCGAAGAAAAACTCGAAAAAGCCTTGTCGGACGAAATTAAACGCCTCGCGCTCTCCTTGCCGCCGCATAAAATCATTCACTCGAATTCCATACCGAAGGATTTGGCGTCCGTCAAAAAATACTTGACCTACAACGAAGAAAAAATTTACTCGAAACTCGACGAAATAAACGCCGCGAAAGCCGAAAGCCCGAAATGATTATAAAATTATGGAATACGAGGGGGAAAAACTTTTCCGTAAACAAAGATTTTTCCCCTCGCCCCTTTTCAAAAACTTTTAGAATGCGTTCGCATAAGCGAAAACGAGAGAATTTTAGACGGTTTTTGTTCTTTTTAAGGCGTTTTTGACGCGGCATAGGAGCGGTTTTAAATCAAACGTACTTTTGATTTAAAAGTTTAACCGCTATATTAAGCGATTAAATAAATAAGTAAACCTTGCGAAAATAATCTACGCAAGGTTTTTTAATTACTCAAAACTTCCGTATGCAATTTTGCCCGTCCGCTAATTGCAATCCGTAATCAAAAAGCGCGAATACGGCAAACGAAACCGCCGCGGTCAGGGATAGCGTATAAGCGTATATCTGCCGCATATTATGCCGCTTATACCGCGCTTACCCGTTTAGAAAGCGCGAATACGGCAAGCGAAACCGCCGCGGTCAGTAATGCGATACAATAGAATACGGCGGAGAGCCCGAAACTTTCGGCAAGCAATTTCAGCAAAAAATAGGCGCAGACGGCGGCGGCAATCCCCAAGCCGAAAAGACCCGCAACGGGTCTTAAATCTTTTGACAAAACCGTGTATCGTTTCAGATGATAGACGGCTATGCCGCCCGAAAGTCCGACAAGAACCGCCTTGACGACGAAATTTAAAAGCCCGGCAAAATTTTGAACCGTTCTTTGCGACGTCGCGTCGAACATAATCGACTTTTGAAGGACTTCCGCAAAAAATTGAACGATCGGATTATAGAGAACGGCGCGCATATTAAACGCGGTGATCGAAGCGTAAAGCGCGAAAACCGCCCCCGAAACAAAAAGCCACGCCGCGCCGCGCGCCGCCTTGAAACGGCGAACGAAAAAAAGCGCGGCGAAAGGCAAAAAAATCGGGATATAAATATAGAATTCACCGATTCCTTGCGTCATCTCACGCGGCGCGGATACCTCGCCGAGAAAGGCGCCGCCGAAAAAAAACAAAGCGGTCAAACCCGCCGACGCGGCGCATATTCCGAGCGCGGCGGGCAAAAAAGCCGCGTTTTTTAATTTTTTTCTTTCCATAAGATATGTTCCTTCCGGCTGTAAAATTTAAATTCCTCTCGATTCCGTAGACTTTCCGCGCTTTCTTTGCTCGCCTATAAGCGTTCGGCTTTTATATTTTACATAAATTTCGTATTCGCTTTACGTCTTTATAAGCCTTTAAATTCCTCTCGGTTCCGTAGCCTTTCCGTATTTATTCTATCGCGCCGTAAGTCTTGAATTTCTCAAAAACGGCGATAAATTCCTCAAAAATCTCCCGCAAATCCGCCCGTTAAATCATTCTCTCCTCTTTCGCCCGCACAATCGCCTTCAAAAGCGAATATTCATTCCCGCTGTCAACGTCCGCGCCGATTTCCCAGCAAAAAACGCCGCTAAGACCGCTGTGAATCGCATACGCGGTTTTGTCGTAAATCAATTGAGGGCTGTTGAACGCGCAAACCTCGCCCGTCGCGCCGTTTATAAGGCGGTTGTCAAAATAATTTTCACGGCGAAAAACGGGATTCCCGAAACCTATCTGCCTTGTAACCGCGTTTACGGGCGTGCCGTAGAACGGCATTCCGAGAACGATTTTTTCACGCGGAAAGCCTAAGTCCAAAAAGTAATTTACGGGCTGCAATACGCCCGAAAGAAACGATCCGCCGTTTCCGTCTTGGTCGTATTGGTCGTAGCCCATAAGGTTCACATAATCGATCGCCACGCGCGCCTCTTCGCCGAACAGGCTCTGCCCCCAACCGTACAACGCCAAAGATAACTTTATATTCCGCGCCGCAAACTCCGCCTTTACGTCCGTGATGTACGCGCTGAACAAACGGAAATCTTCCTCGCCCACCGGAAATTCCCAATTAAAATCTATCCCGTCCGCGCCGTATTTTTCGGCGAGTTCCGCGATATTGACGATCGACGCGCCGCGCGCCTTCGATTTAAGCAAAGCCGTCTCCACACCCGAAACGGTAATGAAAACCTCGTGACGCTTGTTCAACAAAACGGACTGCGCGTGAATTGCATCCGTCGTGATTTTTAATTCGCTTTCGCCGTTTTCCGATATGCGCTCGACGGCTGTTCCGTCCTCCGGATTCATTTTTACGCCGCTTATAACCGTGAAACGGTCGTAACCCGAAAAAATTCCGTAGTCGAACGGCTCGCCTTTTATGACGTTCTTGGGGATTCGACCGCTGATAAGATATCCCGCGGCGGTAAATCCGCCCGGCTTTTTCGGGACGTTAAACGCCTCGCATTCGATGAGTCTCGGGATAGCGATAGAATCGGTGATTTCAATTTTCAGTTTGGAAGACGTAACGGGCGAAAAGGCGAGATAGCGGTAGTCCTCAATCTTGTCCTGCCTCAAAAGAAAACGGTATTCCCCCTCCGCGTCCAAATAAAAAACCGAAAATTCCTTGACGTTAAAGCCCTTTTCACGCAAAATGACCGTGTTGAATACCGCGGGTTCGCCGAGATCGACGACGACGGAACCGGTTTTCGCGCGCATCGTGATATAAGTGGAATAATCTCCGTCCGTAAACAATCCGGGACTTCGCGCGGCGGCTTCCACCCGCTTTCCGCGCGCGAGATTTTCCGCGGACGTGTGGACGCTTTCACGGGTATAACCGACGTTTTCGCCGGCGTACGCGGCGAAAAATATAAGCGAAACAATGATTGCGGCGGCGGCAAAGCCGCATAAAATATAACGCGCTCTTTTCATACGGACATTATACATCAATAAATCCCGAAAGTCAATACGTTCTTGATTTTTTTCTCCCGCTTTTTGCCGCCGATTCTCTAAGCATCTCCGCTTTTATTATTTTTTGCCGCTTATCGCCTGCCGCTTTTTGCCGCCGTTTATCGCCGCCTACATTTTTATTACTTTTTGCCCCTGCTTTTTACCGCCGTTTTTTACCGTCGCTTTTTGCCGCCGCCGGGCAGTGATTCCGCACTTAAAAATACTTTGAACAATCCCCTTTCGATTTAAATAAACGCCGGAATTTTTATAAATGCCGGCGTTTTGTTATTTATTATTTATTCGCATTTTGTCTTTCCGATTTAAACGCGGAATTCTATAATTTCATTGTCTTAACCGCTCCTTGACCGCTTGTTCGCAGGATCGCATAGCGAGTATCGTTTTGCTTAGAAGCGTATCTAATTCCCATCCGAGCATCCGCGCCCCTTTTTCGATAACGTCGCGGCTGCAACCCGCCGCAAATTTCCTGTCCTTATATTTCTTTTTCAACGACGAAAGTTCCATATCCGTAACGCTCCCCGACGGGCGCATTCTCGCCGCCGCGCCGATAAGCCCCGTCAATTCATCGACGGCGAACAATACCTTCTCCATTTGACTAACGGGCTCGACGTCGACGGTCAACCCGTACCCGTGGCTGCAAACGGCGCGTATAATACCGTCGTCTACGCCCGCCGCCTTTAACAATTCCGGGGCTTTTTTGCAGTGTTCTTGCGGATACATCTCAAAATCAATATCGTGCAACAACCCCGCGATACCCCAATAATCAACCTCCCCGCCGAAACCTAAATCGACGGCAAACCACTTCATCACGCCCGAAACCGTCAAGCCGTGATAAATAAGATATTCGCTTTCGTTGTACTTTTTCAGCAAGTCTAACGCCGCCCGCTCCGATATTAATCCGCCCATAATTTCTCTTCATAATCTCCCCGTTATTATTTGTCCGCCGTTATTATTTATCCGCCGTTATTATTTGTCCGCCGTTATTATCTGTCCGCCGTTGCTAAACGGCGGTTTTACAAGATACACGCGCAAATTTAATTTGTCTTTTTAGAGATATTTCTTGCGGAAATCATTCGCTTTTGCTCTTTCGTTCCGCGACTTTCTTGTTTATTTCGCCGATATTCCCGCACGCGCCGCGTAAAATACGAAAGCATTTGTCCGTTGACGAAGTTATTTCACAAAAAAACGATATACAGACCCGCGCCGCGTAAAATACAAAAAACTTGCGGTTTGCGCCGACCGCGGTATGCTATCTGTTTATCGGCTCTATCGAAAACGAAAAGATTAGCGGGCGGTTCATATCGATCGTATATTTTTTGAGCGGCAGCGGTCCGCAACTGTTGCTTCCCGTTCCGCGCACAAAGCCGTCGATCCTGAGATTCACGGTATTTTTTTCAATCAAATCCTCTTGATGTTTCGCTTCGGCGAGTTGTTTCGTCGTAAAGCGGTTGGCTGCGAAATTAAAATTCTCCCCCGATTTTTTGAAAATCAGTCCGTTGCCCTTAGCGTCGAAGATTTTCAGATACCGCACGCCCGAACGGTTTCCGCTGTCCTGCGGCTTTATATACCTTTCGCGAAGTTCCGAAACCTTTTTCGAATAGATTCCGACCGCCGCGTGGTCGGTCATATCGGGCAGCGTTTCGCCTCCTCCCGTTCCGAAATATTCCGCGTTGTCGTATTTTCCGTCTATCTCGACCTCTAACCCGAACCGCGGAATCGGCAGCATTCTCTTATAGACTTTGCAAAGAAGGGCGGCGACGGTCAGCCTTGCCGTAACGGTGATTTTCCCTTTTCCGTCGATAACGTAAACGACTGATACGTTAAAAAGTTTATACTTTCCTTCCAGCGAATACAAAATTTTTATCTCCGCTTTTTTCGCTTCCGTCTTGCTTTTTTTCTTAATTTTTTCGCCGTTTTCGCCGACTAACGACGCGGAAAACTTTTTCAAGCGCGGCGACAGCCCGTCGATTCCGAATTTTTTATACAAAACCCTAATCATATTGTCGTTGTCTAAGGGCGCGCGGTACACGGAGGGATAAAAGCCCGTTATTCCGCCCTCGGGATTGCGGTTTAGGTATTCCTTTTCTTTATATTTCAGGCTTGTCATACGTCCCGCCGTCTTATCGAATTCCGCGCTCCCGCCCTTAAATTTGACGGTGAGAGCAGCCGCGCCGTCGACAATTTCCGCTTTATACGACGTTTCCTCGCTCTTAAAAACCGACGGAACGGTTTGAAGTTCGATCTGTTCCTCGGCGATAATATGGCCGTCGCGGCGGTCGCGGTATAAAAAATTGATATGATATTCGCCGCTTTTGTCGATTTTTCTGTGCGGTACGGCGATTTTTTGAACGCTTTCGGGGGGAATATCCGCGTCGATCGAACCGCTTTCGGCTTTTATGCCGTTTTTCAAAAGTTTCCATTCGATTTCGATATATCCCGACGGCAAAAACCTGTTCGTGTTTTCAAAGGCGTACACTCCCGCCTCCGACAAGGACGCCCGTACGGGGCGGTATACCGCTTTCATATTGAGCGCGCCCGTGTGGGGCGTGCGGTCGGGGTAGAACAGCCCGTCCACGCAAAAGTTTCCGTCGTGAATTTTTTCGCCGTGGTCGCCGCCGTAGGTGTATTTATATTTGTTCGCGTTTCCGGAATTTCCGGCGTTCGCGCCGTCGTTTCCGGCTTGGGATTTTACGGCTCCGATTTCGTTTTGCGCCTCCGTTTTTTCGGTTTCGGTTTGGAATTTTTCGTTTTCGGTTTCCGTGATGCCGGATATCACTCCGCCCGAAAAATTACCCTCGCGGAGAGGAATTGCGGTTTTGAATTCTTTTTTTGAAATTCCGCTTTGGGATTTTCCGTTTTCGTTTTCGGTTCGGGATTCTTTATTCTGAATTTCGTTTTCCGCCGTTTCAACGCCGCTTTGAGATTTTCCGTTTTGAGATTTTCCGTTTTCGGTTTCTTTCGGGTTTTTGCCGGTTTGGCATTCTCCGGTTTCGTGAAGTACGGCGTGGTCGGCGAATTCCCAAATACAGCCGCCCATAAGAATGTCGGAACTATAAAAAGCCTCGACGTATTCGCGGAGATTTCCCGGTCCGAAGCCCATCGCGTGGGCGTATTCGCAGAAAAAATACGGAACTTTTTGATATCCCGGGAGAGCCGTACCCTTGACGACGCGCGAAACGTGGCTCATAAAGGGATACATCGTGCTTCTCACGTCGTAATATTTTCTTTTCGTGTGCCGCGCTCCCTCGTAGTGGACGGGGGCTTTCGCGCCCTCCGACTTCAAAAGTTTATAGCAAGCGTCCTGATTCGCGATTCCGCCCGCCTCGTTTCCGAGCGACCACATAATGACGGAGGGGTGATTTCTGTCCTTATAATACAGGCGTTTCACCCTATCCGTATAGTGTTTTTCCCATTTCGGGTCGTCGCTGATGCGGTTCATACCGGGCTGGCGGTTAAAGATATTCCATTTCTTTTGGTCGAAACAGCCGTGCGTTTCGATGTCCGCCTCGTCTATGACATAAAGCCCGTACACGTCGCAGAGCGTAACGAAAACCGGGTCTTTGGGGTAATGCGAAGTTCTTACGCCGTTGACGTTATATTCTTTCATCAGCAAAACGTCTTTTTTCAACTCCTCCGCCGTCATAACGTAGCCGCCGCTTGGGGTGGAATCGTGGTGATTTACGCCCTTGATTTTGATTTTTTTGCCGTTTAATTTAAAGACGTTTCCGTCGATTTCGATGGTTTTGAAGCCCGTATAGTTTCGGATTACGTCGTATATTTCCCCTTTTTCCCCGTCGTTTCCGCGTTTTTCAAGGGTTATAATCAGTTCGTAGATTTCGGGAATTTCCGCGCTCCATTCCTTTACGGCGAGTTTTTTCAGGCTCAAAGAGGGGTTTGCGTCCGCGGTTTCGGCGCGCTCCGCCGCTATGACCCCGCCCTTATATTTCAATTCGGCTTTTAAAATAAAGTCCGCAAAAGAGGGGGCTTTCGCGCGTTCTTTCAAATTTACGTTTTGAATTACGGCGTTTCCGTCGTTGTTTTTTTCCGTTTTTTCTATACTTACGGTTTCGTTTTTCTCCGTATTTTCCGCCGTTCCGGTATTTTCCGCATCCGCGGTTTCGGCTTTTTCTATACTTTCGCTATTCACGTTTCCGGTATCGGGATTTTCGGCTTTTTCTATACTTACGGCATTAAGACTTTCGGTATTTTCTCCGTCTTTTCCGCCTTTTTCCGCGCCGAAAAGTTTGACCGTCAAGGTCAAATCATACGTTCCGTCCGCGTTTTTGTCCGTATCGGCGAAGTAGTCTCCGATGAATATTTCGTTATATTCGGTGATATAGACGTCCCGAAAAATCCCGTTTTCCCTGAACATATCCTGACATTCGAGATACGTTCCGTTGCACCACTTATACACGACGGCGAGCAATTCGTTTTCGCCTTCCGCTATATATCCGTCGATTTTAAACTCCGCGCCGTTGTGTCCGCCCTCGCCGTATCCTACGAACTTCCCGTTTATATACACGTCCGCGCAAGCCGCCGCGCCCAAAAAGGTTAAAATATAATTTTTGTTTTCGATAGACTTTACGTCGAATTTTTTGACGTACACGCCCGCCGGGCAGTCCTCGGGGAAATGCGGCGGATTTGTCTCGAAAGGATACCGTACGTTGAGGTATACGGGGGGTTCGTAACCCGTTCTCTGCCAGCACGACGGGACTTTAATGCCGTCGAAACTCTCCGCGTCCGTATCGAAGACGTCCGGGATCAGCGAAACCCTTTCAAAATATTTAAATTTCCAATCTCCCGAGAGGAGGTTCACCCTTTTCGATTGATATCTTTCGGTCATAAAGTCAGTGTTTTCGAGTTCTTCCGCGCTTGAAAAAGGAATAAAATAAGCCCTCGGCGCGAGTCTGTTTTTTTCAAAAATTTCAAACGTCTTATAATTTGTTTTGTCGATTTGATATTTCATTGCCGTTCCCCTTTTTTTTATTGAATTTCCGTATAAATCTTTTTTTTTGAAAATGCAACGTTTTTTTGAATTTTTTATAAATCTTTTTTTTAGGAATTTCCGTTTTTTTATACGGAATTGCAAACGAAGGTTTTTTTATTGAATTCCGCATAAATCTTTTTTTTTGAAAATGCAACGTTTTTTTAGAATTTTTTATAAATCTTTTTTTTGATATAAATACGGCCGCTTCCAAAATGCTTTTTTAGAAACGGCCTAAATTCACAGTTTATACACGCTAAACTTTAAAATACGGAATTACAAGCCCTTCTCGTCGTAAAGCAAAACCGTATCGGTAACGATGTCGAACGCCTTTCCGAGAGTTTCGGGCGAGAGGTTGTCTTTCGTATCCTCTCTGGTGTGGTAGTAACTTTGCAAATTGTGATCCAATCCCGAAAGGCAGGTCGATCTGATCCCCGCCTGCGCGAAAGCGGCGGCGTCCGTCGCGCCCAAAGTAACCGTCGCGTAAGGAAGATCTATACCGTTCTTTTTACCGGCCTCTCTGACCAGCGCGGCGGTGTCCAAATCGTTTTTAACTATTCCGTTGATGTCTTTCGTGTATAGGCAGAAATGCTCCGATTCTCTCAGCGTCTCCATACAAATCACGACGGTGGGAATATTTTCGGGCGAATTTTTCAATTCGGGGTGATTCTTTGCGAAAGCCTTCGCGCCGCGCAGACCGGCCTCCTCCGCGCCCGAGATCAGGACGCAAAGTTCCGTATTTTGAAGTTTGATTCCCGCCTCTTTCAACGCTTTCGGCACGGCGAGAGAAACGTAACACGCGGTCAAATTGTCGTTCGCGCCGTCGACCACGACTTTTTTGTTGTGGAATTTATAAAGCGCGGCCCAAACGACCAAAAACACAAGCCCGATAAGCCCTAAAACGAGCGAAGCGTTTTCTGCCGTCGCTTGAACGAAAATGCCGCTTGCGTCCGCTAAATCTATCGATATGCACGATATGACGACGACGTATACCGCGCCGATAAGAGAGCCGATAAACACGGTTACCATACCCTTCATTCCGAATTTATAGAGCCAAAACCATTCCTCCGTCGCGTCGGCGTGTCCGTTGACGATGATTCTTCTTTTGACCTCGCCTTTCGGTTTTATAACGCCGTAGACGTTGACCGACTCCGCCTTTTTGTAGAGGGGGTCGAACCAGGTTTTATACAGAACGAGTTGCGAAACCATAGGTATAAACGCCAGCAAAACTAAGATGATCGAGATGATCGGCGCGAAAAAATACGCCGCCAAACTCAAAATCAAAAGCGTCGCGGTTATGTAGATCCAATCCATAAAGGAATTCGGGTGAAGTTCAAACTTCTCGTCCGTAACCGTATCGCAAATCTTTTCCAATTCGGTCTTGAAATAAGCCTGCGCGTCTTTTTCGCCCTGCGTTCCCGGAAAACGCTTTCCGAACGTGTCCGTAACATGACCGATCCCGTCGACCATATACTTCACGGAATCCGACCTGATCTTTTCAGAAATCTTCATAGAAATGCTCCTTATTATCGCTTGTTTTGGGATTATATCAGTCATTATAACACAAACAAAATTAAAACACAAGCCGTTTAGCGATACTATTAAATATAAATTTTCTAAAATTTCAAATTTATTACGGAATATTTAATAAAAATCTTGCAAAAAGAACAAACCGTTCGTTTGCGGGCTATTCTCATAAGTCCTCCGCGATCCATAGCCTTGACGAAAAAACACAACGCTTTTTATCTTTTTTACTTAAAATATTTTTCCTCTATCTCCGCGATTTTGTCGACTCTTCTCTGATGTCTGCCGCCCTCGAAGTCCGTCGCGATCCACGCCTTGACGATCTTTTCCGCAAGGCTTTTATCGACGACTCTGCCCCCGACCGCGAGTACGTTGCTGTCGTTATGCGCGGCGGTCGCTTTCGCCGAAAACTCGTCGTTACATACGGCGGCGCGGATTCCCTTGACCTTGTTGGCGCAAATCGCCATACCTATACCCGTTCCGCAGAGGAGGATTCCCTTGCGGCACTTACCGCCCGCGACGGCTTCCGCGACGGCGAGCGCGAAGTCGGGGTAGTCGCAGGACTCCTCGCCGTAAGTTCCGTAGTCCATAATTTCGTGTCCCGACGACGCAAGACAATTTACGACGGTTTCTTTGAGGACAAAGCCCGCCGCGTCGCATCCGATTGCAATTTTCATAGTTTCGACTCTCCTTAAACAAAATGATTGACGTTTTATTTTCTTTTATCCGTATTCTTTCGTTTTATTTTTTTGTTATTTCAGTTTTTGCTTTTTTCTTTTCTCTTGCCCCTTGTTATTTCCGCTTTTGCTTTTTTCTTTTGACTTTCGTTGTTTCTATTTTTGCTTTTCTTTTTTCTTGCCATTTTGTTATTTCCGCTTTTGCTTTTTTCTTTTGACTTTGATTATTTATATTTTTGCTTTTTTTCTTTTCTTTATATTTGTTAATTCGTTTTTTTGCTTTCTTTTTTTCTTTTCCGTTTCTATTTCGTTTTATTCTTTTATCATATTCTATCACATCGCAGGACAAAAATCAAATTTCCGAACGCGTTTTATAAATAAAAATGCTTAAAACGGGGAATACTATTGTAGAATTCGTATTTATGAAATTAAAATTGAATAAAAAAATACCGCTTAAAAAAAAACGGAGAAATATTATATGAAAAATTTCAAAATCTCAATCAAAAAAACAGCCGCCCTCGCCGCCGCCCTGTCTCTCCTCATCGCCGCGCTCGTTTCGTGCCAGCACTCGTCGCCGAAAAGCCTCGCGCGCGCCTACGTTACGGATTATAAGGCGATGAACGCGGCGGGAATTACGGGACTGTACCGCCACGAAAACGACGGCGAAAGAGAAGAATTTAAAGAAGCCCTCGAAAAAACCTTCGGGGACGCGTCCGAAAGCGAAAAAACAAGCGTCAAATCCGCGAAGTTTAAGGGTTACGAAAAGACGGACGGGAACAAAAATTCGGAAACGGGCGTCGTTAAGATCGCGGTCAAAACGGGCGGAAACGGCGGAAAAAACGAGCGGAACGTCCCTATGAATTTCGTGAAAATCAAAAATAAATGGTATATCAAAAAGACGCAAAATCAAGAAACCCAAATATCCGTAACCGCGGCTAAGCCATACGAAACGGATATTGCAACAAACAAAAAAACAAGCGGCGCAAAAAATTTTAGTGCGTACGCAAAAGCAAACGGCGTAAAGAATTTTATTATGAACGCAAAAACAAGCGGCGCAAAAAATGTCATTATGAACGCAAAAACAAACGGCGCAAAGAATGTCATTATGAACGCAAAAACAAGCGGCGCGGCGGATTTTAATATAAACACCTCAATGAACGCCGAAGTAAACGGTACGCCGAACGCCGGAAAAAATGTGAAAGATTTTTTTGAAAATTTCGGCGAACGGATAAAGAATGCGGCGGAAAAAATGCGATCCGAACTCGGCGGTTTTTTGAACGACGCGGCGGATAAAGCGAAGGTCCTTATCGACGGCGTAATCGCTTCCGCGAAAAAGATAAACTCCGGATTCGCCGCCTTCGCGAAAAAAACGGCGGATAAGGTGAAAAACTTTGCGGACGGAATTATTAATTCCCTTCAAAAAACGAATTCAAAATTCGCGGGTTTTGCCAAAAACGCGGCGGACAAAGCCCGAACCGTTATAGACGGAATTATTAATTCCACAAAAAAATTCAACGCGGAATTCGGGAAATTTGCCAAAAACGCGGCGGATAAAGCCCGAACCGTTATAGACGGAATTATTAATTCCTCAAAAAAATTCAACGCGGAATTCGGAAAATTTACCAAAACGCGGCGGATAAAATCAAGACCGTACCCGACGGCATAATCGCCGCCCACCGCCGTCGCAACGTGATTTAAATTATACAAAACGGAGGGCTTAATTTAAGTCCTCCGCTATAACGCTTTTCCGCGCTTCTATACCGCGGAATATTCGCCTTTTCTTTGCCTTTCTCAAAGCGTTTTCCGCAATTCAAAATTGAAAAATTTACGCTCTTTTTTATAACACTTTTCCGCGCTTCTATACCGCCTATTTGCCGCCCCTTATTTAGCCCTACGCGGATTAAAATCAAAACGCAGCCGGCGGTTTTTCACACCGTTTCCTTGCTGATATTTTTTGAAACGGTTACCTCTTGAAATTTGTTGTCCTTATAAAATCTCAAAATTTTCGGCAACGCCTCCAAGGTATGCGCCGTGGGGTGCATAAGGACAAGATCGCCGTTTTTGAGGTTCTTTACGGCGCGCTCAAAAGTCAGATTCGGGTCTTTGTCGCGCCAATCGATGGTATCCTTGCTCCACATAATGACGTCGTAGCCGAGATCCGCGCTTGCCTTAAACATCTCTTTCCCGACGGAGCCGGACGGCGGCGCGAAAAGCGTCATTTTTATGCCGCAAATCTCCTCGATCAATCTGTGATTCATAATGATTTCGTCATAATTTTCCTTGTAACTCAGTTTTTCGGGCGATCTGTGATAATACCCGTGATTGCCGATTTCGTGTCCGTTTTCGCAGATTTTTTTGACTAACGCCCCGTTCCGCATAGCGAAACTTCCGCCGATAAAAAAAGTCGCCTTGACTCCGTATTCCTCGAAAACCCTCATCATCGGCTCGATATATTCGCCGCCCGTATAGACGTTGATCATAAGGGATACATAGGGCTTTTCGGAATTTCCCCTGTAATAAGCGCGGCTGTTCCCCGCCGCCGCGATCGCCCCGCCGCCCGCGAACGCCGCGATAAACAACGCCGCAAGCGTCAAAAAAATTACCGCGTTCCCGAGCGCGTATATGTGAAAACTTTTGCCGTCCCCCGCCTTTCTCATAAAACATACATCCCAACCGTCTTTTTGTATATCCTATGCGCGGGATTTTTATAATATACCCGTCATAATATGCAAGTTGCGCGTTTGAATTTCGGAATCCGTATCGATGAATAAAAAACGTCCTTAAAGTCCGCCTTTCTCTTGCCCCGCGAGTTTGATCTCAATCCCCAAAACGCCGCACCGTTTCTCTTGTTCCTTTGAGTAGTAGTTTTTATACGTATCGGCAAGCCGTTCCCCGATCCCTTTATGCGCCGAACCGCAAACCTCGGGCGTGAATTTTTCATACAGTTCGCGGAACGTACCGAAAGGATAAAGCCCGACGACTTCGACCGTTAATTGTTCCGCGCCGTCCGTCCGCGTGAAAATGATAACGTCGCCTTTTTTCACGCCTTTACGCTTTTCGTCGTTCAAACGTATTTCCACCGTCTTTTTGCCCGCTTTCATCGCCTCGAACGGCGCGGAATTCAATCGCATATTGTGAACCATAAAAAATCTCCCTAAAAAAACAATGCCGCTGTATCAACGCCCATATGTCAAAACCGCCGCGCAAATAAAGATCTTGCTTTATAAAACCGCGGAATCCGACCGTCCGTAACGTTGAAAAATCATACCCGAAAACTATAAAATTTCTAACAATGCCAAACGCATCTCGCCGGGTTCGGCTCGTTTTCCACCGCGACCGCCCGTAACGCTGCGGTATAGTCCGCGCAAACCTCCTCGGCAATTCTATCATACTCCGCTTCGTCCGCGCCGAATCCCAATTTAAATACTTACGCGCCTAACAATGCCAAACACATCTCGCCGGGTTCGGCTCGTTTTCCGCCGCGACCGCCCGCAACGCGGCGGTATAGTCCGCGCAAACTTCCTCGGCGATTTTATCATACTCCGCTTCGTCCGCGCCGAATTCCAATTTAAATACTTACGCGCCTAACAATGCCAAACACATCTCGCCGGGTTCGGCTCGTTTTCCGCCGCAACCGCCCGCAACGCGGCGGTATAGTCCGCGCAAACCTCCTCGGCAATTCTATCATACTCCGCTTCGTCCGCGCCGAATCCCAAGCGGTCATAAGCGATTGCCGCCGCCGCGTAAAAATACAACCCAAGCGAATGCGGCGCGGCGTGTATACTTCCCGCCGCCTGTCCGACGGCTCTCGCGGCGGCTTGCGCGATCGGATTGTTCTCTTGCTCGCGCGCGGCGGCGTGGCACTCGTTCAAAATGATATTTTTCACATACGGCAGTTTAACCTTTCCGTCCAGCCATTCGCGCGCGGCGGCTATCGCGCGGACGGGACGCGAATCATTCGGGCAATACCTCTCAAACAACGGAATCATCCGCCGCTCGGCATAATTCAACGTCCAATTCGCAACCGTGATTTTGCTCTGCGTTTCGATCAGCCGCATCAGCGCGGCGACGGACGGCGACCCGACCTTGCCGAGAGTTTTTCTCAATTTTTTCATTTCGCATTCTCCTTAGCGCAAAAAGCCGCGATCTCCGCAATGAGTTCTATCGGCAAGGGCTTATTATTCGGGAATTGCACCGCGCCCTTGCTTGTTTTGTATTCCGTCAATTTATCGGCAAAAAAGGCGACCGCCTTCCAAAAAAGTCTTTCTCAATTTTTTCATTCCGCATTCTCCTTAGACGCAAAAAAACGTGATCTACGCGATAAATCAGAACGAATTACCGCCCATTTCACCGAATATCTTTCTCAATTTTTTCATTTCGCATTCTCCTTAGCGCAAAAAACCGTGATCTACGCGATAAATCATAACAAACGACAACCGCCTTCCCAAAAAGTCTTTCTCAATTTTTTCACTTCGCATTCCCCTTAGCGCAAAAAGCCGCAATCTCCGCGATGAGTTCTATCGGCAAGGGCTTATTATTCGGGAATTGCACCGCGCCCTTGCTTGTTTTGTATTCCGTCAATTTATCGGCAAAAAAGGCGACCGCCTCCAAGCCGGGATACAATCCGATATGGGTTTTTTGCGCCGCGAAGTGAATAATATTCCGTCCTTTCCAAAAAGTCGGCATTCCCCATGAAATTTTTTCCGCCGCGCCGTCGGGCATTTCCGCCTTAATGCGCGCGTAAATTTCGAGAAGCCGCGCCCGAACGCCTTCCTCCCGCGTCTCGATATAACCGCCGATAGAGCCGGCATTTTTTAACGAGTCCATATATCCTCCTTTTATCGTCGTTATACAACGTTTAAACTTTTAAATCAAGCGCATATTTTAATTTAAAGCCGAATAATATTTCAGCGTAATAATTTCAAACGCCGCCTTGCGCCGCATAAAATAAATATCCCGTTCCGCCTGTTTTAATTTAAATCCGCTCTTATCTTTTAATGTATCTTTTACCTTGTCCGCGATTTTTTTTGCGGTTTTTCCGCCGTTTTTATGCGGTTTTTCACCGTTTTTGTGCGGTTTTTTTGCCGTTTTTATGCGGTTTTTTCATACTTTTTGTTGTTTTAACCGAACGTTTTTCCCTCACAGTTTCCCGATATCAAGAACTTTTTTTACCGCGTCCGCGATTTTTCCGTCGTTTTCGATTTCATAATCGGCGAAGTTTTCATACAAACTTTTGCGCGCGGAAAAAAGTTCCGCGGCGGAAAATTTTGCCGACAGCGGTCTGCCCGCCGACGCCAAAAGGTTCAGTCCGCGTTTAACATATATTATAACCGCGTTCTGTTTGAGCGCGTAATAATTCTCACGGTTCAAGACGACGCCGCCGCCCGTCGAAATGACGCTTCCGCTTGTTTTGCCCGCCTCGCGGACGGCGAAAGCCTCTCTTTCGCGGAAATATTTCTCGCCTTTTTTTTCAAAAATATACGGTATGGACGCGCCCTCGCGCCCCGCGATTTCCTCGTCCGTATCGATAAATTTTCTGCCCGAAAGGGCGGCCGCCGTTCTGCCGATCGAAGACTTTCCGGAGCCGGGCATACCTATCAAAACTATGTTTCTTTTTTCGATTGTTATATCACGTGTTATGCTCTCTATAACGCGGTTTTCGATACTTTTTCCCGTGAAAAGTTCGGCGGCGAATTTCGCCTGCGCGACCAGCATTTGCAGCCCCGAACAACACCTTATTCCCCTCTCCTCCGCAGAAAAAATCAGCCTCGTTTTCAAAGGATTGTATATGACGTCCGCAACCGCCTCCAAGTTCTTAAAGCGCGCCAAATCGACTAAGCATTCCCCGTTGTCCGGGTACATTCCGACGGGCGACGCGTTGATCAAGACCGCGGCGTTCGCCGAAAAATTCATATAGTTTTCATAGTTTACCGCGCCGCGCCGCGAAACGACAGTGATACTTCCGACTCCGAGAGAATTCAAAACCGCCTTGACCGTCGCGGTCGTACCGCCGTCGCCGAGGATAAAAACATCCTTGCCGCGGACGTCGATTCCGTTCGCCTCCAAAAGGTATTTGAAACCAAAAAAATCCGTATTATAGCCGACGGTTACGGTTTCGTTCTCCGCTCCTTTATTTTTTAGAATTTCGTTTTCGTATCCGCTCTTTATTCCGCGTGCCGCGGTTACGGTTTCATTTTCCTGTTTTTTTTGTATCTCGTTTTCCGCTCCTTCATTCTTTATTCCGTATGGCGCGGTTTCGTTTTCATTTTCCTGTTTTTTTTGTATCTCGCTTTCCGCGTATCCGCTCTTTATTCCGTGTGCAGAGGTTTTGCTTTCCGCTTCTTTGCCTTCATCTTTTTGTGTTTCATTCTCTCCTTGTCCGCTTTCAAATTCGGCGGCGCGCCTCTTGACGACGGTATTGACCGCGCCCGAAAGCGACGCGCTCGCGTCTATCCGGTCGAGAAATTTCACGACGGTTTTTTTATATGGAATCGTAACGTTGAACGCGTCTATACCGCTCCTTATAAAGTCCTCTATCCCGTCCTCTTTAATCTCGATAAGCCGATACGAATACGCGCCGTCGGACAACCGCCGGTGTATTTCGGCGGAATAACTGTGTTTCAGGCTCGCGCCGATAAGACCGCATTTTAACATTTTTGCAACCCTTAATTTAAATATTTTAAAAACTTTATTTTCCCGTTTAATGCCCTCATATTCGTTCTATATATGTTTTTCCGTCTGTTATATAACTGTTTTTTTTAGTTTTCCGCGATACCGTACCGCGTTTTTTAAGGGATTTTCCGCCGTATTTACGTATGTTTTTCATATCGTTTTACGGAGGATTTTCAGCCTTATTTCACGCGGTACTATGCCGCGTTTTTTAAGAGATTTTCCGCCGTATTTACGTATGTTTTTCATATCGTTTTACGGAGGTTTTCAGCCTTATTTTCCGCGATACCGTACCGCGTTTTTTAAGAGAATTTCCGCCGTATTTACGTATGTTTTTCATATCGTTTTACGGAGGTTTTCAGCCTTATTTTCCGCGGTACTATGCCGCGTTTTTTTAATGGATTTTAATAAAATTCCTCATAAATTTTATTGTCGGGCATATCCGAAATTTCCGCGTAATTGCCTATAAAGGTTATATTATACGCCTTACCCGAAAGTTCTTTCAAAAGTTCCAAAAGCCCCGTATTTTTCAAATTCGCCTCGAAGTCAAAATAGAACATAAATTCAAAATCCGTCTCGGGAATGGGGCGGCTTTCCAATTTCGTCATATTATACGACGCGAACTTCTTCAAAAAATTTAAGAGGCTTCCGTTGGTATGCGGCAGCGAAACCATTATGCTGACCCTATTCGCGCCCGCGTACACCGCCATTTTTTTGGAAACGCATATAAATCTCGTATAGTTGTTATCATTGTTTTGGATGTTCGCTCTGACGATATTCATATCGTATATCGACGCGCAAGCCTTAGACGCGATCGCCGCGATATCCGTCCTCCCCGACTCCTTGACGTTGACGACCGACTGCGCGGTATTCTCCGCAAAGACGGCTTTCAACCCGTTCGCTTTCAAAAAATTTCCGCATTGAGCGATCGCCTGTTCGTTTGAATAGACCTCTTTTATGTCCTTCAATTTGACGCCCTTCGCCGCGATCAGGTTATGTTCGACTTTGATTCTCGCGCTTCGGACGATATAGAGTTTATACTTGCGCATAAGGTCGTAGATCTCGTTGACCGATCCCGCCGTGCTGTTTTCGATCGGCAGCACTCCCGTCTCGCATTCGCCGCCGTCCACCGCCTTAAAGACCTCCCCGAACGTGCCGTAAAAATTTATATCGGGGTCTTTAAAGAGTTTGTTCGCCGCAATGTACGAAAACGCTCCCTTCGCGCCTTGACAGGCGGTTTTAAGCCTTTTCGGGAATTGCGGAAGGTCGCAAGACAGCATTCTCTCCAATTCGTCGAACACGGTATAGACCTTATATTCCGATTGAATTTTTCGGCTCGTTTCGAATATGACGGAATAAAGTTCCTTGATGCAGGCGGCGGTTTTCGCGTCGTAGCCCGCGGTCAGCCTTTCGATAATTTTGTTCTCGCGGTATACGTCGAGAACGTCGATTCCGCCCGCGCGTTTCAGTTCGCCGATACGGCGTACAAGCCCGACTCTTTCGGCGTAATCCTTTGCGATTCTGTCGTCTACGACGTTGATCAGGTTTCTCAAATCCTCAATGTTCATAATTGTTATTCCTTTTTTATATTGAATTCGTTTATTTCTTTAAAGCCGCAAGCCGCGTTTGTATGCTTTTTTGTTTTTTTATTTGCATTTTTTATTGTATTTCGTTTTTTACTTGCTTTTTCAATTTTTTACGTTTATTTTTATTGTATTTCGTTTTTTGAATTCTTTTTATGCCTTTTCTTTTTGAATCGCTTTTCCGCGTTTATTTTTTCCCGGTTTGCCGTTCTACAACAAAAAATCTACCAAAGCGCACGCCGCCGCCGCCTCTATGACGGGAACGGCTCGCGGAACGATACAAGAATCGTGCCTGCCCGGGATTACAATTTTCGTATTTTTTCCGCTCGCGGCGTCGATCGTATCCTGCTCTTTCGCGATCGACGGAACGGGTTTTATCGCGGTTCTGAACAAGATCGGCATACCGTTGGAAATCCCGCCCGTGATTCCGCCGTTGTTATTCGTCTTGGTTTTGACATCGGCTTTCGCGCCCGTTTGCGCGCCGCGCTTCTCCGGATTTAACCCGTTTTCGCGGCAAACGCCGGATTTTTCCGAATTTGACGCCGGATTAAAATAAGCCGTATTCTTTTCCGGATTCGATACGCTATTGCCGCAAGCCGCGTCTCTTTCCGGATTCGATACGCTATTGCCGCAAGCCGTGCCTCTTTCCGGATTCGATACGCTATTACCGCAAGCCGTATTCTTTTCCGGATTTTTTTCCTCATAATAAATCGCGTCGTTCGCCGCGCTTCCGCGCATTTCCGAAAGTTTAAAGCCCCCTCCGAATTCAATCCCTTTAACCGCGGGAATCGCAAAAATCAACTTCGCGATACTCCCCTCTATGCCGTCATAGACGGGTTCGCCGATGCCGGCGGGCAGCCCCGTTACGACGCATTCGACCACGCCGCCCACCGAATCGCCATCGCGCGCCGCCGCGGTGATCTCTTCTATTATAGCCGTTTCGTATGAAAAGTCAAGCAAAGGATAAACCGCCGATTTCATTTCCGCGATTTTTTCACGGTTAAGTCCCTCTATCCCGCCGCCGTCAAGGTAAGAAACAGCCCGAACACGCCCGACGGACGCCAAATATGCGGCGATTTCAACTCCGCGCGCCCTCAAAACCGAAAGCGCGACACTCCCCGCCGCGCACAAAGCCGCGGTCAAACGCCCCGAAAACTGTCCGCCGCCGCGATAGTCGTTATATCCGCCGTATTTTACATAGGCGGCATAGTCGGAATGCGACGGTCTGAACGCGCTTTTCAATATTTCATAGTCCGAAGAGCGCGCGTCGGCGTTTTCTATGATTATGCAAAGGGGCGCGCCCGTCGCCCTCCCGTCGAGCAGCCCCGACAAGACGACGGGGCGGTCGGTTTCACGCCTCGCCGTCGAATGAGCCGCGCTTGACGGACGCCTGCGCGCCAAAAAAGCGGCGATTTCGTCTAAGTCGATAGGCGTACCCGCGGGGATTCCGTTTATGACGACGCCCATCGCCTTTGAATGAGACTCCCCGAAAATGTCGATTATAAAATTTTTTCCGCATATGAACGCCATTTGCTTTTCCGCTCCCTTTTTTCGGTCTTTTTTTATATTTTATTTGTATTTTTTAATGCTTTTTTTTTGCGTTTTATATGTTTTCTTATGTTCTTTAATGCTTTTTTTTGCGTTTTTTTGCGTTTTATATGTTTTCTTATGTTTTTTAATGCTTTTTTGTGTTTTTTTAGGCTGTTCCGCTCCGCGTGAGGGGGACGGGGCGGCATTGCTTTCTCACCCGATAACGGTTACGCTTTCAGCCCTTCCAAATCCTCGAAAAAATCCGGATAAGATTTATTCACCGCTTCCGCCCCGACAATCTCCGCGGAAGAGCGGCAAATCAATCCCGCGACGGCGGCAGACATAACCATTCTATGGTCGTTATACCCGTCCAAAACGACGGTTTTTCCCTTCGCGTCTTTCCCGAATCCGCCTCCGCCGCCGTCGATTGTCAGGGTATCCCCGTCCGCAACCGCCGCGACGCCCAAACGGACGAGCATTTCCGCGGTCGCTTCGAGCCTGTCGCATTCTTTCAACCTCAATCTGCCGGCGTTGTATATGACGGTTCGTCCCGAAGCCGCGCCCGCCGCGACGGAAATTATAGGGATTATATCGGGTATATTTTTCGCGTCGATTTCAACGCCTTTCAAAGAAGATTTTTTGACCTCTATACCGCATTTTTCCGCGCCCGTTTCATTCGTTTCGCCGCATTTATTTTCACATATTTTACCGCGCTCTATACCGCGGTTCTTATCCGTTTCTCCGAATTCCGCGCCACAGTTTTTTTCCGTTTCGCCGCATTTATTTTCACACATTTTACCGCGCTCTATACCGCGGTTTTTATCCGTTTCTCCGAATTCCGCGCCGCCGTTTTTTTCTCTTTCGTAATACTCTTTTTCCCCCGTTTCGTTATGCTCTATACCGCGGTTTTTGACCGTTATATCGCCGCCCATACGCCTTATTATATCGACAATTTCTCTGTCGGGCTGCTTTGAATTAAGGTCTAATCCCTTCAAAAATATATCACCGTTCAAAACTCCCGCGACGATAAAAAACGCCGCGTTCGACCAATCTTTTTCAATCTCGACATACCCGGGAGAACGATATTTTCCGATATATTTATTACCCCCTAAACCGACCGCCGCCGCTTCAAAAGACGGACGGCTTTCACTATTTCCGGTATGTTTTTCATTTTCGCCCTCAATCGGCGCACACTCAGATTGCGGATATTTTTTTCCGTTTATAATGTATTTCCCGTTTTCGCAACAGACCGCCGCCGCGCCGAATTTTTCCAAAACACCGAGTGTTATGTCGATATATCCCGCCGATTCGGGAGCGTTTCCGCACGAGATAACGCTTTCGCCCTCTAAAAGAGGCAACGCCATAAGCAGTCCCGAGATAAATTGCGAACTGACCTTTCCGCCAAGCGTAAAAATTCCGCTTTTCAGCCGCCCGGACGTCCTCAAAATCCGTCCGTCTTTCAAGACTTTTACGCCGTTTTTTTTCATCGCGTCCGTCAATTCGTCCGTCGGGCGTTCGGGCAGTCTGCCGCTCATATGAAACTCCGCGTCGAACCCCAGCGCGGCGGCAAAAGGAAGCAAAAAACGCAGCGTCGAGCCGCTTTCGCCGCAGTCCAAGATCTTTATTTCGCCGCTTTTTTCCGCATTTAAATTTTCGGTGCTTGCGTTTCCGTCCGCTTTAAAATTCTTTATTTCGCCGCTTTTTTCCGCATTTAAATTTCTTATTTCCACGCTCTTTTCCGCGTCCGCACCGCCCTTAATCCTCAAATCGGAAAGCGGAAATCCCTCTTGCTTGACCAAAAAATCCGCTTTTAAATTCCTTATTTCACCGCCGTTCCCGGCGTTTTTATTTTCGGTATCTTTATTTCCGTCCGCGTTTTGTCCCCGTTTTAAAATAGGCGTAATCTCGCAAGCCCCGTCCGGCATATCTCTAAATTCCGCGCCCAAAGCCGTCAAACACCGCCTCGTCGCCGCCGTATCCGCGGAATCGTTCAGCCCGAAAACGACGGTTTTTTTGTCCGCCGCGGCCGCGCAAATCATAACTCTGTGCGCGGCGGACTTCGACGTAATCACTTCGACCGAACCTTTTAAAAACGCGCCTTTTATAATTTTATTCATTCCGCTCCCATCCATAAATTTTTTAATTCAAATACGCATTTTAAAAAACGCAAAACGCAACTTTTCAATACGGAATTCTAAATATGACTTTCAAAGTCAAAATCTAAAACCATAAATCCCAAAGCTTGAAATTCCGAATACCGATTCTGATTCTAAAATTCCAAATCTGAAATCCCAATTCCTAATTCCTAAATCTAAAATCTCAAATCCCAAATCCCAAATCTCAAATCTGAAATTCAAAAATCCCGAATTTCTAAAATCCTAAACCCTAATTCCTAATTCCTAAAATCTAAAATCCCAAAATTCTAAATCCCGATTCCAATTCCAAAATTCTAATTCCAAACCGTTCGCGCCCTCAACCGCCGATCCTCAAAAAATTCCTTATCTCTTTTGCCGGAATTTCCTCGACGGCGCACCGCCCTATACCGCGAATCACGACCGCCCCCAGCATCGCGCCGCTCATTTTTTTGTCGGAAAGTATGACCTCCGACATTTCGTCTATCCCGTACGGACAGGGTATATCAAGACGGTTTTTTGAGAGCAGTTTCAAAATTCTTTCGTATTCGCCGCCGCTCAAAAAGCCCTTTTCACGCGACAAAGCCGCGATATATAAAAGCCCTATCGACACGCATTTCCCGTGGCGGATTTGATAGCCCGATAACTTTTCGACGGCGTGTCCGATCGTATGCCCGAGGTTGAGAAGCCGCCTGACGTTTTGTTCTTTCTCGTCCGCTTCGACGATTTCCGCTTTTACGGCGACGGAAAGCGCGATAATTTTCTCCCAATTATAGCCGCCGTAAGCGTTTTTTCCGGTTTCATTTTTCTTTTCCGAACCGCCGCCATGCCCCGTACTATCGTTATTTTCTTCAAAACCGTCGTAATTTTCGGTATTCCCGTTATTGTTTTTCAATCCGCCGCTATGCCGCGCGCTATCCTTGTTTTCTTCGAAACCGTCGTAATTTTCGGTATTCCCGTTATTGTTTTTCAATACGCCGCTATGCCGCGCGCTATCGTTATTTTCTTCAAAACCGTCGTAATTACGGTTGTTTTCATTGTTTTTTTCCAATTCGTCCAACAGTTCACCGCCCTTTAAAATCGCGTGCTTCACAATCTCGCCCATTCCGTCGGCGATCAAATCCTCCGACAGCGTTTTCAAAAATCCGATATCGCAAAGCACCGCCCGCGGTTGATGAAACGCCCCCGCGAGATTTTTTCCGGTCGAAAGGTTTATGCCCGTCTTGCCTCCGACGGACGAATCGACGGCGGCGAGCAGCGTCGTGGGTATCTGAACGAGGTTTATTCCGCGCAAATACGTCGCCGCGGCAAAGCCCGCGAGATCGCCCGTTACGCCCCCCCCGAGCGCGGCGGCGGCGTCGCTCCGCGTCAATTTCGCCTCCGCCAAAAACTCCAAAATTTTAAAATATTCGGCGGAATTCTTTGAATTTTCTCCGCCCGTAAAGGTATGGGAAAAGACCTCGAAGCCCGCCGATTCGAGCGATTTTACGACGCGCGCGCCGTAAAGCCCGAATACCGTGCGGTCGGATATAAGGGCGATTTTACGGACTTTTTTTAAGCGTTCTTTGAGCGCGCCGCCGAAGTCTATGCCTTCGCCGATCACAACGTCGTAGCCTCCGCCGGCATTTACGCGAATTTGCGTCATACTTTCCTCTCTTTTTTATAACTTTTTTTTAGCGGTACTATACCGCGTTTTTTGTGATATTTTTAAATGCTTTCAAATGAGTTTTTCTTTACGTTTTCCGCCGCTTATTTATAACTTTTTTTCCGCGCTTCTATACCGCGTTTTTTGTGATATTTTTAAATGCTTTCAAATGGATTTTTTCGTTCTTTAATAAACTTTCCCGAACAGCCCCGCAATATCCTTTATCTTTCTCGAAACGGTCTCGAATTCGGACGGCAAAATCGACTGATCGCCGTCGCAGAGCGCGTTTTCGGGGTCGTTATGAACCTCGATGATAAGCCCGTCCGCGCCCGACGCGACGGACGCATACGACATAGGCGCGACGAGCCGCGCTATACCCGTAGCGTGGCTGGGGTCTACGATCACGGGAAGGTGCGTCGCCTCCTTTATGAGCGGAATACAAGAAAGGTCTAAGGTGTTTCTCGTTACGCCCTCGAAGGTTCTGATTCCGCGTTCGCACAAGATGACCTTGCCGTTCCCCTCCGACATAATATATTCCGCGCTCATCAAAAATTCCTGAACCGTATTGGCAAGCCCGCGCTTCAATAAAATCGGCTTATCGAGCCGCCCGAGTTCTTTTAACAGTTCAAAATTTTGCATATTCCGCGCCCCGACCTGAATCACGTCCACATCGGCGAAAAGCCCGATATGCGCGATGTTCATAATTTCGGTCACGATCGGAAGCCCCGTGATACTCTTAGCCTCCAAAAGGTATTCCATTCCGAGCGCTTTCAACCCTTGAAAGGCGTATGGCGACGAACGCGGCTTAAACGCTCCGCCGCGCAGAGCGTGCGCGCCCGATTTTTTGACGCTTTTTGCGATTTCGACGATTTGCGCCTCCGACTCGACCGAGCAAGGTCCGGCGATGACCGTAAAGTTTTCGCCGCCGATTTTGACGCCGCCGCCGATGTCGACGACCGTATCCCCGGGATGGTTTTTCCGGCTGACGCTTTTGAACGCCTTTTCTTTGAGTTCCATAAAAAATACTTGCCTCCGCGGTTTTTAAACCGAAATATCAAAATAACGTGATGATTATCTAATTCTTTCTTTCGGTTGGAATTCGGTTGGAATAAAGACGGATTTAAAAATAAAAAAAGAGTTCCCATATATCGGCAACTCTCTATATCCGTTCGTTTGTCAATATATGTTTATTTGCATCTCAAAAAGCGGCTAAAATAAAACCAGCCGAAAAAGAAACTAAACGCAAAATAAACATTTTTTAACACTCTATTCATAACGTTTTACATTATAAAATAAAAATTCCGATTTGTCAAGCCTTTTTAAGAACATTTTTCTAAATAATCCCCAAATTTTCATCTTTTAAATTAAATACGGTACAAAAAAAGTATTAAAGCGGCAAGAAAAGCATTAAAGCGTAAAATATTTTTTGCGCGGCGTATTGACAATTACGTATTTTTATGTTATGATATTTTAGGTTTCGGGAAAATTAATCTCCTATGCGTCAACCTTAGAGGGTTGCGCGGTGCGGTCGGGCTATGCCCTTTCCGTATGCCGGGGGTTATTTATGTCCCGCGGCTATCGATCGGAGGTTCGACTCCCCGGTCTTTCTAAAAAAAGCGCACGGTATGCTCCTAAGAAGACTTTTGCGGTTTTCACAAAACCGCAAAAGAGATGAGAGTTCATCTTCCCTTTTTTAAAAAAAACGTTTAAACCTGCCCCGTTCTTTTTTTTCGGCGGTTTTTGCCGTCCGTTAAAGAAAGGACAAAAAAAGACATACCTTGCGGAAAGGCGGATACCGCGTCCGCCCGAACGTCCGCCGGCAAACACCCGCGGCGCGATTAGGGGTTCGCTCAAACCTTTCCCCGTACGTTCTTTTTTCGGGTCGGCTTTAAGCGTTTTGAACGTTCCGCTCTTACCGATTTTTTTATTCGTTAAGGGCTTTATATATGCCCGCAAAAAAAGGAGAAATTAATATGAAATACGTTATAAAAGACCTTGAAATCGGTTTGCTCTACAAAAACGGTTTATTTGTAAAAAGTTTGCCTAAGGGCGTTTACAATTATCTCCGTATTTTAAACTACGGCGTGGATATCGCGGACAAAAAACGGCCTTTCGGCGTTTATCTTGCGCAATCCGGATATGACATAAGTATGTTCGACGGCGACGAAAATCTCAAAAAAATCTTGCGCCGTATCGCGGTCAAGGACGGCGAAGCGGCTTTTCACTTTACGGACGGCGTTTTTTCCGACATTCTTTACGGCGGAAACTACTATTATTTTAACGACGTAAACAAACACGACTTCATATTCTGCGACGCCGCGGAAATCGACTTTCCCGAAACGATACCGCATTCGGTTTTGGATTCCGATAGGTTCAAAGTCTTTAATAACGGCTTCGCGGCTCCCTTTACCGTCGGAAACGGGCGCGAGGGCGCGCTTTTTTGCAACGGAAAATTGATTCGCATTCTGCCCGAGGGGAGATATTGGTTCTGCACGAAAAACAAAAAGGTCGAAGTCAAAGAAATCGACAAAAGAATACAATCTATGCAAATCTCGGGACAGGAACTTTTGACCTCCGATAAAGTCGAGTTGCGCATAAATTTCGCGCTGAGTTACAAAATCAACGACACCTTAAAAGCCGCCTCGGAATACGATAAATTTGACGAACAACTGTACCTTTTATTTCAGTTCGCTCTGCGCGAATACGTTTCGACGAAATCTTTGGACGAACTTCTCGTCCAAAAACACGAGATCGGAAAGATTATTTTGGACGGCTTGAAGGCGAAAGAACAAGACTTCGGCGTAAGTTTCATCGGCGCGGGAATCAAGGACGTAATTCTCCCGGGAGAGGTGAAAGATATCTTGAATACCGTCCTTATCGCCGAAAAAAAGGCGTACGCCAACGTCGTTACAAGACGCGAAGAAACCGCGTCGACGAGAAGTCTGCTCAACACCGCAAAACTGATGGACGAAAACAAAACTCTGTACCGTTTGAAAGAATTGGAATATTTGGAACGCATCTGCGACAAAGTGGGCTCGATTTCCCTCTCGAACGGAGGCGGCTTGATCGAACAATTAAGCGCGCTGACAGGCGAAAAATCCATAGACGGAAAGTCCGCGAAGAAAGGGTAAAAGTCCGTCCGCGTAAATCCCGAACAACCCGTAAAAAAACGGCATTCTTAAATCGCGGATATAAATCCGCCTTTCTTTAAACAAACGATATCGCGGAACCGAAAATCTCAAACTTATAAATACTATTTAAATAAAGGAAAAACCGATATGAAACCAAAATCAAAAAAGCCTTTTTTCATCGCAATTTCAATACTTTTGATCGCCGCGTCCGTCGCCGGGGCGGCATACTTAATCATTCACGCTCCCCCGCGGCACGTACCGCCCGTCCTTTGGGACGACGACACGGAGATCACGGAAAGCGTCGCGACCGAGTTTTCTTACGTTGATTTTTCGCAAAGCCCGTCCGATATGTTTTTGACCGCGGACAACGCCGAACCCCTCCTTTCAAACCCGGACCGCGGCTTACGTACGGAAATTTATATCAATCTAAGCCTCGCGGGCGGCAAACCCGAAGCCTACCCCGGCAGCGGCAAAGATCCGTATCAATACGCTCTCGACGAATTCGCGAGATACGCCTCCGACGGACCGCGCCTGACGCAAGCCTATGTCTATCTCTCGAATTACGGCGAAAAAAAGAAGATAGACGCCGCCGCGTTCGACCAAATGAAACGATTTTTTGAACTGTGCCGCGACAACGATATGCGTATGCTTCTCCGGTTTGCCTACGCGACCGAGTCGCCGACCGTAAACGACGCCAAATACGACGTCGTAAAGGCGCACTTAGACCAAATCGGCGTGTGGATTAAGGACAATCAAAAACTGTTTTCGGACGCCGTATACGCGGTTCAAGCGGGGCTGGTCGGCTATTGGGGCGAGGGGCATACAAACTCCAACTTTGACGGCCGTTATATAGGCGTAGCCTTTGAACAACTGATGAACATCACCCCGAAAAGGTTCTACGTGCAGGTGCGCAATACCGGTCTGCGTTCGCAAATCGACCGTTCTTACATACGGACGGGACGCGTGGGCGCGCACGACGACTATATCGTCGGCGACATAGCGCATATGTGGTCATTTTTCGGAAGCGGCTTCAAGCCGGAATACCTGCCCATTCTAAAAAACACAATCAACGACGCGGAAATGCCTTGGGGCGTCGCCCTCCGCGACGATTCGCCTACGGGAGAGCCGCTAAACGACTTGAACGGGTTCGACGTGATCAAACAACTTTCGGACTATTCTATGACTTCCTTTTCGCTGACGCACAACTACCGCGAGATCGAAGGTCCGCCCGCGCCGCTCAGTATGGAACGGTGGAAAACGCGCTATCTGACGACGGCGGAATTGGACGCGGCGGGCATAGTCTATAACCCGAATCTTTTTAAAATCACCGAACAAGGCGATGCGCCCGTTATGTCGGCATACGACTTTTTGCGGTATCACTTGGGATATCAACTCGCGCTGTCGGACGTTGCCGTAAACGACGGAAAATTGACCTTTTCGGTTACGAATTTCGGTATGGCGGCTCCGCTGAATTTCAACGCCTTTACGCTGGTCTTAGAGGCGGAGGACGGAATGCGGAAAGAGTTCCGCCTCGCGGGCTACGACAAAGAAACGTTTATGCCGGGAAAAACCGTGAGAGTGTCGGTCGATATCCCGGCGGCTTCCGCGGGGAGCAGATTGGGCTTGAAATTGGCGATCAAAGGCGGCTCGGATATCGCGGCGCGCTTCGCCAACGAATTGACCTTTCAAGACGGCATAAACTTTGTCGCGGCAATTTAAAAAACGTAATATTAGCGGTTAGTGATCGGCGAAAGCGGTTATTATATAGCGGACAGCCGCAATTTTAATCGCTTTGCATAAATCTTAACCCATAAAAACTTTACAACTCTTAACTCCCTAAAAACTTTAATTATTTATATAAATTATACAAAAAAAGAGTATTCCGAGATATGAAATACTCTTTTTTTGAATTAATTTTGAAGATTTTGAAAGAATTTTTTACGCAAATCAAGGTATTTTCTGCGGCGTATCGCTAAATAAATAACATCCGATCACTGTCTAACAACCGCATTCACCGATCACCCGCCGCTAATTACCGATCGCTAAATAAATAACCTCCGATCACTGCCTAACAACCGCATTCACCGATCACCGCCGCTAAAATATCCCTTTACTTTCCCGCGGTCAATTCAAAAGTTTCTCTTGCTATCACCAATTCTTCGTCCGTCGGGATAACGAGAATTTTGATTTCCGAGTCGGCGGCATTGATTTCGGATATTTCGCCGCGTTTCGCGGACAGGTTTCTCTCCGCGCAAAACTTCACGCCGAGACCGCAAAGTCCTTTCAAAATCCGCTCTCTCATCTTGACCGAATTTTCGCCGATTCCGCCCGTAAAGACGATCGCGTCCGCGCCGTTTAGCGCGGCGAAGTAACTCCCTATGTATTTTTTCACTCTGTACGCGAACATTCCGAGCGCAAGTTCCGCTCTTTCGTTCCCCTCTTCCGCCGCCGCGCTAAGGTCGCGGAAGTCGCTGCTCACGCCGCTGACTCCCAAAACGCCGCTTTTTTTATTCAAAATATTGATAGTTTCGGCGAGATTTTTGCCCGTTTTGACGGCGATAAATTCGATTACCGCTGGGTCGAGGTCGCCCGAGCGCGTTCCCATCATAAGCCCTTCCAAGGGTGTCAGCCCCATCGACGTATCTATGACCTTGCCGTCTTTGACCGCGGCGATCGACGAACCGTTTCCGAGGTGGCACGTTATGATTCTCGACGGATTTTTACCGATTTTTTCCATATATTTGATCGCCTCGCCCGAAACGTACCTATGCGACGTGCCGTGAAAGCCGTATTTTCTGATTTTGTAGTCGGTGTAATATTCATACGGAATCGCATACATAAAGGCGGTTTTGTCCATTGTGCTGTGAAAAGCGGTATCGAACACCGCCGCGTTCGGCGTATCGCGCGCGAGTTCCCTGCAAGCGTCCACGCAGGCGAGATTCGGCGGCATATGAAGAGGTCCGAGGTCGATATTTTTGCGGCATTTTTGAAGATTTTCCTCCGTCATCAAAACGGACGCGTTGAAGTCTTCCGCGCCGTGAAGGATTCTGTGTCCGAACGCCGATATGTCCGAAACTCCCGAAATCACGCCGTAATCCTTATCGGTCAGGGCGGCGAAAACTTTTTTGAGCGCGTCGGTGTGGTTTGCGATCGCGCCGTCGATACGAACCTCCGCGCCGTCTTTGCCCTTGTGTCCGACGAAAGAACCGTTCAGCCCGATCCTCTCGACGACGCCCTTCGCGAGTACGGCGTGCGCGCCGTTTTCAAAGCGGAAAAGTTGATATTTGAGAGAAGAACTTCCCGCGTTCAATACTAAAATCGTCATTTATTTTTCTCCTTTTTTTGGTGCGTCTAAGCCGTTAAAAACTTGTTTTTTACTGCTTTTGGTTTGCAATGCCGTATCGTTGTTTTTTTATGAAATTACGTTCTTTTTTTCGTTTATTCAATTCAAAAAACTTGCTCTCGCGCCTTTTGGTTCGCAATGCCGTATCGTTGTTTTTTTGCCGTTATTATACCTATATAATAAGAACCTTTTTTTAAACCTTGAATTTTTTATACTAAAATCTAAAACGTTTTTTATTCCGCGCGCTTTATACATTCGCTAATATAAACGTTTTTTATTCCGCATATTTATATATGCCGCAAAATCCGTTTGTTTATTCCGCCTGCAACGCCGTAATCGCCGCCACGTTGACGATATCCCCGACCGAACAGCCCCTCGACAAGTCGTTCACGGGCTTTGCCAACCCTTGAATGATCGGTCCGACCGCGTCCGCGTCCGCGTACCGCTGAACCAGCTTATAAGCGATATTCCCCGCCTGCAAATCGGGGAATACCAAAACGTTCGCCTCCCCCGCGACGACGCTCCCCGGGGCTTTCAGCGCGGCGACGCTTGCCGCGATCGCGGCGTCGGCTTGCAATTCGCCGTCGGCTTGCAATTCGGGCGCGATCTCCTTGACCTTTTTCAGCGCGGCGGTAACGTTGTCCACCAGCGCGTGCTTCGCGCTCCCCTTAGTCGAGAAAGACAGCAGCGCGACTTTCGGTTCGATTCCCGCGATGACCTTTGCGGAATTCGCCGACGCGACCGCGATCGCCGCGAGTTGATCCGCGTCGGGCTGAGGCACGACCGCGCAGTCCGCGAAAACCATAACGCCGTCTTTCGCGTATTTCGTGTCCTTCATAACCATAATAAAACAACTCGAAACCGTCGAAATATTCGGAGCGGTCTTGATGATTTGCAGCGCGGGACGCAAGACGTCGCCCGTCGCGCTGACCGACCCCGCGACCATACCGTCCGCCGCGCCCGTCTTTAACATCATCGCGCCAAAATATAGCGGATTTTGCGCGAGACGCGCCGCTTCCTCGGCGGTAAGCCCTTTGGCTTTTCTCGATTCATAGATAAATTCCGCGTATTTCGCCGTGTCGGGGTTGTCCTTTATTGCGACGATTTCAATCTTTCCGAAGTCGACGTTCGGATATTTCTTTTTCAATTCCGCTTCGTCGCCGACGAGCAAAACGCGCGCGATACCCTTCCCGGCGATTTCGGCGGCGGCAAAAATCACCCTTTCGTCGTTGCTTTCGGGCAAAACTATGCGCTTATTTCTGCTTTTCGCCTTCTCGATAATGCTATCCATTAACTTAGACATATAAAAAACTCTCCTAAAATATAATTTTTTTCAAATATATAGCGGCATTCCGAAAAATAAAACCGTAAATAACTAAATACTTAACTTTTATCTTAATTTCCGTATCCACCGTATCTCAATTCCGCATTCCGAAAAACAAAACCGTAAATAACTAAATACTTAACTTTTATTTTAATTTCCGTATCCACCGTATCTCAATTCCGTATTCTAAAAAACAAAACCGTAACCGACTAAATATTTAAATTTTATCTTAATTTCCGTATCCACCGTATCTCAATTCCGTATTCCGAAAAACAAAACCGTAACCGACTCAAAACTCTAACCGTTATATTATAAACCAAAGAGGAAAATAAATAAAGTAAATTTAAGCCGATTAACCAAAAAAACAAAAAAAATCACGCGGCAATCCGATCCCGAACCGCCGCGCAAAAAAAATCACATTAAAAAAATTTCAAAAACTTCCGCGCTCCGCAAAAAATCCCGATTAAATCAAATGGTACAAAAATTACAACTAACATCGGACGGCGTAAAAATTACGACTAAAATCGTACAATGCAAAATTCCCCTCTCGTTAAGAGAATACCAAATTGGCGTGGCAACAGACTATTCCCCTCCGTGGGAGGGGATCAAAGGGGTGGGGCGACCGATTAAAAATTATTTTATTTCTTTATTTCCACTATGCAATACTTTTTCTGGTTATAAGGATAACCGCCCGCAAACGTAAGTCGTCCTTTTTCTTTTGCATTCTTAGTTAATTGCACTTGAAACTTTTTACCGTTTGCGGAAAAAGATGATTTATTATCCTTTTCCCTGTTTGTTGCAATATTTGCAATTTGTATGTTTTCGTACGTATCCTTGCCGCCGTTTGATAACGGCTGTATATGATCGATATTCCAGCCGTACGGCGAATTCTCGTTTCCGTACTCGCTTTTGTGAATTTCGCGTCCCGCGAAATCATACGCTATCTGCTTATTTCCAAAGTCCTTTTCCCACAAATATATTTCATTCGACATAAATATGTCCTCCGTTAGTTTTTTTCGGCAATGCCGTCAATCTTTTATTTTTTTATTTCCGCTATGCAATACTTTTTACTTGAATAGTCATATCCGCCCTTCCGCCCGCCGCCGTCTTTAACTACGGCGGTTTTTAGTACGGATTAAAGTTTAGCGAATATCTTTTGTTATTCTTTTGCTTTCGCAAAGAATGTCGCTCTGCTGTCGTTTACCGTTTGCTTTTTTATTTCTTCCAGATCCGTTATTTTTTGGTATCTAATTCTCAGTTGTCCGGCGTATTCTTGTTCGGCTTGCGCGTATTTTTCTTGATATTCTTTTTTATATGTATCGTATTTATAGTATGCTATTATTTTATACGCTATTAGACTTAACGATATTATTACCGGGTACACCGTTATATTTGAACTCATGGCCGATGTTATGACTATCGCGGAAATCATTATAATTATTAAGACGTTTATTAGTTTTGTTTTGGGTTTTTCTTTCATTTCTTCAAATTGAAATAATATCGTTGTGTTTTTCAGTTTATTTATTTGTTCTTGTGTGTTTTCATATTGTATTTGATATTTTAGCAAATCACCGTAAACCGGGTTTTGCGTTTCTCTTGATAAGGCTATCCCTTTTTCAGTTACGGACAGCAACTCCCATCCGAAACTTTCATAATCATATATGATTTGTTGCTTATCTTCTTTCTGACATTCTATCAATTTCGATTCTCTTGACATATATTATATGTACTCCTTTTTGCTTTTTTTCGGCAATCCCCCACAATACTTTATTTTTTTAGTACCATTACCGTATTATGTATTCATATTAACATAACTTTCAATATGATGTCAACTATTTTACATACCATACCTTGAAATAATTATAATTATATCATTTTACCAATTTTCATAACTGTATAGCGGAAGCCTTTTTGCTCTATAATTTTAGTGTCGATAAGGGAGGCGTTATGGAACTTGACGAATTGATTCACAGAATAGGCGTATTGCGCGCCCGCGCAAACCTTTCCGCGCGCGCTTTGAGCCTGAAAATCAATATGAACGAATGCTATATCAACCGCTTGGAAAACAATAAAACAAAGTTCGAGCCGTCTCTCGGCACGCTTTTTTCGATCATCGAGGCTTGCGATTCGACGCCCGAAGAATTCTTTTATCACAATATAAACGAATTTAAAATCGACAAACAAACCATAGACCTCTTGAAAAAACTCTCTCACGAACAAAAAGAAGCCCTTATGACACTGTTAAAAAATAAATGACAACAAAACAATAAATTTCAACGAATATAAAATATGCGGCGGAAAACTTTTTTTAAAAAAACTTTTCCGCCGCATTCTTTATTTAACATTCTCTAATTTTTGCAATTTAAACTACTTTATATTCCCGAACGCGTCGCGCACCGCGTAATACGACGGTTTGGGGTTGCCGTTCCGGTCGACTATTCCCCAGCGCGTTTCGGTGGGGCAATCCTCGAAGCCGCAGACGTAGCAGCGATCGGAGTCGCTCCAACAATACAAGAACTCCCCGATGATATACGGATTTTTCGCCAGCCGCGGAATCATATCCGCATAGAATTTCGCCTGTCCCTCGGGGGTATGCGGATAATTTTTTAGTACGACGTCGGCGGGCAGTTCGCGGTAGAGGTGATTGCGCATAATATCGCTGAAAAGATAGCCCGCGGGGTCGCCGTTCGCGCCTTTTTTGATATCGTTTTGGAAATTTTCGGGCAATTTTTTGACAAAATTTTCGATATCGGCTTTCGCCTCCGCCTCGGAATTATAGCCGTATCCGCGAAGGATTTCCAGCCTTTCCTCCTCGGTTTTCGGCATTCCGCCGCCGATATAGCCGAATTCGCATATGATGACGGGCAGACCGGTAAAACTCCAAAGAAACGCCGGAATGAAGTCGTAAATTTCGATTCTGTTCATAATCGAAGGACCGCTGAAACAGCCGGCGTAGATATCGACGCCTATATAGTCGCAGTATTTATGATAGGGTTTCATCGCGCCGTGGTGGTCGGGCTGAGGGCCGGCGGAATTGTAGCCCGTTATGATATCGCCCTTATAAGGCGCGACCGCTTCGAGTTGAATGCCCATAAAGCGCACCGCCTGTTCCGTGTTTTCGAGCGGATACATAAAGCGCGCGACGCCTAACTCGTTCGTGATTTGGAGCCCTTCGATGACGTCTTTTAAATCTTGGATCAAAAACACCGCGACCTCTTTTATCGCCTTTTCGCTGTTCGGATCGCGCGGATCTATACCTTCAAAATCCAAAAAATCTTCCGGATACGGCGTAACCGCAAAAATCTTTATGCCGTTTTCGGCGTATTCTTGCATTTCGGCTTTCCAGCCCGTATACTCCTCTCTGACAATCCGGTTTCCGCCGGCGTCTTTTTCGAAAGGATACGGTATGTCGGCGCGGTTCCATTCGATTCCCGCGCCTTTGATGAGTTCGTAGTCTTCGTCCGGGTGGCAAATCCCCTTGATAAATCCGCCCGCCTTGGTCTTAGCCGCCGAAACCGCCCCGTTCGTCTTTGGCTTGAAAGGATAGGACAGGAGCGAAAACGGAACGTAACGTATTATGGGCCAAATTTGCGCGCGCACCATCGGGTCGTCGATCCCGTTGATAAAACCGGTCAAGGCGGCCGCACCTCCCCCGAACAACGTAACGATGATAATCAAAGTTATCAACAATTTTTTTAAAACCTTGCGCGGTTTTTTCGCCTTATTTTTTGCCATTGAACAATTCCTCCCTCTTTAAATTTATCGCTTTACGGCTCTTTTGACGGTTAATAAAATTCTATCAATTTAAAATTCCGCTTTGCGGTTCCCGTATGTTTGCGAAAACGTTCATCGTTTAAAATTCCGCTTTACGGCTCTTTTATCGTTTACCGTAACGTTCCGTCTTTTAAAATTTATCGATTGAAATTCTTACGGCTTTTAAATCTCCTCTTTTATTCTTTACGCTTATTCATTTTAAATTCACAATTACATTATATTGCATAAGAAAGCCAAAGTCAATAGGTTTTGAAAAAATAAATCATAAAATATATGACGGATTAAAAGTTTAATTACGGTTCTACACTTTTCCCAAAATTATTGAAAGTTTTTGAAAAAAAGCGGAAATAAGTAAAATACCTTTTTAGTGCGCGGATTTTTCAGATAAAAAACGGCTTATTTTTGAGGGCAATAGCGTTCGCTATTGCCAAAAACACAAGAACGATTACAAAAATACTAACCCTTTCGCCCCACCCCTACACCCCTCCCACGGAGGGGAATTCTTTACGGCATAGTTTTTGAGTCACGCGGCGTTATTTTTGCGTTATAAAGCATAGTTTTTTGTATAAAGCGTGAATTTAGAGTATTAAAAATGATTGTAACGCGTTACTTCTCTCAAAATTACTAAAAGTTTTTGAAATGGGGGCGGGGGAAAACTTTTTTCAAAAAGTTTTCCCCCGCATAAAAAAACACACAAATAAATAATATTTAACTCTTTGCGAACTGCGTATTGTACATTTTCGCATAGATTCCGTTCATTGCCAGCAGTTCTTTATGTGTTCCGCGTTCTTTCAATTCGCCCTCTTGCATAACCAAAATCAAATCGGAATTGATGATCGTGGACAGGCGGTGCGCGATGACGAAGCACGTCTTGCCCTTTGTGATTTTGTCTACGGCGTCTTGGACGACGCGTTCGGTCAGGGTATCGATCGATGAGGTCGCCTCGTCGAATATGATGATTGCGCTGCGCCGGATTACGGCGCGCGCGATGGATAAAAGTTGTTTTTGCCCTTCGGAGAGATTGCCGGCGTCCTCGCTTATAACGGTGTCGTAGCCGTCCTTTAACGCCGAAATAAATTTATCCGCGCCCGCCGCCGCCGCCGCTTCTTCGACTTCGCGGTCGGACGCGCCGAGCCGCCCGTAGCGTATATTTTCCCTTATCGTGCCGTGGAACAGCCAAATATCTTGCAATACCATAGCGACGAGCCGTCTGTATTCGCACCCGTCGTAGTTTTTTATGTCGCCGCCGTCTATCAAAATCCTGCCCGAATCGGCGGTATAGAACCGCATCAAAAGTTTGACCAACGTAGTCTTTCCCGATCCCGTCTGTCCCACTATCGCGACTCTGCTCCCGGGCGTTATATCGAGACTGAGATTCTTCAAGACGGGCACGCCCGGCTCATATCCGAATGTCAGGTTTTCAAAGGTTACGCGCCCCGTGATGCCGTCGTCCGCCGGAACTTTTTCGGGATTTTCGGAGGGTTTTTCCTCCTCTTCCGAAAGGAATACGAATATGCGTTCCGCGGCGGCGACCGTGGACTGCACGACGTTTGAAATTTGCGCCGTTTGGTTTATCGGCGAAGTGAAAGACTTGACGTATTGGACAAAGGCGTACATAATTCCGAGCGTCGTTCCCGTCGGATCTTTTATGGTCAGATACGCGCCGAAAACGACGACGGCGACGTATGCCAAATTCCCGATAAAGACGACGAGAGGGTTTATCATTCCCGAAAAGGTCTGTGATTTCCACGCCGTTCCGTGTAGTTTGTCGTTCAATTCGCGGAATTTTTCTCCGCTCCCCGCCTCCATTCCGAAAGCGCGCACGACGTCGTGTCCGCCGTAGATCTCCTCGATACAGCCGTTGACCGCGCCGAGATAGTTTTGTTGTTCTCTGAAATGCTTTTGGGAGCGTTTCGCGATGATTCTTATGACGACGTAAGAAAAAGGCAGGATCAAAAGCACGACGAGCGTCAAGGGGACGTTCATCGTGAACATCATAACCGCCATTCCCAAAATCGTGAATACGGCGGTAACGATTTGCGTCAAGCCTTGATTCAAAGTATTTCCGATCGCGTCCACGTCGTTCGTTACGCGGGACATTATGTCGCCGTGGGAATGCTTGTCAAAATAGCCTACGGGCAGACGGCTGAGTTTTTTGTTTATGTCGCTCCGCATTTTTAGGGAGACTTTTTGGGCGACCGTCGCCATTATGAAACTTTGGATATACAAAAAAAACGCGCTCAAAACGTAAAAAACGAACACGGCTATAAGAACGCCGTAAATCTTTTCTTTTACCTCCGCGTCGAGGAGATTCGCGCCGCCGTAAACCAAACCCTTTACGCCTTCGATGATCATATCCGTCAACGCCGCCATATATTTGGGCGCGAAAACGACGAAAACCGAAGAGGCGATCGCAAAAACCGCCGCCGCCAAAAGAGCATATTTGTATAAGGAAAGACTTTTCACAAGGCGCGCAAAGGTTTTTTTGAACTCTACGGGCTTGTCGAGAACGCTGATGACGGTCGCGACCGTCTTTCCGTAGCCGCCGACGAACGACGTACCTTGATTTGTGTCCTTTTGGGCGGCTTGACCGAATGTGTTTTTTTCGGACATAAAGCGGTTTCCTCCTTTTTTTAGAATTCATTATTTTTTGTTTTTAAAGCGTTTTTTTGAATTTATTTCTTTCGTTTTTAAGCGTTTTTTTGAATTCGCCCGTTTCGTTTTTTAAGCGTTTTTTTGAATTCGTCCGTTTCGTTTTTAAGCGTTTTTTTGAATTCGCTCGTTTCGTTTTTTAAGCGTTTTTTGAATTCGTCCGTTTCGTTTTTTAAGCGTTTTTTGAATTCGTCCGTTTCGTTTTTAAGCGTTTTTTTGAATTCGTCCGTTTCGTTTTTAAGCGGTAATAATTCCTCTTCGGGCAGTTGAGACCTTGCCAACTCGCCGTAGGGCGGGCAATCGCGCATAAGTTCCTTATGCGTTCCCTGACCGATGATTTTTCCGCCGTCCACCATTACGATCTTGTCGGCGTTTAAGACGGACGCGATCCTTTGCGTTACGACTATTACTCCCGCGTTATTTTCCTTTGTTTCGCGGCTCAGCGCGGCGCGTAAATTCGCCTCGGTCAGATAGTCCAGCGCGGAAAACGAATCGTCGAAAACATACAACCGCGGACGGCGCACGACGGCGCGCGCGATCGCGAGTCTCTGTTTTTGACCGCCCGACATATTTTTTCCGGCGCGGCTGACGAACGCGCCGTATTTATCCGTTCCGTTTTCGTTCGGTACCGTTTTTTCGCCGTTCGGTATTATTTCAACGTTATTCCTTCCTTTTTCTTTCTCGTTTTGTATTATTTCACTTCTTTCCGCGGTTTTCGGCTCTTTTGCGCCGATGAAATCTTCGGCTTTCGCGATCAAAACCGCCCTGTCCATATCGGCTATATCCGCGTCCTCCTTCCCCGCGGCGAGGTTTTCCCTCACCGTTCCCGAAAAAAGGCGCGGTTGTTGGGATACGAATCCGATATTTTTCCTCAAATCCTCCTGCCTTACGCGCCTTATATCTATTCCGTTGACGAAAACCGCCCCCTCGGTCGGGTCGTAGAAACGTAAAATGAGGTTTACGATCGTGGTTTTTCCGCTGCCCGTAACGCCGACGATAGCGGTTGTTTTGCCCGATTTCGCCTCGAACGACACGTCTTTCAGAGCGTATTCGCCGCTCCCCGCGTATTTAAATGCGACGTTTTGAAAACGGATATCGAATCTCTTTTCTTTGGCGGCGGATTTTCCGCCGTTCGTTTCTAATTCCGTATTCGAAGACTTATCTTTATCTTTATTTAATTCCGTTTCAAAATTCAAAGATTTTCCGCCGTTCGTTTTCAATTCCGTATTTAATTCCGTTCCGGCGTTAACCGGCTCTCCCGTATATATATCGACGGGGTTTTCGGGGTCGGCGACCTCGGGTTTCGCCGCCAAGATCTCCCAAATCCTCTTCATCGCGACGACCGCGCGCGGCAAAAAAACGAACATCCCCGCGATCAGCATAAACGCGTAGATTATCTGCACGGTATACTGCAAAAACGCCAGCAAACTCCCGGGCAGTATAGAACCGTCGATAAGATAGTTTCTGTCCACCGTGAGGTATATGATTACAACGCCCAAAGCGTTCAAAAACAACATCATAAAAGGATTCAATAACGCCATAGTGCGGTTGATAAAGAGGTTCACGTTCGTGATTTTTTGGTTCACGTCCTCATATCTCCCCTCCTCGCGCGGTTCGTTGTCGTTCGCGCGTATGACCAAAACGCCGCTCAAACGCTCCCTCGTTACGAGATTGAGTTTGTCGAGAAGTTTTTGTCCCGCGAGAAATTTCGGCAAAACCAAAGCGTAGACCGCTGCCACGCCGACGGAAATGACCGCGATCATAGCCGCGATCAAAAGCAGCAGCCGTTCGTTTATTCCCAGCGTCTTATGCAGATAATACAGCCCGCCGCCCACGACGAATATCGCGTAGAAGGTGTTTTTTATCATAAGAAAAAACAGGCTTTGGAGTTGGCTTACGTCGTTCGACGTTCTCGTGATCAAAGACGCGGTCGAAAATTTGTCGAATTCCGCGTTCGAGAAGGTCTGCACCTTTGAAAAAACGTCGCGTCTGAGATCGCGCGCGACGTTCGCCGCGACGCGCGCCGACAACGCGATTATGACCGCCGCCGCCGCTATACTCCCCACGGTATAGAGGAGCATAAAAATTCCGTTTTGGACGATATAATTGATTTGAAGCAGGCGCGTATCCACGCCCGCCCGCCCGTACTCGAACTTTTTATAGTCGATATTTCCGAGTTCTAATATATAGTCCGTGATCTCGGGCGCGATTCTCGAAAAAGCGGAGAGTACAGTATCGGCGAAACTTGACGCTTCGTTTTCGTCTATGCCGAATTCGTCGACCAACGCTTTTACGACGTCCTCTTTTTTTATCTCGCCCGCTTTTGGCGAAAATTTGCCGTTCACCGCGCCCGAAACGATCTGCATAAACAGCCCTCTTTCGGAATTTCCGTAAATCACGCCCTCTCCGTCCGGGTTTTGTCTCTCGCTCATAGCCTTTAATTCGTCAAAATATTCGGATAGCGTCCAGCCTTTTTGATTTTCTTTATATTCGTTAAATCCGTCGGGATTGTCTTTCGGGTTTAGTCCGTTGAAATACGCGAACAACACGGAAAGAAAAGAGTTGTCGCTCAAAAAGCCCACGGACGAAATCGCAAGCATTTCGTTAAACGCCGCGTAGACTATCGCGGGAATTTTTAATTTTTCGCGGAGAGCGTCGATTTCCTCCTCCGTAAAGTCGTTTTTAAAATATTCGACGTTGCGTTTGAGGAGATACACCTCCTCGCCCTCGTTTAGTTTCGTATACTTTTTTTTGTATGCCTCGAATTCTTTTTTATCGATAACCCTTAACGGGTTTGTGTAGGCGTAGTTAATCCCGATATAATAATTTTTAAACTCATCGTACTCCTTGTCCGTCATAAAGAGTTTAATTTCCCCGAAAGTCTTTTGGCTGAAAACGTCGGGGAGAGCGTCGTCGATTCCGTATTGCCTGATTCCGACGTTTATCATATTGGACATATATTTCGGCAATTCCAAATCGCAGTACGCCTGAATCCCGATCAAGCATACCGCGAGAATAATTATTTTTAAATATTTTTTCGGATATTTTAATATTTTCAGCATACCGTTTTTTCCTAAGGTTTTTTTGCGGTCTTTTACTTTTTTTATGAATATCTATAACGTTTTTAGAATGAATTTTCTTGAATGTCTATAACGAACCGTTTTTTTTGTAAAGTTTCTTGTATGTCTATAACGAATAAATAAACTAACCGTTATTTTTAATCCGCTACCCCCCGCTATTGACCGCCGTCCGCCGATATTCCACTAAATTATACCACACTATTATTCAAATTTCAATAATAAAGGAAAAATAGAAAAAAATATTTTTAAAAATTTTGAAAAAGGCTATAAAAATAATTGACATTGCCGCCTTTTAATTATATAATCAATTTAACGTTCTAACGCGGCTTCACGATGCCGCCCGGACGGGAAAAAGTAAAAAGAGTAAAAAAGCGACAAAACTATTGTTAAAATCCTTAGCTTTTACCGATTTTATATAATTTTTTTGGAAGACGCGCTTTCGTTTAAACGGGAATTCTCCCTTTTAAAAGGCTTAACCGCCGCGCGGCTTCTTTAACCGGGTTATATAATTTCCCTAAAAAACGCGGCTTGTCCGTCGTTTCGTTAAGGATCTTGACGGTAGTTATTTTTTTGCTTTTTTTATAGCAAGTGTTATAAAAAAGACACGGAGGGACGCGGACTTTTACCGGGCTTAATTCCGAATCCCGTAAAAATCAGCGCGGAATCGTCTTTAAAATTCCCGAATCCCCTTAAAACTTAGTCAATAATTATCATAAAAATTCGTTTCGTAAAGAATTTTGGATATCCCTATTCTATCGAGGAGCAAAAAAATGGCGGATAACACGATCATCGAATTAAAAAACGTCTCGAAAAGTTTTGCGGGCGGCGTGAACGTCGTCGACAATATCGGCTTAAAAATCAAAAAGGGCGAGTTCGTAACCCTTTTAGGTCCGTCGGGCTGCGGAAAAACGACCACGCTCAGAATGATCGCGGGTTTTGAGATTCCGACGGCGGGCGACGTGCTTTTGAACGGCGAATCCATAATAAACGTCCCCCCTCACCTGCGCCCCGTCAATACGGTGTTTCAAAAATACGCGCTTTTTCCGCATTATAACGTGTTTGAGAATATCGCTTTCGGTCTGAAAATCCGGAATAAGCGTATGATCGCCGAAAAAAAAGCCGAAGCGAAACGCGAAAGCAATGCGGAAAAAAGACAAGCATTGAAATACAAGTCCGAAGCAAAAAAAGAAAATGATTCCGATAAAAAACAAGCATTAAAAGATAAAGCGAAAGAAACGCTAAAAAGCGGCGCGGAAAAAAGACAAGCCCTAAAAAACGAAGCCGCCGGAATCAAGGCGAATTCCAAAAATGAAATAGAAAAAAAGGTCAAAACCGTCTTAAAGATGGTGGGGCTCAGCGACTACGAATACCGCGACGTAAACAGCCTCAGCGGCGGACAGCAACAGCGCGTCGCGATCGCCCGCGCGCTTGTGAACGAACCCGAAGTCCTCCTCCTCGACGAGCCTTTGGGCGCGTTGGACTTGAAACTCCGCAAGGAAATGCAACTCGAATTAAAGGAGATGCACGAAAAACTCGGCATAACGTTTATATACGTTACGCACGACCAAGAGGAGGCTTTGACGATGAGCGATACCGTCGTCGTTATGAAAGACGGGATTATCCAGCAAGTCGGAACGCCTACGGACGTATACAACGAACCGAAAAACGCCTTCGTCGCGAATTTCATAGGGGATTCTAATATATTCGACGGCGTTATGCCCGAAGATTTGGTCGTGCGCTTTGACGGCGCGGTCTTCGAGTGCGCGGACAAGGGTTTCAAAAAGAACGAAAAGGTCGACGTGGTTATACGCCCCGAAGATATATACCTTATGGACGCGTCCAACCCGAACGCGCAAGTCAAAGGAAAGGTTATTTCCAGCATATTCAAGGGCGTTCACTACGAGATGGGCGTTATGTCCGAAAATAAATGCGAATATCTCGTGCAGGACACGACGAAACGGGACGTCGGCGAAGAAGTGGGTATGTTCGTCAAGCCCTTCGATATACACATTATGAAAAAGCCCTATACGGCGAACGTATTCGAGGGTGTAATCGCGGAGAACGGCAAGGTCAATTTCGGCGGCGGCGTCTACGACGCGGATACCGAAGGCTTTTCGGAGGGCGAAAACGTCTGGGTCAAGGTATCACTGAACGCCGTCGAAATCGTCGACGACAAGGAAAACGGTACGGTAGGCGGCGAAGTTACGACCATTTTATTTAAGGGGACGCACTACCATATCGATATCAAATGCGGAAACTTTATATACCACGTCAATACCGACGTGCAATGGGACGACTATGACCGCGTGGGCATAATCATAAAACCCGAAAATATAAAACTCTATAAGGCATAAAAAAAACGCGGTTGGTTTGCCGCGGAAATACTTGCGGAATAATACGCTAAAAACACGGCTCTATACCGCGGAATTACGCGCAGAATAATATACTAAAAAACGCGGCTCTATACCGCGGAATGACGAACGGAATAATATACTAAAAACGCGGCTCTATACCGCGGAAATACTTGCGGAATAATATACTAAAAAACGCGGCTCTATACCGCGGAATTGCGAACGGAATAATATACTAAAAAACGCGGCTCTATACCGCTGAATTACGCGCAGAATAATATACTAAAAAACGCGGCTCTATACCGCGGAATTACGCGCAAAAAACACGGCTTTTGTGAGGTTTAAAAAAATATGAAGAAATTCAAAATGAAAAGAAGTTATCTCGCCCTCCCCTACGCCGTTTGGCTGACGATATTTTTCTTTGTTCCTATGCTTTTTATCCTCTTTTACGCTTTTATGACAAAGGAGGCTCCGCAAGAATTCACCTTTAAACACATAACGGCGGTCTTTTCCTCGACATACGTACAAGGGTTTTTGCGTTCGATTTTCTACGGCTTTTTGGTGACGCTGATCTGTTTGATTTTGGGCTATCCCGTGGCGTACGTTCTAAGTCAAAAGCGGTTCAAGTTAGGCGGGATCGTCGTCGTGCTTTTCATCCTGCCTATGTGGATAAATTTTTTGATCCGGACGCTGGCTTTGAAATCCCTTTTTTATTCTCTCGGCATCGCCCTCGGCAAAGGTACGGCGATCGCGGGTATGGTCTACGACTTTCTGCCCTTTATGATTCTGCCGATCTATACGACCCTTTTAAAGATCGATAAAAATCTGATCGAAGCCTCGGAGGATCTCGGCGCTCCGCCCTTTACGGTCATTTTAAAAACCGTCCTGCCCTTGTCCGTACCGGGTATTATAAGCGGCTGTCTTATGGTCTTTATGCCCTCTATGTCAACCTACGCGATATCCGATACGCTAAGCGGCGGCAACTTTCCGCTCATCGGAACGCTTATCCGCTTAAACTACAACAACAATTGGGGGCTTAGTTCGGCGATCGCCATAATTATGCTGATTTTTATATTTATTTCGATGCTGATAAGTTATAAATTCAACGACAAAGAGGAATTGAAAGGAGGAGGGTTATGGTAAAAATGGTAAAAAACGCTTTTAAAACACCTTTCGTCGAGTATTTATCCCGCCGAACGCTCTTAAAAAACCTTTCAAAATCCGTATGCGGCCGCGAAAAACGCGCGGAAGGAGGACTGCGGTGAAAAAAGATTCAAAAAAACCTTCTTTAAAATCGGATTTTTATAAAAAAAGAAAGATAGGTCTATACCTCGGAAAATCATACGTTTGGCTGATTCTCGCCCTTTTGTACGTACCCATCCTTATGATCGTCGTCTATTCTTTTTCCGACGGCGCGGGCTTTGCGAATTTCCGTTTCTCGACGGCGAACTTCACCGAACTTTTCACATCCGATTCGGACAGCGTGCAAAGAATGAAAACCGCCCTTTTAAACACCGTCGTAATCGGGCTCGTCTCCTCGCTTTTCGCGACGGTTTTGGGAACGTTGGGCGCGGTCGGCTTGAACGGTATGAGCAAAAAGCCGCGCAACGTCCTGCTCAATCTCTCGAACGTCCCGATCTTCAACGCCGATATCATAACCGCCCTCGCCCTTATGTTCTTTTTTCTCTTTATCAAGGTTGACAGAAGCGTTTTCACCGTCTTGATCGGGCATATCGCGATGACCTGCCCGTATGTTATGCTGAGCGTCCTGCCCCGCCTAAAACAAATGAATATGTCCGTATACGAGGCGGCTCTCGACCTCGGCGCGACGCCCTTTTCCGCGCTGATTAAAATTATAGTGCCGGAAGTTTTCCCGGGAATGGTTTCGGGATTCGCGCTGGCGTTCACCCTCTCTATCGACGACTTTATCATTACGCAGTTCAACCGGAGTTCGACTTTCGAGACGCTCTCGACCTATATATATTCGCAGGCGGCGGGAAAGGCGGGGCTGAGCGGCGCGCTGAAACCCTTGTCCGCGCTGATTTTTCTGACCGTTTTGGCGGGGCTGGTGATATATAATATCCAAAAAAATAAAAAAGCGAAGGCGGCGAAGCGGTAACGCTTAATTTGACGGTTATAATATCAAAATATCACATAAAAAAAACAAGTACGGCGAAGCGGCAACGCTTAATTTTGATATTTAACATACAATCCCAAACCATTTTTAATGCAAAATGCACGGTATTAAATATTCATTTATTCAATATTGAGTATTAAATATACAGCCCGGTATACAATTTTTAAAAAAAACAATAAAAAAGGAGTTATCAAAAAAAAATGAAAAAAACAAAGTTCATCGTTCTGCTTTTGGTTTTGGCGATCTGCCTGCCCGTCTTGGCGGCTTGCAACACCGCCACACCCGACGACGTCCTCTACGTCTACAACTGGGAGGACTATATCAGCGAGGATCTGATCAAAGCCTTTGAAGAAAAATATAGCGTTACCGTCGAAGTTCCGACCTTCGACACAAACGAAACTATGATCACAAACCTTGTCGACGGAAAACAGTCCTACGACATAATCTGCCCGTCCGACTACGCCATTCAGCAACTCATAAAACGCAAACTCTTGGAACCGCTTGACAAGGACAAATTGCCCGTATATTTTGAAAACGTTTCGTACGGCGTCCACGACAAATTCGAGGGCATCATAACGGACGACGCGGACAATCTTTACGCGATCGGCTATATGTGGGGCATTATGGGCATCCTGTATAACGTCGAAAAACTTGAAGAAAAAGGCTTTTCAGTCGAAAACGACAATATCGACACATGGGGCTTGCTGTTTGAGGAGGAGTTTAAAGGGCAGGTCTATATGAAAGACAGCATAAGGGACACTTTCGCCGCGCTCTCGCTTTGGGCATACAGAGAAGAATTGGCAAGCGGCGAATTAAAACCTCAGGACGTTTTGTCGAACGATAAAGACGGCTTGATCGACCGCGTAAAAGCGGTGTTTAAAGAACAAAAAAGCAAGGTTTCTCCCCTTTTCGAGGTCGACGAGGCGAAAAACAGTTTGGCGGAGGGGCAGTACGCTATGGCTCTTATGTGGAGCGGCGACGCTTATGAATCCATCTTGAACGCCGCCGAAAAAGGCATAGAACTCGGTTTTGCATATCCTACGGAGGGCAATAACATATTCTTTGACGGGCTGGCGATTCCGAAAAACGATAAGCGCACGGATGCCAAACGCGACCTTATATATAAGTTTTTGAATTTCATATCCGAACCCGAAAACGCCGCCGTCAATATGGAAGCGACGGGCTACACGAGCGTTATCGCGGGAACGGGTACGACGGTCGACGACAATCCTATTTTGAAATACGCGCATGTTTCGGAGGAAGAGGGCGGCGAAGTAAACAACTTCTTTTTTCCCGAAGGCGTGGACGTTCCCGTCGACACTCTTTTGTATCCATCGCCCGAATATTTGGCTGAAAAATGCGCGATAATGTACGACTACGGCGACAGAACGGAAGCCTTTAACGACGCGTGGGTCGAACTTATGGGCAACGTCGGCGGCGATGACGAAGGACTGCCGGGCTGGGCGGTCGCATTGATCGTCATAGGATCGATATTGGTCGTTTTGGGCGTCTTGGGCTTTGTATTCAGAGCGAAAGTCGCGGACTTTATCGGCAAAAAATTCCCAAACCTCTTAAAGAAAAATACGGCTGATTCCGCGGCAAGCGGCGCGGCAAACGCGCCGAAACCTTCTTCCGCAAGCGGCGCGGAAACGGAAAAATCGCCCGGAAACGCAACGACGAAAGCCGAAAAACCCTCCCCCGCTCCGTCCGAAACGGAAAGCGGCAAGACCGCCGAACAACACGCGGACAAAAAACCGCCCGCATTCGACGATGACGACGACGAATTTATTCCTCCCGTCAAATAAAAAGCGGACAAAAAACCGCCCGCGTTCGATGATGACAACGACGATGAATTTATTCCTCCCGTCAAATAAAAAGCGGACAAAAAACCGCCCGCATTCGACGATGACGACGACGATGAATTTATTCCTCCCGTCAAATAAAAAACGTATAGTTTAAAAAAATAAAAAATAAAAACAGCCCCTTGATTTAACCTTTCAAGGGGTTTGTTTTATAAAGCGAGAATACATCCCGATTTAAAAATATAACAAATAAAGCGAATTCCTTGATTTACAATCTTTCGATCTTGTTTGTTTTATACCGAAAAAAAACACGCCAACGTAAAAAAATTAATATCCTTGTAAATTCCCCTCCGCGGGAGGGGCAAGGGGTGGGGCGAACTTTCCTTACTATCCTCAATTCCCCTCTTAAAGCGCATCTTTCCGCATTTCTCTAATTTTCCGCTATTCCCCTCCGCGGGAGGGATCAAAGGGGTGGGGCGAAACGTTCGCTTGATATTTTACCGTTTACGTCAATGACAACGGGGCTTACAAAGCGATGCATTTTCCCCCGTTCTCTCATTATCCTCAATTCCCCTCCGCGGGAGGGATCAAAGGGGTAGGGCGGCATTATGAAATTATTATATTCCTCAATTCCCCTCCGTATAGAAAAAAAATTGAAAAAACTTTAAAAAAGTTAAAAATGATTTGACATATCGCAATCTATATGATAATATATTTAAAATCGGTTTTTCGCGTAATTAAACGCGTAAAATCCGACGTCATAGAGGCGCGGAATATCAATAGTAACTTTTTTTTAAGAGGGCTTCGCGGCTTTCGCATATTCTTTCCCGTCCGCTTTACGGGAAGTTATGACCGTTAAGAAAAGTGAAAGGGATTTTCCGCCGAAACAAAACGGAATTTTATCGCGGTTTTCCGTTTTGTTGGCCGCGCGGGGCTAATACCTCTCCGGCTGTCGCTTTTGTTTTGTATTTTGTTTTTCGGTCGTTTCGGCAAATACGGCGGTTAAAAGTTCCGCGTTGACCGATTAAAAACTTTGCGGTTAAAGTTTTCGGCGCGGGTTGCAAAAATACAAAAAAAATAAAGCGGAGCGCTATGTTACTTCTAAAATTACGGGGTTTAAATAAGCGGCAGTTTTTTTAAACCGTTGTTTTGGGGCGGCATTAGCGGAATGCCGTCTTTATTTATACCTCGAAAAAAAATAAAAATTTACTTTCGGCATAACAAAAACGAAATAAAAAACGCGTTATCTTTCCACTTTCGGCATAACAAAAAACGAAATAAAAAACGCGTTGTCTTTCCCCGTTCGGCATAACAAAAACGAAATAAAAAACGCGTTATCTTTTCCCCGTTCGGCATAACAAAAAACGAAACAAAAAACGCGTTATCTTTTCCCCGTTCGGCATAACAAAAACGAAATAAAAACGCGTTATCTTTCCCCGTTCGGCATAACAAAAAACGCGTTGTCTTTCCGCTTTCGGCATAACAAAAAACGAAATAAAAAACGCGTTATCTTTTCCCCGTTCGGCATAACAAAAACGAAACAAAAAAACGCGTTTTTTTATAACGGAAAGAATAAAAAACTATATTTCCGTCATCCCCCAAAAAATCGGGAGGTAAAACAAAATTGAGCGAAGAAAATAACGCTTTCAACGGCGAATCAAACCCCGCCGTTTCATACGGTTGTTCCTCTTGCGGCGGCGCGCTCGAATACTCGCCCGAAAAGGGCGCGCTTTGCTGTCCGTACTGCGGAAATACGGAGGAAGTCGCGCGCGGCGAGTCCGCGGAACGCGATTTTTTGTCGCACGCCTCCTCTTCCGAGGGCTGGGCGGAAGAAGCGTTCGCCTATTCCTGCCCGAACTGCGGAAGCGCGCAAGTCATCGAAAAAGACGACTTGACGCACGTATGCCCTTTTTGCGGCACGCAAGCCGTCCTGAACAGCGGCGTTTTGACGGGTATCAAACCCGACAGCCTGATCCCCTTTTCTCTGCCGCGGACAAAGGCGGAGGAGGCTTTTAAGGCGTGGACAAAGAGCCGTTTTTTCCTGCCGAACGCCCTAAAAAAACGGGCGGACGCCGATAAATATCACGGCGTGTTTATGCCCGTCTGGACGTTCGACGACAAAACCTTTTCCGATTATGAAGGGCTGCTCGGAAAACACTACACCGTTACGGTCGGAAGCGGCAAAAACCGCCGCACCGAAGTACGCACGAGATATTTCAGCATTAAAGGTTCCGTTTCGGAATTTTTCGATGACGTTTGCATAAACGCCAGCGACAAAATCGAAAAAAAACATCTGAATAAAATTATGCCCTACGACACCAACAACGGCGTAAAATACGACAAAAAGTTTTTGGCGGGTTTTTCGGCGATACGGTATAACAAGGACATAAAAACCGCGTGGGCGGAGGCGAAAGACAATATCGCGGGGCGGCTCCGCGCGCTCATTTTGTCAAAATATAACTATGACGTCGTGTCGCGCCTCAATATCCAAACGCGGCACACGAACATCACCTTTAAATATATACTGCTCCCCGTTTGGGTCTCGAATTTCAAATATAATTCTAAAATATACAATTTTTTTATAAACGGAATAAGCGGAAAAGTTTCGGGAAAACGCCCGTACTCCGCGCCGAAAATTCTCGCCGCGATCGGAGGGGGACTCGCCGCCGCGGGGCTGCTGTTTTTTCTCATTTCAAAACTTGCGGGGTAATGAAAGCGCGAACTTAGCGGAAATACTATACAGAGTCCAAACAACGGCATACCGTACAAAATCTAAATAATGCAATACTCTAATAACGCGGCATACCGTGCAAAACCTAAACAATGCAATACTCTAATAACGCGGCATACCGTGCAAAACCTAAACAATGCAATACTCTAATAACGCGGCATACCGTACAAAACCTAAATAATGCAATACTCTAATAACGCGGCATACTATGCAAAATCTAAATAATGTAATATTCTAAAATACAGAATACTCCGCAAAACCGGTTAAATACCGCCGCTAACCGCCGCAAATGTAAAATCCCTTTCAATCACATCATAATATATAATACACAATATATATCAAGGAGAAACAACGTCAATGAAAAAGTACAATATCGCGGTCGTCGGCGCGACCGGTATGGTCGGAAATAAATTTTTGCAGGTTTTGTCCGAAAAAAATCTGCCCGTCGAAAACTACTATCTCTACGCCTCCGCGAAAAGCGCGGGCAAGGTCATAAATTTTATGGGCAAGGATCTCACCGTCCTCGAACTCACGCGCGAAAATATCACGGGGAAAAATATCGATATCGCCCTCTTTTCGGCGGGCGCGTCGGTCAGCCGCGAGTTTGCGCCGGTGTTCGCGGAGGCGGGCGCGGTCGTGATCGACAACAGCAGTTGTTTTAGAATGGACAAGGACGTGCCGCTCGTCGTTCCGGAAGTCAACCCCGAAGACGTCTTTTGGAACAAGGGCGTCATCGCGAACCCGAATTGCTCGACGATTCAAGCCGTCGTCGCCTTGAAACCCCTGCACGACAAATACAAAATCAAAAGGATCGTCTATTCGACCTATCAATCCGTGTCGGGCGCGGGAATGGGCGGTTATAACGACCTTATCGAGGGCGCGAAAGGCAATCCCCCGAAGAAATTTCCCTACCCTATTTTCAACAATTTAATTCCTCAAATCGACGTCTTTTTGGAGGACGGGTACACGAAAGAGGAGGTCAAAATGATCAACGAAACGCGCAAAATCCTGCACGACGACGGTCTGAAAATCACGGCTACGACGGTCAGAGTTCCCGTAACGTACGGACACAGCGAATCTATAAACGTCGAGTTTTTTGAACCCTGTACGCTCGGCGGGATCAAGGACGCGCTCAAAAATCAAGAGGGAATCGTTTTGTACGACGACATAAAAAACGGCGTATATCCGATGCCGTGCGTCTGCGAGGACAAAGACGAGGTTTTCGTGGGCAGAATCAGATTGGACGAGAGCGTCGAAAGCGGTTGTAATATATTCGTCGTCGCCGACAATATCCGAAAAGGCGCGGCGACAAACGCCGTCCAAATCGCCGAATATATCATCAAAAACGAAAAATAATTATATAATATACGTTATATAAAACGGACGTAAAAACAAAAACGGTTATATGATATATATTATATAAATCAAACGCTTGAAAACCGGATAATATATAATATACGTTATATAAATCAAGCGTGAAAACCGAATAATATATACAATGTAAGTTACGTAAATACGCCGTGAAAAAACATAAAGAATTATATAATGTAAGTTATACCATTCCAAAACGAAAAACGGATAATATATAATACAAATTATATAAGCGCGGAAAAATAGAAAGAATTATATGATATATATTATATAAAAATTATATAAAAAAATAACGCGTATTAAAAAAACGGGAAGTGATTTTTATGACAGACGCTATATTTAAAGGCTGCGGAACGGCTCTCATCACGCCCTTCACGGAGGGCGGCGGCGCGGTGGATTTTTCCGCGCTGGAACGTCTTATCGAGTTTCAGATTTCAAACGGGATAGATTCTCTCGTCGCGCTTGGCACGACGGGCGAAGCGATGACCCTCACCCCCTCCGAAAAAGAGGAGGTCATAAGGTTCGCGGTTTCAAAGATCAACCGCCGCGTTCCCGTCATAGTGGGAACGGGTTCAAATTCGACGGCTTGCGCGGTCGAAAATTCGCGCGCCGCCGAAAAACTCGGCGCGGACGGGATTCTCCTCGTTACCCCGTACTACAATAAATGCACTCAAAACGGACTTATCGCCCATTTCGGCGCGGTTGCGGACGCGGTGGGGCTGCCCGTCGTCGCCTACAACGTCCCGGGACGCACGGGCGTGAACATTCTCCCCGCGACGTTTGCGAAAATGTGCGAACACAAAAACGTTTCCGCGATAAAGGAAGCGAGCGGCGACATCTCCCAAATTTCCGAAACCGCCCGCCTGACGCGCGGCAAAGCGCACATATATTGCGGCGACGACGGGATAATTCTGCCCGTGATTAGCGTCGGGGGGATAGGCGTGATCAGCGTCGCGGCGAATATCGCGCCCAAATATTTTTCGGAATTGACCGCCGCCGCCCTGAGCGGACAAAAAAAAGCGGTCGAAATGCAACTCAACGCTTTACCCCTCATAAAGGCTCTTTTTTCCGAAGTCAATCCCATTCCCGTCAAGGCGGCGGCGGAACTGCTCGGGCTGTCCGGCGGCGCGGTCAGACTTCCCCTCACCCGGATCGAGGACGGCAATCTTTTGAATCTCAAAAAAGTTACGGACGAATTTTTTAAAGCGCAAGAAAATTTTTTTTAACGCCGGGTTTAAAAGCGTATTTAGTATAAATCCGCATTCTAAATTGTAGAAAAACGGATAAAATTTTCGCATTCGATATTAAAAAAGCATAAAAAAACGATTGTATTATTTTGTATTTCAATACTAAAAAAGTATAAATAACGATTGAAAACATTGTATATCCGTTATTAAAAAACATAAAAAAACGATTGAAAACATTATATATCCGCCGTTAAAAAAGCATAAAAAACGATTGTATTATTTTGTCTTTCAATATTAAAAAGCATAAATAACGATTGAGTTAAAAAAAAGGAAAATATGATTAAGGTTTTGATTTTCGGAATCAGCGGAAAAATGGGGCATATGATATACTCTCAACTCCAAAACCACGAAAGGTTAAAGGCGGTCGCGGGGATTGACAAATACGCCGTCAAGATAGATTTCGACGTCCCCGTCTTTCCCGACGTCAAGGACTGCGCGGTCGTACCCGACGTGATAATCGACTTTTCGCGCCCCGACTCGCTCCAAGACATCCTTGCCTACGCCGTCCCGAACAATATTCCCGTCGTCCTCGCCACGACGGGCTATTCCGCCGAACAACTCGACAAAATTTCGCGCGCCTCAAAAGACGTTCCGATTTTTATGACGAGCAATATGTCTCTCGGCATAAATCTTTTGATCTCCCTCGCCAAACAAGCGGCCGGCTTTTTGGGCGGCGGTTTCGACGTCGAGATCGTCGAGCAGCACCACAACCAAAAGGCGGACTCCCCCAGCGGCACCGCGCTTTCGATCGCGCGCGCCGTCAACGAAATTTTTTCGGAGGACAAGGAATTCGTCTACGGCAGATGCGGAAATTCATCCAAACGCCGCCCCTCCGAAATAGGGATTCACGCCGTGCGCGGCGGGACGATCGTCGGCAAACACGACGTGATGTTTATCGGCACGGACGAAGTCATAACTCTCACCCACGAGGCGCAGAGCAGGCGCGTTTTCGCGGCGGGAGCGATCCGCGCCGCCGAATATATCGTCGGGAAAAAACCGAAAATCTACGGTATGAACAACCTCTTAGGGCCGGACTATTCCGTAACGGGCGTCCGCGTCGAAAACGATATCACGGTGTTCAATATCGCGAATACCGATATCGCGGAATACATAAAAATGTTCGACGCGTTCGCAAAGGAAAATATCAATATCGATATGATAAGTCAGGTCTATAACGCGGGCGGTTCGGTCGCTATAAGTTTCACCGTAAAGGATAAAAAATCCGAAAAATCCAAAACCGTTCTGGAAAATCAAAAAATTAAGTTCTCCGCCGTCAACGGTACCGCCAAAATCACCTGCGAAGGCGCGGGTATGGAATACCAAAGCGGCGTGTTTAAAGATATCGTCAATATCCTGCGCGGAGTCGGCGCGAAAATCTATCTCGTAACCACAAGCGAAACCAAAATCTCTTGCTGCGTCGACTCCCCCTCCGCGAAAGAAGCCGAAAAACTAATCGCAGATTACTATATTAAATAACGGAAAATTCATTTTACGCGCGGGAAAACTTTTCTAAAACTTTTAGTAAATTTAAAACACGGTTTTACGTTATAAAACTTTCACTATTAAAAAAACTTCTCTCTTAAAAAACAAGAGAGAAGTTTTTTAAAAAGGAATTTTATTTATATTTTTTCGTCTTTTCTTTTAAGTAAAACCGCTAAAATCTTAATTGAAATCTCCGGAATTCCCGGCCGAAATTGTGAAAATCTTAACAAACTTTATTTTTTGCGGTTATTTACTTGCCATATTTTTATAATTGGCTTATAATATATAGCAGTTGAACTTTTAAATCAAACATATGTTTGATTTAAAACCGCTCTATAAGAGCGGCGGCGAAATGCAAGCATTTTGCCGGATTTACCGCTATGACGGCATTAAACGGGCGGATTTCCGCCCTCCGCCGCCTTTATACGACGGCGGATTTTAATCCGTACACTGAATAAAACAGACTATAATATAACCTATAATAACAAAAAGGGAGTTCGATAAAAAAATGAGAGTTTACAATTTTTCAGCCGGCCCGTCGATGCTTTTCGAGGACGTTTTAAAAGAGGTTCAAGCCGATATGCTGTCCTACAAGGGTTCGGGGTTATGCGTCGCGGAGATGAGTCATCGTTCCAAGGATTATATGGAAATTCATTCGGAATTTATAAGTCTTCTCCGCGAATTGATGGAAATTCCGGAGGGTTACGACGTTCTTTTGCTTCAAGGCGGCGCGTCGCAGCAATTCGACGCGATCCCGCTCAACCTCTTAAAAAACGGCAAAGCGGACTACGTTATCACGGGGCACTGGTCGGAGCGCGCTTTTTCGCAGGCCGCGCCTTTGGGGGACGTCGCCGCCGTCGCGTCGTCTAAGGAGTCCGTGTTCACGTACGTTCCCGAACTTCCGTCGTCTATATTCCGCGGCGGCACGGATTACGTTCACATCACGACGAACAACACCATTTACGGCACGAGATACACCTCCCTTCCCGACACCGAATCCCCTTTGGTCGCGGACGCGTCGTCGAACATTTTGAGTGAAAAGACGGACGTTTCAAAGTTCGGAGTCATATACGCGGGGGCGCAAAAGAATATCGGGCCGGCGGGTCTGACCGTCGTCATAATCAAAAAATCCTTAATTTGCAAGGATTTGCCGCGTTACTGCCCCAAAATGCTCAAATATTCCACGCAAGCCGAGGCGGACAGTCTTTTCAACACGCCGCCGTGTATGGCGATTTATATGTCGCTTTTGACCTTGCGGCATCTCAAAAAACTCGGCGGAATCGGCGCGGTTCAAAAGATAAACGAGGAAAAAGCCGGTCTTCTCTATGACTTTATCGACAATTCCGCGTTCTACAAAAACAACGTAAACAAAAAAGACCGTTCGCTTATGAACGTTCCCTTCCTCTCGCCGAACGGCGACCTTGACAAAAAGTTTATTAAAGAATCCGCGGCGGCGGGGCTGCTCACTTTGGCTGGGCATAAGACCGTCGGGGGGATGAGAGCGTCGATATATAACGCTATGCCGATCGAAGGAGTTAAGGCTTTGATCGGATTTATGAAAAAATTTGAAATTGAGAATAAGTGAGTTTTGCCGTTAGAGATTATCTTTCGCGGATTGCAAGTTTAAGAGCCGTCAGCCTCCAAAATTCCCCTCCGTGGGAGGGGATAAGGAAGCGGAGATTAAACGGAACGAATTTTGAATAGCGGATTTTTTAGATAGGAAGCGGCTTGTTTTTGCGGGCAATAGCATTCGCTATTGTCAAAAAGACAAGGCGGTTTATAGCAAAAAAGACGCATTCTAAAATCCGTTCAAGTTTACTCGACGATTCCAAGGGTGGGGCGGCCGTTAAAAAAACTTTCGCGGATTGCAAGTTTAAGCGTTGTCTAAAACGACAAAATTATTCATTGAAAAAAGGATATAATGTTTGAGAGTTGAGTAATTTAAGAGTTATCTGAAACATTATATATTCGTAATATATAGTATGTATGCCGTTTGCGGACCGCGCAGCCCCCCCTTTTTCGGGGGAAACCGGCAATTAAACGCGGAAAAAACGGCATTTAAAAAAACCGAAACCAAAACGGCATTTAAAAAATCCCCTTAGCGGAAAGTCTCCAAAATTCCCCTCCGTGGGAGGGGTTGGGGTGGGGCGACCGATTAGAAAAAGTCCGTCCTCCGTATCGCGATAAAAATTTCCTAAAAAAACGGATTACAAAAAAATTTAAAACAAGAAAGCAAAACAATCAAAATAAAACAAGAAAAACAGTCAAAACAAACTAAAACCCATTATAAATCATTATAAACCAAACCAAACGTTATAAAACGAACCAAACCAAACCCAAAAAAACATTATAAAACAAGGAAACCGATATAAAATATGTATAAAATTTTAAAATTGAATGAAATAAGCGACCGAATCGACGCGATTTTTGATGAAAACTATTCCTGCACCGACGACGCGAACGAAGACGCGGACGGCATAATCGTCCGCAGTTTCAAGATGGCGGATTTTAATACGGGCGGCAGGCTCAAAGCCGTCGCGCGCGCGGGCGCGGGCGTAAACAACATTCCGATAGACAAGATGACGGAAAAGAACGTCGTCGTTTTCAACACTCCGGGCGCGAACGCGAACGCCGTCAAGGAACTTGTCATTTGTTCTTTGCTTTTGGCTTCCCGAAAGGTTACGGAGTCGATCGGCTGGGCGGCGGCGCAGAAGGGCAAGGGCGGCGAAGTCCCGAAACTCGTCGAGAAGTTTAAAAACCAATTTGTCGGACCCGAAATCGCGGGGAAAACTCTCGGCGTGATCGGTTTGGGCGCGATCGGGATTCTGGTTGCGAACGCCGCGATCGGTTTGGATATGAAGGTTTTGGGGTATGACCCGTATCTCAGCGTCGAGTCCGCGCTCACCTTAAACAACAAAGTCGGGCATACCAAGGACATAAACGCCCTTTATGCCGCGAGCGACTATATAACTTTGCATCTTCCCCTTTTGCCCTCGACTTCGGGTATGATAAACGCCGAAACGATCGCCAAGATGAAAGACGGCGTAAAACTTATCAATTGCGCGCGCGGCGAATTAGCGGACAACGCCGCGGTGATTGCGGCGGTGAGTTCGGGCAAGGTCGCCAAGTACGTAACGGATTTTCCGACGGACGACGTTTTGAACGTCGAAAACATAATTGCGATTCCCCATCTCGGCGCGTCCACGCCCGAAGCGGAGGACAACTGCGCGGTTATGGCGGCGAAACAACTCAAAGACTACCTTGAAAACGGCAATATCGTAAACAGCGTGAACTACCCCGCGGCGGTTTTGCCGCGCAGCGGAAAAGCGCGGATCACGATCACGCACAAAAATATAAGCGGTATGATATCGCAGGCGGCGGCTTTCCTCTCCGACTCAAAAATTAATATCTCGAATATGCTCAGCGCGACGCGCGGCGACCTCGGCTATATGATAATCGATACCGACGACGCCGTACCCGAAAAAACTATATCCGAAATGAAAAAAATCCAAGGCTTCCTGCAAATCAATATATATTAAAACCTCCATACATTCCCCTCCGTGGGAGGGGATAAGGAAGCGGAGATTAAACGGAACGAATTTTGAATAGCGGATTTTTTAGATAGAAAGCGGCTTGTTTTTGCGGGCAATAGCATTCGCTATTGCCAAAAAGACAAGACGGTTTATGGCAAAAAAGACCCATTCTAAAATCCGTTCAAGTTTACTCGACGATTCCAAGGGTGGGGCGTCCGTTTGTTTTATTTCTATTTTTACGAGTGGGAAAACTTTTTAAAAAGTTTTCCCACTCACCCCTTTTCAAAAACTTTTAGTAAAATAAAAAAACTTCCGTTTGATTTCGATACGGAAGTTTTTTATTTATCTTAATCTTTTTTATTTGACTTAATCCCAATCCTTATTCCGCGATATCGTTCCACGGTGTGGGGATTGATATTCCGCTCTCGTTCTCGACATATTTCCAGCCGTCCTCTTTTCTTTCGTCGGGCGAATACCAATACACGGGACCGAGGTTGCCATAATAATCCGAAGTGTTAAAACCGTTCGCCCAGCCGCTCTCCTCGAAACTCCCCGCCTCGGCAAAAATCGTCGCGGGGAAATAGGACAAGCCGTATGCGGCTACATGCGTACCCGACGGAATCACGATCGACTCCAATTTGGCGCAGCCGTCGAAAGCGGTTGACCCGATCGACTCTAAGCCCTTGGGAAGCGTAATGCTTTCCAGGTTGACGCAACTGTTAAACGCCGTGTTTCCGATCGAAGTCAAGTTCGCGGGGAGGGTAATCGACTGCAAGTTTTCGCAATCCTTGAACGTTTCGACCCCGATTTCGGTTACTCCGTCGGGAATTACGATCGACACTAAATTAAAGCAAGACCTAAACGCCTTCTCTCCGAGCGAAGTTAAGCCTTCGGGGAGCGTGATTTGCCTCAGACTTCCGCGTCCGCGGAACGCGGAATTTCCGGCGGAAGTTACGGTATTCGGAATCGAGATCGAAACGAGACCGTCGTTCATCATTTCATCACGCTCATAATCTTCATCGGGAGTTCCCGCGCTGTATTTGTTAAACCCGTTGTCCGCGATCCTTACGACGGGTTTGCCTTTATATAGTTTCGGAATTACGATCTCCGTAGCCGTTACGCCGCCCAACGCGACCTCGTAGCCGCCCTCAACCTCCGCATACGCCATTCCGTTAGTAACCTCCCACGGCTTGGGGACTGATTTTCCGTCTTGCTCAACGTATCTCCAACCGTCCGCCATAGTGTCGTCTTGCGAATACCAATACACGGGACCGCCTGGCCAATTAAACATGTCGTGCCAGCCGCTCTCCTCGAAACTCACGGCCTTTGCGAATATTATCGTCTCGTAGCAGCAAAAAAATGCCCTGTCGCCGACATACGTACCCGACGGAATCACGATCGACTCCAAACTTCCGCAATTGGCGAAAGCAAGACCCCCGATCGACTTTAAGCCTTCGGGGAGCGTAATGCCCGTCAGACTGCCGCATCCCCAAAACGCATAGTTTCCGATACTTTCCAAGCCCGCGGGGAGGGTAACCGACGCCAATTTTTCGCAATCGCTGAACGTTTCGCCCCCGATTTGGGTTACTCCGCCGGGAATCACGATCGACGTTAACTTTAAGCAATACATAAACGACGCGCCGCCGAGCGAAGTTAAGCCTTCGGGAAGCGTGATTTGCGTCAGATTGCCGCGCCCGTAAAACGCGTAACTTCCGATCGAAGTTACGGTTTCGGGAATAGAAATCGAAACCATATCGTCATTTTCCATTTCCTCCCTGCCGCCGTGATTATAATCTTCCAAATACATTCCTCCCGGGAATCTTGTAAACCCGTTGTCCGCGATCCTTACGACGGGTTCGCCTTTATATAGTTTCGGAATTACGATTTCCGCAGCCGTTACGCCGCCCAACGCGACCTCGTAGCCGCCGCCGTCGACCGCCGTATATGTCATTCCGTTAGTAACATCCCACGGCGTGGGGACTAATTCTCCCGTCGTTTCGTCCGCTACGTATCTCCAACCGTAGTCCATAGTGCCGTCGGGCGAATACCAATACACGGGTCTGCCGTCGGGATTCCAATTAGCGTTCCAAGAGTCGGGTTGTTTCGCCGCGAGCGAGAATATCGTCAGGTTCGAGCCTTGAAACGCGTATTCGTGCAAGCCGGTAACCGTCGCGGGAATTAATATCTCCGTCAAAGCGCAATTGTAGAACGCTAGCCGCGAGACCCCCTCCCAAGCCGTACAGCCCGAAAAATCGATCTCCGTCAAAGACGTGCAATCTTTGAACGCGTTGCTCCCGATCCATGCCCAAGCCGTGCAGCCCGAGAGATTTACCGTCCGCAAATTTCCGCAACCCTCGAACGCATTGCGCGGCATACCCTCCAAAGCCGTACAGCCCGAAAAATCAACCCTTTCCAAATTCGAACAGCCGCCAAACGTTCCGGCGCCATCTTCGCCTAAGCGCAAAGACGTATGCCCCGAAAGATCGATCTCCGTCAACGAACCGCAGTTCGCGAATGCGTAACTCGCGATGTACTCTAAGCCGGCGCAGTCCGAAAAATCAACCTCCGTCAAAGCGCCGCAATTATAGAACGCTTGCTGCGAAATGATTCTTATGTATTTAGGAATATAAACCGAAGTAATGCTTTTGCCTTCAAAAGAATTGACGAGTATAATCCTTTTGCCCTTATAAAGCGCGGGGATTACGATCTCCGTCTCCGTAACGTTATTTCCGTAGGAAACAATATAAGAGTCATAACCTTCTATATACTCATACGCCAGCCCGTTAGTAACCTCCCACGGCTTGGGGACTGATTTTCCGTCTTGCTCGACGTATCTCCAACCGTCCGCCATAGTGTCGTCTTGCGAATACCAATACACGGGACCGCCCGGTATATCAAAAACATTCTCATTAAACCAGACGTGCCAGCCGCTCTCCTCGAAACTCACGGCCTTTGCGAATATTATCGTCTCGAAGCAGCAATAAAATGCGCTGTCGCCGACATACGTACCCGACGGAATCACGATCGACTCCAAATTTACGCAATTGGCGAAAGCATAATCCCCAATCGACTTTAAGCCTTCGGGGAGCGTAATGCCCGTCAGACTGCCGCATCCCCAAAACGCATCGTTTCCGATACTTTCCAAGCCTTCGGGGAGGGTAACCGACGCCAATTCTCCGCAATCGCTGAACGTTTCGCCCCCGATTTCGCTTACTCCCTCGGGAATCACGATCGACGTTAACTTTAAGCAATACTTAAACGACGCGCCGCCGAGCGAAGTTAAGCCATTAGGGAGCGTGATTTGCGTCAGATTGCCGCGCCCGTAAAACGCGTAATTTCCGATCGAAGTGACGGTTTCGGGAATAGAAATCGAAACCATAGCGTCACTCTGTATTGCCTCCTTGCCGCCGCCGTCAAAATAATCTTCCGGATCCAGTCCTCCCGGGAATTTGTTAAACCCGTTGTCCGCGATCCTTACGACGGGTTCGCCTTTATATAGTTTCGGAATTACGATCTCCGCAGCCGTTACGCCGCCCAACGCGACCTCGTAGCCGCCCTCAACCTCCGCATACGCCATTCCGTTAGTAACCTCCCACGGCTTGGGAACTAATTCTCCCGTCGTTTCGTCCGCTACGTATCTCCAACCGTCCGCCATAGTGTCGTCTTCCGAATACCAATACACGGGACTGCTTTCTCCCAAAGGATGCCAATTAAACCCGCCGTGCCAGCCGCTCTCCTCGAAACTCACCGCCTTTGCGAATATCGTCGCGGGGCAAGAAGTGAACGCCCTGTCGTCGACATACGTATCCTGCGGAATCACGATCGACTCCAAACTTCCGCAAGAGCTGAAAGCCCAATTCCCAATTCCCTTTAAGCCCGCGGGGAGGGTAACCGACGCCAATTTTCCGCAATCCCTGAACGTGTCGCCCCCGATTTGGGTTACTCCGCCGGGAATTACGATCGACGCCAACTTATAGCAATACTTAAACGACGCGCCGCCGAGCGAAGTTAAGCCTTCGGGAAGCGTAATTTGCGTCAGATTGCCGCGCCCGTAAAACGCGTAATTTCCGATCGAAGTTACGGTTTCGGGAATAGAAATCGAAACCATAGCGTCATTTTCCATTGCCGTCTTGCCGCCGTCCTCAAAATAATATTCCGTACTCATTCCTCCCGGGAATCTTGTAAACCCGTTGTCCGCGATCCTTACGACGTGTTCGCCTTTATATAGTTTCGGAATTACGATTTCCGTAGCCGTTACGCCGCCCATATTGACCTCGTAGCCGCCCGTAACCGCCGTATATGTCATTCCGTGCGTAACGCCCCACGGCGTGGGAACTGATTTTCCGTCTTGCTCGACGTATCTCCAACCGTAGTCCATAGTGTCGTCGGGTGAATACCAATACACGGGTCTGCCTACGTCATCGCTTGCCGGGAAACTGTCCGCCATCGCGAATACTTTCATATCGCTATGGCAATAAGAGAACGTTCCCGCTCCGATCGACGTTACGTTTTCGGGAATTATGATTGATTTTAGGTTGCCGCAAAATTTAAACGCTTCACTCCCGATCGTCGTCAAACCGTCCGGGAGTATGACTTCCGCCAGATTGTCGCAACTCAAAAACGCCGAATTCCCGATCACTTTCAAGTCGGTAAAGCCCGAGAGATCGACCGTCGTCAACTTGTCGCAGTTAATTAACGCGCTATTTCCTATCGTCGTCAGGCTTGCGGGGAATTTGATTTCCGCCAAGGAAGAGCAGTTCTCGAACGTAGACTCTCCGATCGTCGTGAACAAGCCGCCCGAAAGGTCGATCGACTCCAATTTTTGGCAAGTATAGAACGCCCTGCTCCCGAACGCGGTCAAGCCCGCGGGGAGGAGAGCCGTCTGCAACTTATAGCAATTTTCGAACGTACCGTTTTCGATCTCCGTTACTTTCGTTTTTGAAAGATCGACGCTCGTAAGATTGTAACCGCACCAATAGAACGCCCTCTCCCCGATCGTCGTCAGACTGTCGGGAAAGACCACCGAATACAGATTATAGCAATAATCGAACGCGTTGTTTCCGATTTCGGTCAAGTATTTCGGGAGTTCGACGGAATTAATGTTATTTTTGCCGCTAAATCCGCCGTTCGCGATCCTTACGACGGGTTCGCCGTTATAAAGCGCGGGAATCGAAATCGCCGAACCGCCGTCCGCCCCTCCGTATGCGGCCTCGTAGCCGCCCTCAACCGCCGTATACGCCATTCCGTGCGTAACCTCCCACGGCTTAGGAACTAATTCTCCGTCTTGCTCTACGTATCTCCAACCGTAGTCCATAGTGTCGTCGGGCGAATAGAAGTACGCGGGACAGCCGTCGGAATTCCAATTAGAGTTCCAAGAGTCGGGTTGTTTCACCGCGAGCGAAAATACCGTAAGATTTAAGCAGTCCGAAAACGCGCCGTATCCGACCGCCGTAACCGTATCGGGAATTATGATTTGCGTCAAAGCCTCGTTGACGGCAAACGCGCCGTTCCCGATCGAAGTCAATGACGTACAGCCCGAAAAATCGACCGTTTGTAAGTTTCCGCAGTCAATGAACGCATTCTTCGTTATCTCCGTCAACGACGTACAGCCCGAAAAATCAACCGTTTCCAAACCCGTACAACCGCCGAACACCTCGCCTCCGTAAACGGCGTCCAAGGTTTTGAAAGAAAAAGACGTATGCCCCGAAAGGTCAACCGCCGTCAAAGCGGAACAGCCGTAGAACGCGCGGTCATAGATCCCCTCCAAACCGGCGCAGTCTTGAAAATCAACCGCCGCCAAAGACGCGCAATTATAGAACGCCTCCGCTCCGATTTCGGTTATAAATTCAGGGATATTGACGGACGTAATATCCGTTTCTTTAAATCCGCTTTCCGCGATCCTTATAACTCTCTTTCCGTGATAAAGCGCGGGAATGACGATATCGTTATCCGCCGCCGTTCCGATCGAAACCTCCCAGCCGTCTTCGAACGCCGTAAATTGCAAACCCTCCGCGTACGCCATATTCCACGACGCGTAAAGAGTCAAATCCTCCCCGACCGCGCCGCCGCTAAACGCCGAACCGTCCCCGTAGAGCCAGCAGTCGAACGTGAAACCCTCTTTTTCGGGCGCGGCCGGAAGCGTCAACTCTCCGCCGTTCACGACCGTCTTTTCGGCGTATCTTTCGCCGTCAACCATAAAGACGACGGCAAAACTCTCCTCTGTCCATTTCGCGTTCAACGTCAAATCGGAGTTTATAACCGCCCCGTCCGCGAAAATTCCGCCATCTTTGTCAACCCAGCCGCCGAATACGTATCCGTCCTTTTCGGGCGCGTCGGGAAGCGTCAACTCTCCGCCCTTTACGACCGTCTTTTCGGCGTATCTTTCACCGTCAACCATAAAGACGACGGCAAAACTCTCCTCTATCCACTTCGCGTTCAAGGTCAAATCGGAGTTTATAACCGCCCCGTCCGCGAAAATTCCGCCATCTTTGTCAACCCAGCCGCCGAATACGTATCCCTCCTTTTCGGGCGCGGGAGGAAGTTTCAATTCCTCGCCGTCCTTAAATTCGGCTTCGGCATACACCGCGCCGTCGTTCAAAAAGACAACCTTGTATTTCTTACCGAAAAAACCCGCCGCCCATAAAGCCGCCGAAAGTACAACCGCCGCCAAAAGTATGACGCTCAAAAAGGTTACGGCTATCTTTTTCGTTTTCAAAGCCGCGCCGCCCGTATGCGCCGCTTCCGCAAAAACGGCGGAATTGTTCGCGGATCGCCTTGCCAAATCGTCCGCAAACGTCGACTCCTCCGCCGGCAAAGATTTTTGCCGCCGCGCAACGTCGCCGGGACTGTAATAGGGCTGCGGCGACTCGTCGATATAGATAAATCCGCCCCCTATCTTCGCGCCCGTGCTTGAATCAAAATTCGGCATCGCCGATTTGGATGAAACCTTGTTCGCCTTTCCGTTGACCGTGTTCTTGTCCGGCATATGAAAAATCCTCCGTAAACTTTGCTTGTGCCCGTTTATTTATTTTTATTTTTTTGTTTTCGCTTATTTGTTTTTTTTTGTTTTCGCTTATTTGTTTTTTTTTGTTTTTTTTGTTTTTTTGTATGCGGGAGAAAACTTTTTGAAAAAAGTTTTCTCCCGCACCCTCTTTCAAAAACTTTTAATAATCCGCTAAAACATAGTTTTTTTGTTTAACTTTTAATAATCCGCTAAAACATAGTTTTTTTGTTTATCTTTTAATAATCCGCTAAAACATAGTTGTTTTGTTTT
>JAISNN010000043.1 GCA_031276195.1 Clostridiales bacterium
TGGGAATGACAATAGGCGAATTGTATATTTTGTTGGTTTTTGAAATAGAATCGTATTATAGGTGGGCGTCAAAAGAAGCGGATAATATGGATCAACGTATTTATCACAATTTATGCGTAGAGTATTCCTTGATCAATCGTAAAAATATGCGTTAATGTATAATCGGGAGCGCGAGTATATAACCATAAAGATTTATGACTTTTATAAGATTTTAAAGGAAAGACAAAAAATGGATGCCGCCGCTTGTTTAGCCGTTTTTTCAAACGACAAAGGATATGTAAAGATTACAATAGAGGATTTATTTGTATTGACGAAAGACGATTTAATATATAGAAACGGCAGGACGTGGGCGCATTCTTTAAAAGTTGACGAAAGCAAATATTATGAAACGTGCGTAAAATATTCCTTGATCAATCGCAAAGGCAATAAACGCATAGAATAGGCAATATACAAAATAAGCGCGGAGATTTAATATGTATTGCGCGGCAGACATTATGAAACGTGCGTAAAATATTTTATTATACCGCCGGTGGGCGACATAACTCGGCATATTATATCTTGCAGAAAGCAAATGTTGGAACGCGCTTAAAATTAATTGGTACGGGTTATAAACCGTTAAATGAAGCAAAGACTATATACCGTATATTTAATGGTATAATTCCGTAAAAGGGAAACAAAAATGAACAAGAAATATATAGATATTTAGTGAAGGAGTAGAACGTTCGGCGTCTTTCGTAAGGAAATCTCCCGAATGGCGGCGAATTATTATCCTTGCAGATCAAATTAGAAATTTTATAAACAAATAACTTAACGCAAGACGGTTTTTAGAGTGATGCAGAGCATATTATAATATTTGTGAGTTCTAAAAATTCGTGATAATATTTTATAGGTGAATTTTAAAAACGGTATTGACACGGGGGGATTTTTGAGTTATAATTATTGTTACAATGTTGTTACGATAAGTTTAGAAGAATAATTTGAAAAAAGGGGTTTAAAAATGGGTAATATCAAAGAACCGAAAAATCTTTCGCCGCGTATAAAAAGGCTGAGAGATTTTTATTTTGAGGGAGTCGAAAGGGATTGGAACAACGAATTCCGTCCGTTCACCACGGGAACGGAATGGGACAAAAACTACAACGAGGCGTCGTATTACGTCGTCCCGGAAAACTACGCGTTTTTTTCGACGTTCAACGCGGGTTTTGTCGCGGGGGCGAAGAAGGTCGAACTGCCGCAAGAGTATTATGAAAAAAGCATCGCCGAAAGACGGGCGTATTACATCAAAAAGATTATGACCGAACACGTTCCGCCCGAGATGCTGCCGGGCGATCTCCTCTGCGGCGCGACGTTCAACCTAGCCGCGAGCCACTGCCTGACCAAAAAAGAGGCGGCGAAAAAGGACAAAATCGTCCTGTCGAAAAAGGGATTAAGAAAAAGAACGATCGAATTTCACGACACGGGTTTCGGGAATTGCGGTCCGACGAGCGGGCATCTCATTCCGGGCTATGAAATCCCGATAAAGTACGGTTTCAAGCATATATACGAAAACTTAAAATCTATGTACGACGCTCTGAGCGGCGAGGAAAAAAACGCTAAGGACGGCAGAGGGGCGCAACTCCGGGCGATGATGGAGGCGGCGCAAACGCCCAAGGCGGTCGCGGAAAAATACGCGGATCTATGCCGCGCTTTGGCGGAGAAAGAGAGCGATCCGAAGCGCAAGGCGGAGTTTGCCGAAATGGAAAAAAATATGAGGGTTGTGCCGTGGGAACCCGCCCGAAACTTTTGGCAGGCGGTGCAGTCGCTTTGGCTGACGCATATGCTGGTTATGTCCGACGAAAACTATCCCGGTCCCGGACTTTCGTTCGGCAGGCTGGATCAATATCTCTATCCGTACTACAAAAAGGCGATCGACGAGGGACAGGACCGCGAATTTTTAAAGGATATTTTGAAGTGTATGTGGGTGCATTGCAACACCGCATACGACGCGATGATAAGAATCGGTATGAATCAAGGCATCACCGCGGGTTACGGACAACTCCTTATGCTGTCGGGAGTAGGCAAGAACGGCGAGGATATGACCAACGATTTGACATACCTTATTTTGGAAGTAATCGACGAGATGTCGCCGATTTTGGAGCCGAAACCGAACGTACGCCTGCACAAAAATTCGCCCGAAAAACTGCTTGACAAGGTTTGCGGAATGATAGCGGACAGTCAGGGCGCGCCTTTTTTGCTCAATTTCGACGAACGTTCGATGGCGGGTTTGCTGTATGAGGCGGAATTCGCGGATATCGAAAATTTGATAAACAAGGACAACGTATACGACTACGGTTCGGTGGGTTGCTTGGAAAATACTATGGTCGGAAACGATAGGTCGTCGACCGTGGACGTCAATCTAAACTTTTTGAAGGCTTTGGAATTGACGCTCGGAAACGGCGAAAATATCGTCGAATATACCGATCAACTATTCGGAAAGCCCTATAAAAAGCCGATAAAAGGTCCGAAAACGGGCGATCCGAGGGTTTTCGAGAGTTTCGACGAATTTTATAACGCGTTTTTGAAGCAACTGCAATTCGCGATCGGAAAAATAACCCGTTTGTATAACGACGGTGTGGCTATGCGCGCCGAATTTTTGCCCACGCCGTATCTTAGCTGCCTTGTCAAGGGCTGCGCGGAGAGCGGAAAGGACGTTACGCAGGGCGGCGCGGAGATCAAATTCGCGACCATCGAGGGCGTAACTTTCGCGACGACGGTGGACAGCCTTTTGGCGGTCAAATATCTGGTTTTCGATACCAAAAAATACACGATGGACGACCTTATCGAGGCGTTGAAAGCGAATTGGGAGGGCTATGAAATTATGCGCGCCGAGGCGAAAAGCAAAGCCCCGAAATACGGACGCGACGACCCCGAAGCGGACGCGCTGGCGCAGAAGTTTATGAAATTTTTTGCCGAAGAGGTTTCAAGATACGAAACGCCCATCGGTCAGACCTATCGCGGCGGTATGCTTTCGTGGAATTATTGGGTGGGCGACGGTTACATTTTGGCGGCAAGCCCCGACGGGAGAAAGCGCGGACAGTTCCTCTCGAACGCGATATGCCCCTCAAACGGCGCGGACATAAACGGTCCGACGTCGAACAGCAATTCGGTCGGAACGGCTCTCGGCGGAAAGACTCCGGACGGGAGTTACGTCAACGTTTTGCCGAACGGCGCGAGCCATACGATTACGATGAGTCCGTCGCTGGTTCGCGACGACACGCACAAATCGAAATTGAAGGCGTTTTTGAGAGGGTATACCGAGAACGGCGGAACGGCTCTCCAAATCAACGTTTTAGACGTCGAAACCTTGAAAGACGCGCAGAAAAATCCCGAGGAATACAGACATCTGCTTGTGCGCGTAACGGGATATAACGCGTATTTTACGAGCATAGGACGCGAATTGCAAAACGAAATAATCGAGAGAGAGTCGCATTCGGGATTTTAAAATCCGTTTAATACGGCGGGTAAAGCCGCGGAATTTAAAAGGCAAAAGCGGAATAAAAAGCCTTAAAAATCCGGGGAAGTAAAAGGCAAGTTCGGTATAAAAACATATCAAAAAGCGCGGTATAGTACCGCCTTAAAGCCGCGGAATTTAAAAGGCAAAAGCGGAATAAAAAAGCCTTAAAAATCCGGGGAAGTAAAAGGCAAGTTCGGTGTAAAAACATATCAAAAAGCGCGGTATAGTACCGCCGCAAAATATGTAATTTTTAAAAGTAAAAGAAAAAGAGGGAAGCGCGTAAACAGGCGGCATAAAGACCGCCCCGTATACGTTATAATTTTTATGGAAGAAGCGTTGATTTTGGATATACAAAGAATGTCTACGGAGGACGGACCGGGGCTTAGAACGACGGTGTTTTTTAAGGGGTGCAACCTAAACTGCGGCTGGTGCCACAACCCCGAAAGCATATCGAAAAAGCCCGAGGTGAATTGGTATTCGGCGAAGTGCATAGGCTGCAATATCTGCCTTTCCGTATGCGGACAAGGCGGGATCTATAAGAACGAGGGATTGAAATTTAAGCGGCATCTCTGCCTGTCCTGCGGAAAGTGCGAAAAGGAATGCCCGAACGCCGCGATCGAGATGAAGGGAAAAAAATACGATACGGCGAAACTCCTGAAAGAACTCGTCAAAGACAGGGCGTATTTCGGGCGCGACGGCGGCGTTACGCTCTCCGGCGGAGAGGTTATGATGCAGCCCGCGGCGGCGGCGGAACTCGTCAAAGGCTTGAAAGCCGAGGGCGTGGGGACGGCGGTCGATACGGCGGGGTGCTACGACTTTAAGATTTTGGAGGAGATTCTGCCGTATACCGACATAATTTTATACGATATAAAAATATTCGACAACGATTTGCATAAAAAATTTACGGGCGTGGAAAATAAGCGCATTTTGGAAAATTATATCAAACTGAAAGAAAAAAACGCGCGCGTTTGGGTACGCACTCCCATAATCGAAAACGCCACCGACGGCGCGGAAAATATTCAAAAAATAGGCGAATTCTTAGCCGCCGCCGGGCTGCCCGAAAAGTGGGAACTTTGCGCGTTTAATAACCTTTGCCGCGACAAATACGAGCGGCTGGACAGAGAATGGGAATATAAAAACGCCGAACGTACAAAAAAAGAGCATATCGAAGCCTTGACGGAGATCGCGAAAAAATACGTTCCTTCGGCGATTTACAGCGGAATGCTGAAAGAAAAATAAGGCTTTAAAAAAAAATCAAAAAAACGCGGTACTATACCGCGGTAAAACGATTTAAAATTCAAACCGGAAGCCAAAAAACACGGGAAAAAGGATGCGCCGAAAAGGCGCAAAAAAATCGGAAAAAAATCAAAAAAAACGCGGTATAGTACCGCCTGCATATGTTATAATTAACAAAATATAAAAGGGGAAAATTAATGATTAAATTTGAAAAAACAGCCGAAGAAATTTGCTTTGAAAAGTTTGAGCCGGACAGCAAGATCGGCATAATCGCGGCGGTGTCGCCCGAGGGTTATCCTCATATGTCCTTGATATCGTCCATTATGCTAAAAGACAAAAAAACGATTATGTGGGGGCAGTTTTCGCAAGGACTGTCAAAAAAGTACCTAAAAGAAAATCCGAAAAGCGGTTTCGCGGTCGTATCTATCGATCAATTTTTTTGGACGGGGAAGGCGGCGCATACGGGCAGTGCGGTCAAGGGCGAGGACTTCGAGTGGTTCAACAACAAGCCGATGTTCCGCTATAATTCCTATTTCGGGATAGGCGTCGTCCACTACGAGGATATCGTCGATATCAGCGCGGGCGAAAAACTCCCGATACCCAAAATTTTGATCGGAAATATTCTCTCGAATTACGCTAAACTCTTTGCCGGCAAGCCGGAGGAGAAGGAATTGATTCCGAAATTCGGCGTGAAGTTGGCGAAAAATCTTATGACTTTGAAATTTATTTCTTACGTCGACAAAGACGGCTATCCGCGCATAATCCCCGCCCTTCAAGGCGTTCCCGCGGCGGGGAACAGGCTGATTTTTTCGCTCGCGGCGTATCCCGAACTGCTCGGCGAAATCCCCGAGGGCGCGAAAACCGCCGTATTTTTGTGCAGTTTGGATCTCACGAGCGTGCTGTTGCAGGGGACTTTCGAGGGCGTGAAGTCATACGGCGGCGCGAAATGCGCGGTATTTAAAACCGAAAAAGTGTACAATTCTATGGTTCCCGTCGGTGGCTATATCGAAAATTAATATGCGTATACTTTAAATCGAAACGATAAAGATTAAAACGGAGGACAGAATTTTATGCCGCTTTTTGAAATAGACGACAGCGGAACCGCTAAGGAGTTACTTATCCGTCAGTATGAATTGGTGTTAAAAATATGGAGAGTCGCGATTCCTTTATCAACGTTGTTTTTGATCGTTTTAAGCGTTTTTTTGAATCTTTTTTTTCCCGGAGATATGGGGATGCTTAGATTGATTTGTTTTGCCCCGGCGTTTATCGGGTGCGCGGCGGCGGCGCTTTACTTTGTTTTATATAAAAAAATAAAGATAAAAATTGAGGAATTAAAAAAAGAAATTAAAAACGTTTCAAACGAATAAAACGCGTCAAAAAAACGCGGTATAGTACCGCGGATCCGCAATGAAAAACGCCTCAAAAAAACACAAAAAAACGGCGTAAAATAGAACCGAAATCCGAATAAAAAACGGCGTAAAATAGAACCGAAATCTCGCATAAGAAACGCCGCGAAAAAAATGCAATTTAAAGATAAAACGGCATAAAATAAAACTTGAATTCATATATAAAAAAAGCAAGATCTAAAAAGTATTTCATTATCGTTATAGATAAAATTACGCAAATTACGGGTAAAAAAAGGGGATAAATCGAATGAAAATTGTTATAATCGGCGCGGGGCACGGCGGATTGACCGCCGCTTACGGCTTGGCTCACGGCGGACACAACGTTACGGTTTTTGAGAAAAAGCCGAAAGAAAAATTGAGTTACGACTGGCACGACGACGCGGATCCGTCCGTATTTAAGGATTTGGGGATTCCGATGCCGCCCGAGGGTACATATTTCCGCAAGCGCGAATGGTCGGTCAACATTCCCGGCACGAACGAATTTATGAAACTGAATCAAGACCCCGAAACTCTGGACATTTCTTTCCGGCGGCGGCCGCTCGCGCATTTGCTTGCCGATAGAGCGGAGAGCGCGGGCGCGAAAATCCTCTTCGGGACTCCCGTCGAACGCTTAATCGCCGACGGCGCGAGGGTTTCGGGGGTTATCGCCGGCGGTGAAAAGGTGCGCGCCGATCTCGTTATCGATTCTTCGGGCGTTATGTCGCCATTCCGTGAAAGTCTTGCCGCGGGTTCGTATGTTTCGACGTGCAAACCCGACGAATTGTTCTATAATTTCAGGGCGTTTTTCGAGGCGAACGAAGCCGCCGAAAGAAATCCCGTTCACACCAACCGCTGTTATGCCAAATATATGGGAAAGCCGGGTATTTCGTGGTGTATAGAAGACCCCGACGGCAGCGTAAACGTACTTATCGGCACGGCGGGCGGTCTAAAAAAAGCGGAATTGGACGAAATCTTGACGCAACTAAAAAAGGACAATCCGATCATCGGCGAAAAAATTCTATGCGGCGGCATAATGACGGTTATTCCCGTTCGGTATCCCTCCGAAAAGCCTATGACGGACGGGTATATCGCGGTCGGCGACGCGGCGTTTATGACAATTCCGCTGATAGGTTCGGGAATCGCCTCTTCGATGAGGGCGGGTGCGATGCTTGCCGACGCCTTGAACCGCGACAATTCCGCCGATATAAAGACGCTTTGGCGGTATCACGTCCGCTTTATGCGCGAAATCGGCGCGGAACATATCGCTATCGATTGCGTGAAACGCTGGCTGCTCGGCGCGGACGTCGCGGAATTGAACGCCGTTTTCGGGCTCGGAGTCATCGAGGAAAAAGATTTTATCGCGCTTATGACGGGCGGAATGCTCAAACTTTCTTTGGGCGATATGCTCAAAAAAGCCGTCGCGGGGCGGAAAAACCTGCCGCTTATGCTAAAACTCGGAAAAATGCTGCTGAAAAGTATGATGAGCGAAAAGACGGGGCGTAAGATTCCGGCGGAATACGACGCGGAAAAAGCCGCGGCGTGGGGCAAAAAAATCAGAAAATATTTTGAATGATTTATATATTTTGAGTGATTATGTTCCGCGCCCTAAAAGTTGGACGGAGGGAATAATTAAGCGGCTATAAAATGAGTTCTGTAATCAACGGGGCTAACTTTTGGCATTCGTAACCCTGATTTTTAGTATTTGCAATCATAACTTTTATTGTTTAAGCCGTATTTTAAAGCGCGGCGAATATGAAAAAGAACGTATTTTTAAAAGGCGCGTTCTTTTTTGACATAAAATATATTTCGATACGAAAGATATTTTTTTGTATAAAGCGGGCTTTTATTATAAAAATTTTATTAATAATTTCTATTAATAAGGATAAATTTTCTTGATTTTATTATTTATTTGTGGTATTATTAATACGAAAAAAGATTTTTTTAACGAAAAAAGAAATAAGATAAGAAAAAAGAGAAACGAATAAATAATAAGGCGGACAAAAACGGAAACGAATAAAGGATAAAACAAAGCAAAATAAAGGCTAAAAAGAAATAAAGCAAAGTAAAGTAAAAACGAAAAAAACAAGTTAAATTAAAAAAACAAAAAAACAAAAAAGATAAGGAAAAAGAGAGGTTGTTTATTCTATGGTCAGGAGAAATACGCGGCAAAAAGACGCCGTAAAAGCCGAATTAGTGAAACTTGGACACCCGACCGCCGAAGAATTGTATCTTTCGTTGAAGGGCAGATATCCCGAAATGAGTATCGCGACGGTGTACAGAAATTTGAGAATTCTCGAAGAGGACGGACTGGTCATAAGGGTGATCGGTTCCGTCGACGGGGGCGAGCGGTTCGATGCGACCACCGTCCCGCACTATCATTTTATTTGCTTGCAATGCGGTTCCGCGTCGGATATCGAAATTCCGTACCGCGAAAACGAAAACGCGGAAATCGAAAAACGATACGGCATAAAAATCGTCGGACACAGGGCGAATTTTTTCGGGTATTGCAAAAAATGCAAAGAAGCGGAAAACGGAAAGAAAAATCCGGAGTAGGGAACGCCGCGCGGCAATGTTTCTTTACGGAATGCGGAGTTTGACGAACATACCGGGTTTTTGTTTGCGCATAATTAAACGACCGTTTTTTTAAAAAAAACGGTCGTTTAATTATGTGTAGGAGAATTTATGAAAACATCAATGGAAAAAAGATGTTTTGGGAAAAAGCAAAATGATATTTAAAACTTTTAGACCGCCGCGCGGTTTTTAAAGTTCAACGGGTATAATTGAAAAAAGAATTGCTATTCTATGTGAATAGATTAATCTATTTATATGAAATGAATATGAACTGAGGTATAATTTTTTAAATTTTAAAAATTTTTAAATCGTTATTCGCGGCGCGAAAAAATTTGCTTTTAAATTTGTTTTGTATTATAATATATTCGTTTTATGCCGCATTCGTTTTTTTACGGCGGCTATATTTACGAGAGTTTTAAGGAGATATTTTGCACGAATGGAAATTTTTCAGATTTTAAGCAAGGAATTTAATATCCGCGAAGAGTATTCCCAAAACATCATCGCCCTAATCGACGAAGATAACACCGTACCATTTATCGCGCGTTACAGAAAAGAAATGACGGGCGGAATCGACGATCAAGTTTTGAGAGAATTTTGCGACAGGCTGGAATACTTAAAAAACCTTTTCAAAAGAAAGGACGAGGTAAGGCGCGCGATCGAGGAGCAAGGCAAATGGACGGACGAACTCGCGTCCGCTCTCGCTCTCGCCGCGACGATGACGGAGGTCGAGGACATATACCGTCCATATAAACAAAAACGAAAAACCCGCGCGTCCGTCGCCGTCGAAAAAGGTTTGCAGCCTCTCGCCGACATATTTTTGGCGCAGGATTTGTTTTCGGGGAGCATAGAGGAGATTGCCGCGCCATTCGTCGATGAAGAAAAGGGCGTTTTGACGGTCAAGGACGCGATCGACGGCGCGAGAGATATCGTCGCCGAAGTCATTTCGGACAACGCGGAGACCAGAAAGGCGTTGAGAGAATACCTCTTTGAATTCGGGCATATCCGCGCGAAAGCCGTCAAGGACGCGCCCAAGGAAAAGGCTTTGGTGTACGATATGTACGCCGAATACGCCGAGAGAATAAACACCGTTCCCAGCCACAGAATTTTGGCTATGAACCGCGGAGAGAGCGAGGAATGCTTGAAGGTTACGCTGGAAGCCCCCGAAAGCGCGATGCTTTCGATCATCGGGATGCGGTTTATAAAAGACGGGAGTATCACTACGGATATCGTCAAGGAAGCCGCCGCCGACGCTTACAAGAGGCTTATTTTTCCGTCGATCGAGCGCGAAAACCGAAATACGCTGACCGAAACGGCGAACGAACGGGCGATCAAAATGTTCGAGGTCAACTTGCGTCCGCTTTTGTTGCAGCCGCCCTTCAAGGGAAAGACGATTTTGGGTTTCGACCCCGCGTACAGAACGGGCTGCAAGATCGCCGTCATAGACAAAAACGGAAATTGTTTGGAAACTACCGTAGTATATCCGACCCCTCCCCAGAGCAAGACCGAAGAGGCGGCGGAAAAACTCAAAAAATTGATCGAAAAACACGGCGTGGAAGTCGTCGCGATCGGGAACGGAACGGCGTCGAAAGAGAGCGAAATATTCGTCGCCGATCTTGCGAAGCGGCTGAACGGCGCGATCTCATATATCGTCGTCAACGAAGCGGGCGCGTCCGTTTACAGCGCGTCGAAATTGGGCGCGGAGGAGTTTCCCGATTTCGACGTTTCGCTGAGGAGCGCGGTTTCGATTGCGCGGCGGCTTTTGGATCCTCTCGCGGAATTGATAAAGATCGACGTCAAGGCGATAGGCGTAGGGCAGTATCAGCACGATATGCCGCAAAAGCGTTTGACGGAGGTTTTGGACGGCGTGGTCGAGGACTGCGTGAACAAGGTCGGAGTGGATTTGAACACCGCGTCCGCAAGTCTTTTGCAATACGTCGCGGGGTTGAACTCCGGGATAGCGAAAAACGTCGTTTTAAAGAGAAAGGAAAAACCGTTTAAGAGCCGTACGGAACTTTTGGACGTTCCGAAATTAGGGAATAAGGCGTTCGAGCAGTGCGCGGGTTTTTTGAGAATCGCGGGAGGCGCGAACATTTTCGACAATACGGGAGTACATCCCGAGAGTTATCCCGCCGCGTTAAAATTGCTTGAAAGGCTGGGGTATTCGGACGCGGACATAAAAAAGGGCGACTTTAAAGACATCGACGAAAGGCTGCCCGAAAAGGACGTAAAAACGATCGCGGAGGAATGCGGAATCGGCGTTCCGACGCTGAGAGATATCGCCGCCGAATTAAAAAAGCCGGGCAGGGACATCAGGGATTCCTTGCCGCCGCCCCTTTTGCGTTCCGATCTTATGAGTATGGAGGACTTAAAGGCGGGAATGGAACTTCGCGGAACGGTGCGGAACGTCATAGATTTCGGGGCTTTCGTCGATATCGGGGTGCATCAAGACGGGCTTGTGCATATCTCGCAGATCTCGTATAAGTTTATCAAACACCCGTCCGAATTGTTGAAAGTCGGGGATATCGTCAAGGTGTGGGTTTTGGAAGTCGACTTGCAAAAGAAAAAAATCTCGCTGACCATGAAAGATCCCGCGGCGAAATTCGAGGGCGGACAGAGAGCGCGTCAAACGGACGGGAATCGGAAGACATCGGAACCCGATTTGAATTCGATGCTGAATAATTTGAAAAACAAATTTAATTAGCGTTTGTATATTATGCCGATTAAACTTTTAATCCGCTATATTAATACGGCGGCGCGGCGGTTGAATTTTTAAATTATCGGTTAAACGCGGAGTTTTTATGAGAAAGTTTGTCAAAAGAGCCGCGCGGCGCGGCAAGCGGCGGCAAGTTGCGCCGTGAACGAGGGAGTTTTTATGAGAAAGTTTGTCAAAAGGACCGTCGTTGCCGCCGCCGTTTTTTGCTTACTTTTATTAGCGGCGGCGTTTTTAGCGGACGCCGGGTTTAACGGCGGCGGAGCGGTTTACGTCAACGGAAAGAAATTCGCGGGGACGCTTGAAAGCGCGGTCGCGGCGGCGGTGCGGACGGAGCAAGGCGCGGTGGAAATCGAAGGAACGGTATATACGCGTCCCGTCGGCGGTTCCGCGGGCGGCGAAGAGGGTAAGCCCGTCATAAGCGGCGTAACGATTCGCGGACGCGGCGAAAACGCCCGCATAGAACTCGAACCCTTTTATTTCGGCGGAATGAACGACAAAACCGACGTTATAACCGTCGCGGGTTCAAACGTCGAGATACGCGATTTGACGATCGACGCGGGTTTCCGCGTAGATTTTCCGCTGAGAATTTTGGGCGCGGCGAGGGATATTACGGTTGAAAACGTGGAGGCGGCGCACGGTTTGCGCGGAGCGGTAAACGTTCTTTCGCCCGATAATATAAGAATGAAAAACGTACGCGCCAATTCCAGCGTTCAGGGCGGTTTTTATTTTGACGACTTGGAAGAGGGCGCGGAAAACGTCGTATTTGAAGATTGCTCCACAAAGGGAAACTTCCGCACGGGCGTATTGATCCGCAACGCCTACGAGTCGGTCGTCGGGCTGAATCTCGGCGGCATAACCTGCTATGAGGATCATTTTGCCGTCGAGGATCGCGTTTCGGGTACGCTTTCGGGGGATAAATACGGTGAAATTTTCTTGACCGCGCCGCCGAAAAATTCCAAAGGCGAGCCGATCGACGTAAGCGTCGCGAAGTTTTACGCCGTCGAGGGTTTCGGCGAAAAGTATAAGCACATCCGCTACGGTATGGACGGACTTGAATATTCCGGCGCGCTCGCGTATATCGAAACGGAGCGTTACGGCTTTGAAACGAAAATTTATTATCTCTTTCCGGGACAAGCGGAGAACGATTGCCGCGCGGGCGAGGAGGTTTCGAGACGCCCGTTTAGCGCGGCGTTCGGTCTGCCGGTAAGCGTTTTCAGTTATTTGTTCAACGCCGCCAAAAATATTTTATCATAGACTAAATACGAAAAACCGCCGTATAAAAAATAAAAAAGCAAGCCGCAAAAGCAAAAAGCAAGCCGCAAAAATAAAAAAGCAAGCCGTAAAAACAAAAAACAAGCCGCAAAAGCAAAAAATAAGCCGTAAAATAAAGAAACAAGCCGCAAAAGCAAAAAATAAGCCGTAAAAATAAAGAAATAAGCCGTAAAAATAAAGAAAAACGATCGGAAATCAAGAAATTTTAAAATTCGGCAAAAAAGCAAAAAAATAAAAAAACAAAACAAAATAAACGGTATAAAAAAGATAAAATAAATTTATTAAAAGAATAATTTTTGGTATGATTGAGTGTAATTGTAAAAAAGAAGTTTTAAAATTCGACAAAATGAACGGCGAAAACGCCGCCGAAATAAGGAGAATTCTCTCCGCGAAAAATCCTTACAGAACATGCGATTTCACTTTCGGGATAGCCCTTTTTTGGGGGGACTATTTCGACGGGGAATATTGCGTTTTTCGGGATACCGTATTCGGAAAAAATAAAAACCCCGCCTTTATTTCCGAAAACGGCGAGAACGGATACAGTTTTTTACTGCCCGCGGGCGGGCTTTCGATCGACGAATCCGTGGGATTTCTCATCGAATACGCGAGAGAAAACGGGGAAAAAACTTTGGTTTTAAAGTCCGTTCCCGAAGCCGCCGCCGAATATCTGCGTGAAAAATTCGGGGCGAAGGTCTGCGAGTTGGCGGATTTCGGCGATTATTTATATTCCGCGGAGAGTTTGGCGACGCTCAAAGGACATAAATATAACAAAAAACGCAACCGCGTCAATCAATTTAAGAAAAATTATCCGAACTATTCCTTTGAAAATGTTACGGGAGAAAACCTCGGAAAGATTTTTGAACTGCTCGGAAAAATAAAAAGCGAACAAAATGCAGATATGAAAACCGAAAATGAAACTGCCGAAAACGCGGATACGGATATAATAGAAAGTGAAATAAAAAACAAAACGATAGACATTAATTCCGCAACGAAAAATGAAATTGCCGAGAACGCGGATACGGATATAATAGAAAGCGAAATAAAAGACAAAACGATAGACATTAATTCCGTAACGAAAAATGAAATTGCCGAGAACGCGGATACGGATATAATAGAAAGCGAAATAAAAAACAAAACGATCGACATTAATTCCGTAACGAAAAATGAAATTATCGAAAGTACCGCCGAAAAATTAAAAACGACCGCGGCATACGAGGCAAACCAAATAGAAAAAGTTCTAAACGACTTTGAATCGTTGGGTTTGCCGTGCCGCGCGCTTTTTGTCGGGGAGCGCGCCGTCGCTTTCACCGTCGGCGAGGTTGTGGGCGATACGCTCTATACGCACGTCGAAAAAGCCGACAAAGACTACGAGGGCGCGTACCAAATGATCAACTACCTGTTCGCGGAGGAAATGCGCGCTAAGTTTTCGGTGGAGTACATAAACAGAGAGGACGACTTGGGCGACGCGGGTTTGCGCCGCGCGAAAGCCTCTTATTATCCCATCGAAATACTAAAAAAATACAGAGCGGAGATAGAAATAAATTAATTTTTCACTAAAAAAAGATAGTTTAAGAATTTTACGTATATAAAGAATAAATTTCTTCTTTAAACGCCTTGAATTAAATTAAAATATATAGTATAATATACGGCGTATAAAAGAAATCTTTTGAGAGCGTTCGCATTTTAGGAAACTGCGGAATTAAAAAAAGATACGGAATGCGGCATTACAAAAAGCGTTATTGAGTTTATCGCCGTTTTAGGAAACTGCGGAATTAAAAAAAGATACGGAATGCGGCATTGCAAAAAGCGTTATTGAGTTTACCGCCGTTTTAGAAAATAGCGTAAATTAAAAAGATACGGAATGCGGCATTATCAAAGAAACGCTTTATGAGCGTTCGCGTTTTAATAAACGGGGAAGTTGAAAAAAAAATACAAAATAATGTGTGGTATATGAAAAAAAAATATCCGATGTTGATCGAGCCCGTCTTAAAGGATTACATTTGGGGCGGCGTAAAGTTGGTTGAAAAATGGGGCAAGCCGCTTCCCGGCGGTTTCGGGTGCGCGGCGGAGTCGTGGGAGTTATCGCTTCGCGGGGACGCGCCGTCGCGTGTTTTGAACGGCGAATTCAAGGGGCAGACGCTCTACGAGGTTTTGGAATTCAATCCGGAATTCGCCGGGAAAAAGTGTTTATCTTTTCCGCGTTTTCCGACGCTCATAAAACTTATCGACGCCAAACAAAACTTGTCCGTGCAGGTTCACCCCTCCGACCGCTATGCTTTGGCGAACGAAAAAAGTTACGGCAAATCCGAAGTTTGGTTTATTCTCGACGCCGAAAAGGACGCGGGGATTTTTTTCGGATTTTGCCGCGACACTTCGCGCGCGGAGGTTTTGAGGCGGATCGGGGAGAACACTTTGACGGAAATTTTGAATTTCGTTCCCGTCGCGAAGGGCGACGTCTATATGATCGAGGCGGGGACGGTTCACGCGATCGGCGCGGGCATAACGCTTGCGGAGATTCAGCAAAATTCCGACCTTACCTACCGCGTGTACGACTTCGGGCGTGTGGGGCGCGACGGCAAGCCGCGTGAATTGCACGTTCAAAAGGCTCTCGCCGTGATGAATTTCAAGGGGGGCAAGGCGACGCCCGCCGCGTTTCCGTACGTCGATTATTTTGGATTTAAAAAGCGGCTCATAGCCGACGACAAATATTTCTTTTCGGAATTTTATCGCATCGACGGGTCTTGTCCGCTCTTTAACGAGGACTGCTTTATAGCGGTTACGGCGGCGGAGGGGCGCGCGGAACTTGTATGCGGCGGCGAAAAGACCGCGTTGCAAAAGGGCGCGACGGCGTTTATTCCCGCGGGGCTGGAAATCACGGTCAAAGGTGAAGCGGAATTTATCACGACCACCCTCAGGTGATAAAAACATTTTTAAAAACGCGGAATTCCGGATTAAAAAAACGAATAAAAAACGGCGGTATAGAAGCGCGGAAAATGTTACAACATATGTTATATAAAAAACGGAATGTTTACGATATATGTTAGTTTTTTTCCGTTAATAAAGCCAACGCGTTAAAAAAATAAATAAAACGCGGAATTTGATCGAATTCGGCGATTAAAAAACGAATAAAAAACGGCGGTATAGAAGCGCGGAAAATGTTGCAACATATGTTATATGAAAAACGGAATGTTTAATCCGCCGCCGATCACTAACCGCTAACCACCGGCCACTAAAAAATATATTTTAAATAAAGGAAATTCTTATTTATGTACATAATAGGTATCGACATAGGCGGTATGAGCGTAAAGGGCGGCATCGTCGACGAAAACGGCGTCATAATTTGCAAATCGAGCGTGCCGACGGCGCAAGGGGACAATCCCGCCGCCGAAATCATCGCCGATACGGCGAAACTCATAGACCGCTTGCTTTTCGAGGGAAATTTGAGATTGTCCGACGTAGAGGGCATAGGTCTCGGGATTCCGGGTACGATCGACTCTAAGCGCGGAATTATCACATACAGCAACAACATAAAGATGATCAATATTCCGATCGTCGCGGAGTTGAAAAAATATTTCGGCTCAACCCCGATCTCGATCGGCAACGACGCGAACGCCGCGGCGTTAGGCGAGGTTCGGTTCGGTTCGGCGAAAGGAAATTCTAATATCGTATTTATCACGCTCGGGACGGGCGTCGGCACGGGCATAATAATAGAGGGCAAACTCTTGGAGGGCGCGGCTTCCGCCGGCGCGGAGGGGGGGCATATCGTAATTTGTATGGACGGCGCGGATTGCTCTTGCGGACGGCGCGGTTGTTTCGAGGCTTACGCGTCGGCTACGGCTTTGATGAAACAGACAAAGGCGGCGATAGAAAAAAATCCCGACAGCCTATTAGCGAAAATCGCCGCGGAGGACGGCAAGGTGTGCGGCAGAACGGCGTTTATCGCCGCGAAAAAGGGCGACAAAACGGGCGCGGAAGTCGTCGAAAAATATATCCGCTATGTCGGCGAGGGGATCGTCAATCTCGCGAACATATTCCGTCCCGAGGTCGTCTTGATCGGCGGCGGGATCTCGAACGAGGGCGACGCGCTCATTCTTCCGCTCCAAAAATTTACGGACGAAAGTTGCTTCGGCATAAAGAACGGAAATCCGCGCGTCCTTGTCAAAAAAGCGTCGCTTACGAACGACGCGGGAATTTTGGGCGCGGCTTCGCTGGCGCTTGGTTAGAGGTATGGCGGCGGTATAGCGGTTATGGTATAGAGCGGTCGGTGATCGGTGGTATAAAAGTGATTAGCGGTCAGTGAACGCGGTTATATTAACGCGTTTTGCATAGTATTCTATGTTTTTATTCCGCTAAAAAAATACTGTGTAAAATGATATCATTAAAGTATAGAATAATGCGTTTTACGGCGCATTCTATATTCTCATTCGATTTAAAAAAGGCGATATAACGGAATTATAGAGTATGGAACAACGCGTTTTGCATAGTATTCTATGTTTTCATTCCGCTAAAAAAAATACTGTATAAAATGATATCATAAAGTATAGAATAACGCGTTTTACGGCGCATTCTATATTCTCATTCGATTTAAAAAAAAGGCGATATAACGGAATTATAGAGTATGGAACAACGCGTTTTGCGTAGTATTCTATGTTTTCATTCCGCTAAAAAAAATACTGTATAAAATGATATCATAAAGTATAGTCTAACGCGTTTTACGGCGCATTCTATATTCTCATTCGATTTAAAAAAAGGCGATATAACGGAATTATAGAGTATGGAACAACGCGTTTTGCATAGTATTCTATCTTTTCATTCCGCTAAAAAAGAAATTAAATACTGTGAAATTCATAGTATTCTATAAATCCAAACCCGACATTTAACAAAAAAATTAAAAGGAGTTTTATGGCAAAATCATTCAAAATCGTATTCTTGGGCGGCATAGGCGAAATCGGCAAAAATATGACCGCTATCGAATACAGTAACGACATAATCGTCGTTGACGCGGGTATGTCTTTCCCGGGCTACAATATGCCCGGAATAGACTATATCATTCCCGACACAAGTTATCTCAAATCAAACAGGGACAAGATACGCGGCGTCGTCTTGACGCACGGACACGAGGATCATATCGGTTCGCTTCCTTATTTTTGCAAGGACATTCCGAACGTTCCGGTATTCGGAACGCGCCTCACGATCGCGCTTTGTCAGCATAAATTCAAAGAAAACAAAATCGCCGACAACCACCTCAACGTCGTTACGGAAGGCGATATAATCAACCTCGGTATGTTTCGGATCGAGTTCATCAAAGCCACCCATTCGATCGCGGGCGCGTGCCATTTGGCGATCGAAACCCCCATAGGTATGATATTCCATACGGGCGACTACAAATTCGACTACACCCCAATAGACGGAAAAATGACAGACCTTGGCAGGCTTGCGGAACTCGGAAACCGCGGCGTCGTTTTGATGCTGGGCGAGTCCACGAACATAGAGAGAGAGGGGCATTCGATGAGCGAAAAAAACGTCGGGCAATCTCTCGACTATATTTTTTCCGAAAATATGGACAGACGGCTGATAATCGCCACCTTCGCATCGAACATATACCGCATTCAGCAGATCATCGATCTCGCCGTGAAATACGACCGAAAAGTGGCTTTTTCGGGACGCAGTATGATCAATATCGCGGAGATGGCGTTCAAGATCGGCGAATTGAGATTCGAGCATACCGATATCGTGGACATCGACAGAATCAAACGCTATCCGCACGAAAAAACCGTCATAATCTGCACGGGAGGGCAGGGCGAACCGATGAGCGCGTTGTCCAGAATGTCGCGCGGAGATTTCGACAAGGTTACGATCGGGACGAAAGACACGGTCGATTTGTCGTCGTCGCCCATTCCAGGGAACGAAAAAATGGTTTTAACGGTCGTCAACAATCTCTACCGTTTGGGCGCGGACGTGATCTACGAGGCTCTTCACGAAGTCCACGCGTCGGGACACGCGTATGCCGAGGAATTGAAATTAATGCTTTCCCTTATTAAACCCAAATTTTTTATTCCAGTTCACGGCGAATACCGCCACTTGAAAAAACACAGTTTTATGGCGCAGTCGCTGGGTATCGCAAAGGAGAATATTTTCGTTCCCGAAGCGGGTTCGACCGCCGTCGTTCAAAGGAACGGAATCAAGGCGGGTTCGAACGTTCAGGCGGGGAATATATACGTCGACGGCTACGTTACGGGCGATATGGACAGCCTTGTTTTAAAGGACAGACAGCATCTCGCCGAAGACGGATTTATAATCGTAATTTTGAATCTTTTGGCGATGACGCCCGGGAACGAGGACAATTTTTATTCCAACGTCGACGTCATAACGCGCGGTTTTCACAGCAGCGACGGCTTCACGCCCGAGGTCAGAGAGATAGTCAAAGGCACTCTCGCGCAGTTTGATTTTGACAAATGCGACGATACGGCGGTCATAAAAGCCCTTGTTAGAAAATCTCTCAAAAAACATATTTTTAATAAATATAAGCAAAATCCGATGATTATGCCCATCGTTTTGGACAGCGAGTAACATATATCCGTTCTAAATAGAGTCTTATTTTTCCTATGATTATGCCCGTCGTTTTGGACGGTGAGTAGTATGTATCCGTTCTAAATAGAACCATATTTTTTAGAAAAATAAAGTATTCTATGTTTTAAGAAAGGGAGCGTTCTACCACGCAAAACCTTAAAAAATAGAGTATTCTACGTACATAGAATACTATGCAAAATGGATATTAAACTCGTTAAACTTCCAAATTATATAATAAAAAATTGCTAAAACAAGCAAAAAATAAGGTCAAAATAGGGCTAAAAACAGCCGAAAAACGGCATAAAAAAGGTCAAAATAGGGTTAAAAACAGCCGAAAAACGGCATAAAATAAGGTCAAAATAGGGCTAAAAACAGTCGAAAAACGGCGAAAAACAAGGTTAAAATAAGGTTAAAATAAGGCTGAAAACAGCCGAAAAACGGCATAAAATAAGGTCAAAATAGGGTTAAAAACAGCCGAAAAACGGCGTAAAATATGCCTAAAATAGGGCTAAAAACAAGCGAAAAACGGCATAAAATAGGGCTAAAAATGCGGCAAAAACAAGCGAAAAACGGCATAAAATAAGGCTAAAAATGCGGCAAAAACAAGCGAAAAACGGCGTAAAATATGCCTAAAATAGGGCTAAAAACAGCCGAAAAACGG
>JAISNN010000065.1 GCA_031276195.1 Clostridiales bacterium
CGGATATATACCGAAAAATTACGGTGATTTTACCCTAACAAAAAGTGGGTATAAAATAAAAAAAAACAACGGCTCTATACCGCGGAATTATTGAGATTTTCGCGCTATAAAGACGTGGTTATAACATCAAAAACGACGGCTCTATACCGCGGAATTATTGAGATTTTAACCTTACAAAAACGCAGATATAATACAAAAAAACGGCGGTTCTATACCGCAAAATTACCGAGATTTTCGCGCTATAAAAAACACGGAATATACTACCCGAAAAAAGAAAATTAATGCACATCGATGCGGCGGCTTGAAAAATTATATAATATTTGCGCAAGACTGCCCACCCCACAAAAAACACGCGTACATACTTACCTTCGGAGGCGGAAATATGGCAACTCAAAACGACGGCGGCGCGCCGTTTCGCTTGACGGAGGACGTTACCCTCCTTCTCGAAAACAAAGCCACAATGAAATATGTGAAAGCGGCAAAAGGAACCGTAACCTTGACGGAAAACGGAATCGCCTTTTGTCCGTCCGAGGTTTTCGACCGCAACGCGAAAACCGAATATTTCTATCCGATCAACGCTCTGCCCACCGTCGCTTTTAACAAAAAACTCCTCATTCTCGGGCAGAACAACGCGATTCAAGCCTATGAATTTTCAAAAGGAAGCACGCTGTATAAATGGAATTTCGCCGTTGAAATTCTATATAAAATAAAAACGGGAATTAAGAAGCGTATATAAAAATTCTCAATCGTTTTGCAACATTTTATAGATATCTCACGACAAAAACAATAACGAAAATAAGAATTATATAGTATCTATAAAAAATTCCCGGTCGTTTTACAATATTTTATAGATACCTCACGGCAAAAACAATAACGAAAATAGGAATTAAACGGCGTCCATAAAACATTCACATATGGATACCTTTAATAAAAAGATAATGGAAAATAAATCTCTCACACCGAAAAATTCAAAAAACAAAAAACGCGCATTCGCGAAAGCCGCGGCTTTTATCGCGTGCGCTTTGATTAAAATAGCTTTTCGGAATAAGGTCGTCAAAAAAACGCCCGTGGACTATTCCAAAAACTATCTCATTTTGTGTACTCACGGCTCGGGGCTGGATATGCTGCACACGATGGCGGCGTTAAAGGATATGGACTATAAAATCGTCGCCGCCAGAAAACTGTTTTACGGCAAGGCTACGGGTATGATTTTGCGCCTTTTCGACGCCATTCCCAAAAAGCAGTTTATCCCCGATCTCGCCGCTCTTAAAGTCGTCAAGTCCGCCGCCGACAACGGGTACAGCATTTTTTTATGCCCGGAGGGCCGCTCGACGCCCGACGGCGCGAACAGTTACATCTCCCCCGCCATCTCGAAAATGGTCAAATGGATGGGGCTTCCCGTTCTTTTCGTCAACCCGAAGGGGTCGTATCTCTCCTATCCGCGCTGGACGCAAAGTCCGCGTTTCGGAAAAATCACGACCGAAGTCGATACTCTTTTCACAAAACGCGAGGTCAAAGCCCTTTCCGACGCGGAAATTTATAAACGGATCGTTGAAAAATTTACCTTCAACGAATACGACTACCAAATCGACAACGGAATAAAATTTCTCACTCCGTCGCCCGCGAAAAAAATCGAGAATTTGCTGTTCATGTGTCCGTCTTGCAAAAGTTCGGGGAAAACTTTCTCCACGGCGAAACATATTTGCTGCAAAGAATGCGGGCTGAAAGCCGAGGTCAAGACGGACGGAACGCTGGATTTCAAGGACGGCGCGCGGTATTTTTCACGTATCGACGAATGGGTGGAGTTCCAAAAAAACGAGATCGCAAAACTCGCGGCAAAGCCCGGCTTTTCATACTCGGTCGACGCCGATCTTTTGTTTGAGGACGACGTGAACAACTCGTATATAACTGCCGCAGAGGGGGTTTTGACGGTCGACAAAAAAGGCGTAACCTTTGAAGCGAAAAAATTTATCGCGGATATAGATAGGGAAAAATATTCAAAAGTGTTCTATCCCGCGGCGAATTTGAGCGGGCTTTCATACGGACCGCACAGTCTGGAATTATACGCTTACGACGTTACGCAAAAATATATGTTCAAGCCGAACGTGCTGACATATGAGATAAATCTTGTGATCGGCGCGGTGTTTAATATGAGCCGAAAATAAACGTCTTCTCGCGGTATTTTTATAACCGATATTATATAATTATACACGCGCAATAAAAACATTTTTATAATATATATTATATAATTCCCATATTGCGATACGTAGATATTTTCATAATACATATTATATAATTCCACATTGAAATACATTAGATATTTTCATAATATATATTATAAAATTATACGCCGTGATGCGTAGATATTTTTATAATATACGTTATATAATTGTACGGCGCGGATAATTAGGTATTTTTATAATATATATTATATTATGCGAATCGGAAAACAAAGGATTTTAAACGTTTATGAATTTGATATTAGCCACCAACAATAAGCACAAAGCGGTCGAAATAAAGGAAATTTTACGGGATAAATTTTCGCGGATATATACCCTTAAAGAGGCGGGAATAAACGTCGACCCCGAGGAAAACGGAGCGTCTTTTTTTGAAAACGCGTTGATAAAAGCAAAGGCGGTTTTCGGAGAGTTGTCCGCTCTTTTAACGGACGAAAAGACCGATAAAAAAACGGACGGCGGCGAAAAAAACTATAGTTTGACATACGCGGAACGGCTGCAAAAAGACATTTCTTTGCCTATCAATTCCGAAATTTCAAAAAAAATTAACGCCGGCGATTTCCCCAAAATAAGCGGCGATTTGCCGTTTTTAAAGGCTCCCGACGCGAAAACGCTAAAAAATACCGCCGTTCTTGCCGACGATTCGGGGCTTTGCGTGGATTTTTTGGACGGCGCGCCCGGGATTTTTTCGGCGCGTTACGCGGGCGAACATTGTTCATATGAGGACAACAATAAAAAACTTTTAACCGCCTTAAAGAACGCGAAAAACCGCGGCGCGCGCTTTGTCTGCGCGGTCGTTTTGTTGTTTTCCGACGGCTCGTATCTCGTCGGGAACGGCTCTTCCGAGGGCGAAATTTTGAGGGAAAGTTCGGGAGAAAACGGCTTCGGCTACGACCCGATTTTCTATTCGCACGACCTGAAGAAAACCTTTTCGGAGGCGGACGGAGAAGAAAAAAACGCGGTCAGCCATAGGGGACGCGCACTCGCGGATCTTTTGAATAAATTGAATTAAAGGAAAACTTTTGAAAGAAAAAAACGCGCTCAGCCATAGGGGACGCATGGGCAAATCTTTTAAATAAATTGAATTAGAAATAAGATTTTTAGGAATATTTTAAGAAGAAAAAACGCGCTCAGCCATAGGGGGGCAAATCACAAGAAAATTCTACGTTTAATGGAGAATATCGTGACTAAAATCAATGATTCGAGTCATAAAATACCGCTCGTACAAAAGCGAAGCCGAGATTACAACGCAGAATTTGTTAAACCGCAATTTTCACACTTTTAAACCGAATCCGCATTAATATTCTATCCGTTTAAATAGGTTGCCTATATTGAATTCTTTCGAGCCCGCGTTTAAAATTCCGGGCAGCAATTCCGCAAAGCAATAGCCGACGACCTTATTATTTCTATCCTTTATATAGCAAAGTTCTTCAAAGTAAGCGAAATTTATATGTCCTTGTCTAATGGGTTCAATCGTATATTCCCTATCCTTTACGCCCGTCCGCAGTTTCCAACCGGCCGACCATTTCATATTATCCACAGTTATAACGCTTGTGTTTTTAATATCGTAATCATTTAAGCGTCTTGTTGCGCCCGTTTTCGTTATATACGTTCCGTCGAAATAATCGTCCTGCGGAAAGGTGAACAGCATAATTTCCTCGTCGTCAAAAAAACGGAGGGAGAACCATTCCCAATGGGTTTTCGGATTTGCGATCGCGTATGTGCCGCCCTGCTTATCGAACCACGTTTTGCCTTCAAGATATATCTTTTCGCCGTTTAGCGTTACGTAACCGGACGTGGGCATATTCGTATATGAATAATAAAGCGTCGTTTCTTTTTCATCGGGTATGCCCATTTGCAATTTGCCGCCGTCGCAATGCCAAAAAGCGCCTTTGCCGTAGTCCGCCGTAAGCGATAGGTTAAATTTGGAATGACTCAGTTCAAGAGATATGCCTTTTTCCTGTTTTTTCACATGGGCGACGCCCTTAAACGACGCCTCGTTTTCGTCGATAATCACCTTGCCGAGCGACAACAGAGCGGGTTGCTGCAAATAGTAATGCTTGTCGTTTTTAAAGTCGGTCAATGCCGTCATCGCGCACTTCAAGGTGATAAGTCCGAAATTTATGTGAAGCAAGGTGTATTGATAGGAATACAAGTTTTTTTCGCCGTCGAACAAAACGCCCGTCGCATACCACCATTCCTTGCAATTTTTATGCACAAGCCAATCTTTTTTGAAATCCAAATCGCTTAAATCGTATTTTATTTTATTCATAGTTTATATTCCTTATCCGTATTGTATTTAGTATATTCTTCGTTTGTGAATATCGTATGAATTTGCGACACAAATGTGTCGTTTTTTGCCCTTTTGCGCCGTTCCTTACTATGAAAATTTAAAATCCCCGAAAATTTTTTCTTTCCGTTTAAAAATTTTCCCGATACGCAAAAATATCCGTATTAAAAAAACTTTAAAATTCTCCCTTTCCGTTTAAAAATTCCCGAATACGTCAAAAATATCCGTATGGCAAAACTGATTGATTATATAGCCGTCCGGCTCGTCGCGTTCGCCGCGTTATTCATAATTCTCCATTCGGTTTTTGGAAAATTCGTTCTTTCGGTTATCTTGTCCGCGTTGATTGTAGCCGCGGGCTCGGTCGTCTACGGGAAGTTTTTCGCGGCGAAAATAAAGCGCGAACACATAAGCGCGGAGAATCTTTTCAAGTTTTTCTTGACCAACGGGAACGCGTTTGCCGCCGAATACATCTGCAAGAATATAAAAGCCGAATATAACGCCGCCTTAGAAGGCGATTTTATTTCATTCAAAAGCGGCGGCGCGGACGGCTTAATTTTTCCCGTTTTCAAGTATTCCAAGGTGTCCAAGGACGAGGTTTTAAAAATCTATCGCATAGCGAAAGAACGCGGCGCGAAAAAAGTTCTCCTCATAACGAAAAATTTTGACCGCGACGTATTTTTAGCCGCGGAGGATTTGAATTTTCCGCTTTCGGTGATTAAAATCCCCGTCCTGCACCGCTACCTGAAAAGCCTGCGCGCCCTGCCTCCCCCGCCGCGCAAAGTCCAAAGGAACAAAAAAGATTTGCCGGGCTTGAAACTCGCGTTAGACGGCGTTCTTTCGGCAAAAAACGGCCGCCGTTTTTTGTTTGCGACGCTGATTCTGCTGATCGCGTCCGTCCTGACGCCGCTGAAAACATACTACTATACTATGTCCTCAATCTCCTTTGCGCTCGCCGTTCTCTGCGCCGCCGTCCCGTCAAAGCAAACGGCTCGGGCGGAAATTTTCACCGTCGAAAAAAGCACAAAAAAAACGAATAAAAATGATACAAAATAATTATCTCACGTTAAACAACAAAAATAATATAAAATAATTATCTTACGCCGAACAACAAAAACAATATAAAATAATTATCTCACGCTAAACAACAAAAATAATACGGAATAAAAATAATACCAAATTAAAAAACAAAAAACGCTCTGAAAACATAATGCCAAATTAAAAAACAAAAAAACGCCGCTAAAAAAATACAATGCGGCGAGTTTTTTTATCCGTCTTAAATAAAAATCCGCTTGAAAAAGCGGAAAATAAAAATAAAGAACCCGGTTTGAATAATCCATTTCTTCAAACCGGGTTCTAAAAAAAACTAACGTTTGCTGAACTGCGGAGCCTTTCTCGCTTTTTTGAGTCCGTATTTCTTTCTTTCTTTCGTCCTCGGGTCGCGCGTCAAAAAGCCTTCCTTTTTCAAAATCGGTCTGAGGCTCGGATCGGCGACGAGCAAAGCGCGCGCTATGCCCATTCTGATCGCTCCCGCCTGCCCCGTAAAGCCGCCGCCGCCTACGTTTGCGATAACGTCGTAGCCGCCGAGTTGCCCGACCGCGTTTAAGGGCTGACGCACGATATATTTCAAAGTGTCATACCCGAAATACTCGTCGATTCCCCTCTTATTGATCGTGATTTCGCCGCTCCCGTTCGGAAGAATGCGGACGCGGGCGACGGCTTTTTTGCGTCTGCCCGTGCCGAAATATTGAATTTTCTTTTTAGATTTTGTGGCTGCCATAATAAAATCCCTATCCTTATCCTTATTATTTGAGTTTTAACTCGACGGGCCGCTGCGCTTGGTGGATATGCTCCGCGCCCTTGTATACGCGCAATTTTTTGAGCATAGTCCTTCCGAGCGAATTTTTCGGCATCATACCCTTGACGGCAAGATAGACCGCTTCCTCGGGCTTTTCGCCGATAAGTTTTTTGGCTTGAATTTCTTTAAGCCCCCCCGGGTAGAGGGTGTGGTGGCGATAAAACTTTTGTTCGAGTTTTTTGCCCGTCAAAACGATTTTGTCGCAATTAATTATTATAACATGGTCGCCCGTATCGACGTTCGGAGTAAAAGTCGGCTTATTTTTTCCTCTCAAAATAGACGCGACTTGACTGGCAAGACGACCGAGGACAAGTCCATCGGCGTCGATAATATACCATTTCCTCTCGACGGTCTCGGGCTTCGCCATATAAGTTTTCATACAGAGAACCTCCGAAATTTTTTAAAAACCGCTGCATCCGCGAAAACCAAAATATCCGCTCCCGGGGGGCTAATCCGAAAGAACAATATCGATCGCCGCAAATAACGCCCGATTATGATAATATATATTTAATTATAAGTCAAGCGTTTTAACACGCATTTCCTTAATTTTCGCTATATTTTAAGACATATTTTCAAACCGCGAACCGATGAATCGCCGATATATAGCGCAACCGTCGCTTCGAAAGCCTCGTATTTTAAAATAATTCCCGTCCGTATCGATTAAAACCGCCTTTTCGCCTTTTGTGATTTTTCTTTGAATTCCGTCTTTTTGAATGCCGCTGCATATATTGAACCGTGAATAATCTCGCCTAATTTCTCTATCGCGTATCTTATACGTTTTTCGCTCTCAGCGAAGCCAAAAAAAGGAATAAACTTTCATCTTTTTTATGACGCACCTAATTTTTCTATCGCGTATCTTATGCGTTTTCCGCTCTCAGCGAAGCCAAAAAAAGGAATAAACTTTCCTCTTTTTTATGACGCGCCTAATTTTTCTATCGCATACCTTATACGTTTTCCGCTTTCCGCGAAGCCCAGCAGGTCGAGCATTTCGGTTGCGCCGCCCGGCGTTGCCGCCCGTCCCGTAACCGCGATCCGGACGCACCAAAGGACCTGTCCTTTTTTGAGTCCGTTTTTTTCTGCGAGCGCGGCGAAGAAGCCGTTCAGTCCTTCCTCCGTAAACTCCGCCGGAGCGATTTCGTCCAAATACGATTCCAAAATTCTTTTTGCCAGCGCGCCGTCGGTTTTCCATTTTTGGTTTACGAACAGCGAGGTATCGAATCCGGCGTCGTAAAATTCCGCGATAAAGTCGATCAGTCCCGGGATATCCGACAAAATCTCCGTACGCGTATGCAGCAGTTTCGCGATTTTTTTATGACAAAACCCGTTCGCTTTGCTCTCTTTTATGAACGATTCCGCCGCCGCCGCGAACTCCTCGGGCGGCATCTCTTTGATATACAGTGAATTCAGCCAGCGCATTTTATTTTCGTCGAAAATGCTGCAACTGCGGCTCAGTCCTTCCACTGAAAAATTCGAGATAAGTTCTTCCATCGTCATTTTTTCGACGTTATCTTTCGGGCTCCAGCCGAGCAGGGCGATATAGTTTATGATCGCGTGCGGGAGGTAGCCTTTTTTTATAAAGTCCTCGAAATTCGCGTCGCCGTATCTTTTGCTCAATTTACGCGCCGCGTCTTTCATAATCAATTGCAGATGTATATATGTCGGACGCTCCCAGCCGAACGCGTCGTACATAAGGTTGTATTTCGGCGTGCTGGAAAGGTATTCCACGCCGCGCAAAACGTGCGTTATACCCATCAATCTGTCGTCCACGACGTTCGCGAAATTATACGTCGGCATTCCGTCGCTTTTGATCAAAATATTGTCCTCCAAGTCGTTGCTGTCGACGCTGATTTCTCCGAATACGAGGTCGTTATAGACGGTCGCCGTATCTTTTGGAATATTTTGGCGGATAACGTACGGCATTCCTTTTTTGAGGTTGGCTTCTACTTCCTCTTTCGTCAATTTCAAGCAGTGCTTGTCATAGGTACGCACGCCGTTTTTGTCGGTCAAGCCTTCCAGCCGCTCTTTCGTACAGAAGCAATAGTACGCGCCGCCGCGGCGTATAAGTTCCTCGGCGTATTTTTTATATATCCCTATCGACTGTCTCTCGCTCTGAACGTATGGCGCGAACGCCCCGCCCTCGCGCGGACCCTCGTCGGTCTTTATTCCGGAGGTTTTGAGCGTTCTGTAAATTACGTCCTCCGCCCCTTCGACATACCGTTCCTTATCGGTATCCTCGATCCGCAAGATAAACGAACCGCCGTTTTTCTTTGCGAATAGATAGGAATAAAGGGCGGTTCTGAGATTTCCGATGTGCATAAATCCCGTCGGGCTGGGCGCGAAACGGGTTCTGATTTTGTCCATAGCGTCTCCTTTTGCCGTATAAAATAAACCCCGGAAAAGGGTTTAAAAATATTTACTTTATTTATTATATATTATTTCCGCGATGCCGGTTTTAAAAAATTTACTTGTTCCGTATTATCTCCGCGGCATATCGGATTAAAAAATATTTACTTATTATGTATTATTTTTGCGGTACTATACCGCGAAATCCGGCATTGATTTTACTCTCAATTTTGCGTTATTATTTTGCGGATAAAATTTTTTTCAACTACCGCGCTGCGTGTGATTTTTATCCTTATATTCCCCTCCGTGGGAGGGGTGTATGGGTGGGGCGAACTTTACTTATTATCCTCAATTCCCCTCCGTGGGAGGGGACAATGGGGTGGGGCGAGCTTCTCTTATTATCCTCAATTCCCCTCCGTGGGAGGGGACAAAGGGGTGGGGCGACCGCTTAAAAAATACTCATTTTCGCGGTACTATACCGCGGAATTTTAATACGGTTTCATTAACTCCTCTATTCTATCCGTCCGCCCCGTAACATACAAAAAGCCCAAAACGGCTTCCAGCGCGGTCGCTTTTTTATACACGAATACGTCGGCGTTTTTCGCCGTATTTTTTGATTTCGCATTTCTTCCGCGCATATACACTTCTCTCTCCGCGTCGTCCAAAAGCGGAAAAACCGCGTCCGCGATCCGCGCTTGATTGCGCGCGTTGATGACGGCGGAAGTGCGTTTATGGAGTTCTCCCGCCTTTCTCGACGAAGCCGTCGCGAGATCCGTCCTGACAAAAAGGGTCAAAAACGCGTCGCCGATAAACGCCAAAACAAGCGCGTTCATACCGAGCGCGTCTTTTGTTTCTATCGGATTTTGGTGAACGGGAATGTTCTTATTCTGCAATGAAACCTCTTTAAAAACCTTTATTATAGTATCCGCGTTTTTTTTAAAGCCGCGTCCGTTTTTAGTTTACATTTTTTATCCGATATTCCGCGGTATAGTACCGCGTTTTTTAGGCGGTATTTTCAAGCGTTTTTCCGCTTGTTTTCCGGCGTTCTCGGGCAAGCCGTTCCGCACTTACCCTTCCGCGCTTTACGGCATTCCGCGCACGGAAAACCTTCCGCAAAAACCCCTATTCCTCGTCGTCCATCTGCATAACCTGCCGATAGTTGACCTTACCGACTTGCGTTACGGGCAGCGATTTTTTCGCGATGACCTTACTCGGCACGGCGTACTGTATGAGATTATCCTTACACGTTTTGATGATTTTATTTTCCATCGTCAGGCTATATTTATAGCCCTCGTTCAAGACGACAAACAGTTTGATCATAACCTTGCCTTCTTTAGTTTTGCCTTCGATCGCGCAGCACATATTGATTTCGGGCATAAGCGACACGACGTCCTCGATTTCGGAGGGAAAGACGTTCACGCCCGCGATGATTATGAGCCGTTTAATTCTGTCTTTAAAGAAAACGTAGCCGTCTATATCTATATAGCCGCAGTCGCCCGTTCTCAGCCATCTCGTACCGTTTTCGTCCGTTACGACGGCTTGGGCTGTGGTGATCGGGTCGTCGTAATAATATTCCATAAGGCTTTGGCTGGTGATCATAATCTCGCCGTACTCGCCTCTTTTCAATTCGTTCATATTCTCGTCTACGACCTTGATTTGCACGCCGTTGAGCGGTTTTCCGACCGAGCCGACGCGGTAATTTTTGTCGGTATTGACGGAGGCGACGGCGACGACTTCGGTCAATCCGTAGCCTTCGATCAATTTGACCTTAGAGCCTTTTGAGGCGATATGTCTGTCGAAACTCTCTCTCAAAGAGGGGTTGAGGTTATCGCCGCCGCATATCAAAAGGTGGAAATTTTTGCAATTCAACTTTTTGAATTTCGGCGAATTGAGCAATTTTTCATACATAGTCGGCACGCCCGTCATAATGCTGACCTTATATTTTTTGATAATTTTCACGGCGTTATTGACCATAAACTTCGGGACGAGAACGAGTTTGCAGCCGTAACTTAAAAAGGCGTGCATATTGATCGCCAATCCGTAGCCGTGAAAGAGCGGCAGGACCATAAACGCGACGTCCTCTTCTACGGTCGTATCGAAAGTCGTATAGGCGTTGATCGCGACGGCGTTGATCGCGTAATTTGTCAAGACGATAGTTTTCGCTTCGCCCGTCGTTCCGCCGCTGTGGAGGTACGCCGCGATATCCTTTCCTCCCGTAGTTACTCTCACGATTCCCGAACGGCTCACGGCTTTTGAGAATTTCACGACTTTTGCGCCGTACGGGACGCGCGGAGTTTTTTCTTTCCACGCTTTATATTTGATTCCCAATTTGACGATAGCGGAGGCGTAGCCCGACATTTTACAAATCACGACGGTTATATCGATATCGGAAAGCACTTCCTTATATTTTTCATAAAAGATATCGGCGAGGAATATAAATTTCGGTTTGGTTTTTTTTATGATATTGAGCAGTCCGTATTCGCTTATCATCGGGTGAATGACGTTCCCGACCGCGCCGCACTTATTGACGGCATAAAAGGCGATCATAGCGTGCGGAATATTCGGGAGACATATGGCGATATTGTCGCCGACTTTGACGGAACGTTTGTGGAGATAGTAGGCGAGGTTGTCGATTCGGTCGATAAACTTGCCGAATTTCATTTTTTTTCCGAAATAAACGATATTTTCCCATTCGCGTTCGTGTTTCCGCGCGTTCAAAAACTCATACATCGACATGTGAGCGGTCATATAATTTTTAAGCCCCTTTTAAAAAAATACTTATTTACTTTGCGTAATGCCCTTATTAATATATATACTATATATATTATCTCGATTTCCGCAAGAAATATCAAGCGTTTTCATTATATATACGGAATATTAAATAATTGTGTCTTTTCCGTTATTTTCTACATTTTTAACACTTTCCGATTTTTCGCCCTTTCGATTTTTATATTTTTTGATTTCTTTCGATTTCTTGATTTCTCGATTTCTTGATTTCTTGAATTCTCGATTTTTATATTTCTTGAATTATTGAATTCTTTAAATTTTAGATTTTCGATTTTTATATTTGGGAGTTCTAAATCTGCGTGATAAAAAGTCATACCGGTCAAGCAAAATCATCACACAAACTTAGAACTATCTTATATTTTTATATTTTTTGAATTCTTTGAATTTTTGATTTTAGGATTCATAAAGCGGCGCATTTTAACGTCATTTCACTTATTATCCGCAATTCCCCTCCGTGGGAGGGGATCAAAGGGGTGGGGCGAAACATCCGCTTGATATTTTACCGTTTACGTCAATAACGACAGGAAACAAAAGCGGCGCATTTTAACGTCATTTCACTTATTATCCGCTAATCCGCTTTCCGGTTCGGTCAAAGGCAATTCGGTTTTCAACCATTCAATTCCCCTCTAAACTCTCCAATTTCCTATAATCCACCTTCGCCATTTTTGTCAGAGGCAATTCGCTCTTTTGGATAATTTCCGAAGGCACTGCGTAGGCGATCAGATTATCGGCGCAGGCTTTTTTGATTTTTTCTTTGAGCGCGCCGTCCAAGACCGCGTCCCCGTTCAAGACGACGAATAGTTTTATATACGGTTTTCCGTCCGGTTTTTTGCCTTCGACGGCGCAGCAGAGGTTGATTTCGGGCAATCCCGATACGATTCCCTCTATCTCTGTCGGATAGACGTTGATCCCCGCGATGATAATAATTCTCTTTCGGCGGCTGACAAAATGCAGATCGCCGTCCGCATCAAAATAGCCGATGTCGTCCGTTCTCACCCATTTTTCGTTTTCCCGTTTTGCCGCGTTTATATGTTCGTTATTCCGCGGTACTATACCGCCCTTTTCGGCATTTTCACATTCGCTTCCCGAAACTCCGCAAGGCGTTCCGCCCGCGTTATTCCGCGGTACTATACCGCCGTTTTCCGCTTTTAAACAGCCGTGATTTTCAACCTTTCCGTCCGCTTTTCCGCCTCGGTTTTCCGCTTTTAAACAGCCGCTCTTTTCCGCTTTCCCGTCCGTTTTTTCATCGGTCAAAAAGGTTATTTTATCGCCCGTTACGATCGTTTTCGCCGTCGCCTCTGGGTCGTTGTAATAGCCGTCCATAATATAGTCCGTCGAAACCAAAATCTCGCCCTTCTCTCCGTTTTTCAATTCGCGCAGGTTATCGTCCGTTATTTTTATTTTGACTCCGGGCAACGGTTGTCCGACGGAATTCGGTTTTGAATTCATAAGGAAATCGACCGCGACGACCGAAACCGCCTCCGTCAAACCGTACCCCTCCGATAGGCGCACGGACGCTCCCCCTTCCTTCAACAGCGCGTCGAAGCGTTTTTTCAATTCGGGGTTTAGAACGTCCCCTCCGACGGTCAATTTTTGCAAGTTTGATTTGTCGATTTTTTGAAAAAATTCGTCGTTCAGCAATTTTTCATACATCAGCGGCACGCCGACGATAAAATTTATTTTATGTTTTTTGATGGCTTTCGCGGCGGCTCTCGCTTCGAATTTCGGGAACAGCGCGATACGCTGACCGATTGACAACGTAGAGTGCATACAAACGCCCAATCCGAAGCCGTGAAATAGTGGCATTGCCATAAACATTACGCCCTCGATATTTCCGCAACCCTCAAAGCAACTTTTCGTATGACTGTTCAAAGCGCGGTTTGACAAGACGATAGTTTTCGGATCGCCCGACGTTCCTCCGCTATGCAGATATACGGCAGGGTCGCTCCCCTTAGGGAACGGAACACCGTCCAAAAAATCCGCTTCTATACCGCGTCCCTCTCCCCGTCCGCGATCTAAAAAAACCCCTTTATTTCCGCATTCCGCGCCGTTCCCCTCCGCCGGAAATCCCTTGCCGTATGAAATTTCCCCGTCGTTATCTCCCCGTCCGCGTCCTAAAAAATCCGCTTCTATACCGCGTTTTTCCGATCCCGTTCCGTTCTTTCCGGTTTCCCGTCCGCGCCTCAAAACCTCTGAAAATTTGAACGTGTTTTCCCCGTATTCTATCTCCGCTCTCTCGCGTCTGAATTTCAGCGCGATAATCGGCGTCATATAAAAAGGCGCGTATGTTCCCATATCGCACACGACGGTTTTGATTCCGCATTTTGAGATCACGTCTTTATTTTTCGCATAAAGGTTATCGGCGGTAAAGAGTACGGCGGGTTTAGTATTTTTTATAATCGCGAGCAGACCGTTCGGGCTTAAAAGCGGGTGGATCATATTGCAAACTATGCCGAGTCTGTTGCAGGCATAGACGGCCATCACGGCTTGCGGGATATTCGGCAGACAAATAGCGGCGTTTTCGCCTTTTTTTATGCCGAAAAATCCTTTCAACGCCGCCGCGAGTTCGTTTGTTCCGCCGATAAATTCGTCGTATTTGATCGCGCGTCCGAAGTAAATCAGTCCTTGATTAGACCGATCGCGCGATGAATCCGTGATATATTCGTACATAGACCTGTTTATTCCGCCGCCCATACTCTTTCGTTCTCCTTATTACTTTTCTATTCTCCCGTTCCCCTTGCCCGGCTTAAAAGTTTAACCGCTATACGCCCTAATAAATCCGCATTCCGAATCCTCTTTTTTTCTATCTAAATCCGTACTCCGAATTCTCTTTTTTCTCTATCTAAATCCTCATTCCGCGCCCCCCGTTCTCCGCCTAAAATTTCATTCAAAACCCCTCTATCTCTCATCAATCGTGATAGTCCGCGTAACGCCCTTTATATTCTCCCCAGCCCGTCGCGTCCGTAAAGTTGCTTATATTCGATTTCCATTCCGTTCCGTTTTGCGTCATCATAACGTATATTTTAAGATCCGCGTGATGTCCGCCGAAAATATTCGCGTATCCTCTGAAAGTGCTTGTATGCGGCGCGGTAGTTTTCGCGATATAGACGCGTTTTAGGTTTTTATTTCCGTAGAACGCGAAGGCGTATATATACTGCACCTTATCGGGGATTCTGACCTCTTCCGGCGCGCAGCCCGCGAAAGCGAAATCCCCGATTTTTTGCAAAGACGCGGGAAGTGTAACCTTTGAAAGCGACTCGCACTCCAAGAACGCGTCGTCGCCGATCGTCGTTACGGACGACGGGATATTGATTTCCGTCAGCGCGGCGGCGTAAGAAAAGGCTTCGCGTCCTATGATGAGCAAATTTTGTTTAAGCGCGCCGTCGAAGTCGAAAAACACGCGTGAAGCCTTTGAATTCGCGAACGCTCCCGATCCGATTTTGATCATATTTTGCGATTTGATGGTTACCGTCCCCGTTTTTCCTTCGGGGCAGCGCGCTATAAGTTCTCTTTCCGCGAACGTCGTAACGCCGTTTACGGTATACCTATCGCCTTTATAGAGAATTCCTCCCGAATTGCCCTCCGACTCGGGCGAGGAGGTATAGTCCGTCGTACCGCCCTCCGCGACGTTGATACTTATCAATTTCGGGCATCCCGCAAAAATCGGCATTTCGCCGTCGATATTGTTATATCTTTCGCCGAGATCGGCGACGGTATTCGGGAAATCGATTTCGGTAAGGTACGGCATACCGTTAAAAGCGGTCGCCGCCGCCCTTTCAAAGGCGGAGCCCATATCGAGGTAGGTTATGCCCGTATTAAAAAACGCGTATCCGCCCACGCTTTCGAGCGAATTTGATATCGTCAGCGCGGTCAGCGCAAGGCAGCCGTGGAAGGCGCGGTTTCCGATCGTGAGAACGCCCGTTCCCATACTGAGAGAATACAGCGCGTAGGCGTTCATAAAAGCGTCCGCGCCGATCGACGAAACCGAATCGGGCAAAGAAACGTCCGTTATAAGCGCGCAGTTTTTAAATGCGTAGGCGGATACCGCCGCCGCGCCGTTGCGCACTCCGACGTATCCCGCGCGTTTTTCGGGGCAGCGGACGACCGCCTTATTTTTTTTATCGTATAAAATGCCGTCCGACTCTTCGAACGTCTCCGATTCGGGATCGACGTATATATTAATCAGCCCCGCCCCTCCGAAAACGTCGCCGCTAAGCGCGGTGAGCGATCTCGGCAGTGTGATTCCGGCGAGCGACCGGCATCCGGAGAAGACCTCTTCGTTCAGCGTCTTTATGCCGTTTAAAACGACCGACGAAAGGTTTTCGCATCCCGAAAAGGCATACCGCGAAACCTTCGACGTTCCCGAAACCGTTCCCGGGAAGTTTATATTGAGCGCGGACAATTTTTTGCAGTTATAAAAGGCGAATTCCCCTATATCGAAAGATGACGGCGCGCCCGAAAGGGAGAAACTTTCGACCGCGGAATTTTCAAACGCGAACGGCGAAACCGTTCTCAGCCCCGCCGCCGAAAAATTCTTTAAAAATCTCTGTCCGCCGAAAGCCGAAACGCCGATTTCCGTAAGGGCGGAGGGGGCGTTATAGTTTTCGTCCGCTTTCGCGCAAGGATAAGCGATCAATTTCGTTGCGGTTTTGTTAAAGAGAACGCCGTTGCTTGTATAAAAATACGGGTTATTCGACCCTACGACCACCGAAGCGAGGTTCGGGCAGAATTCAAACGGGTTCGTATTCCCCGAAAAACTCCGCAAAGAGGAGGGCAGGTATACGCTTACGGCGTCTTCCCGTCCGCGGAAAGCCTCCGCCGAAATTTGAACGACGGGCAGTCCGCCGATCTCCGCGGGCACGTTGACCGTACCCGTTTCGAAAGGTTTGGCTATGCCGGTGATTTTTGCGCCGCCGCTGATTTTTTGATATACATAATGTTCGTCCGAAAAGTCCGTCGCTTTAAACTCCGCGGTGAGTTTAAAATCGGTTATTTCCTTGTCGTATTTGCCCGTTTCGGGGTTATAGAGTTTCGCCCAAGCGGCGGCGTTGATAAGATCTATTATGCCGAAAACGGCGTTCGCCCCGTCCGCCCCCGCGACGCATGCGGGATCGTCGTTTTCTCCCAAGTCGAGAAAGAGTCCCAAAAAGAAATTCCCCGCGACGGGCGCGGAATCGACGGTCAAAACGTCGCCGATCCGGTATACTTCCTTTACGGGCGAAAGCGTAACCGTTCCCGTTTCGGGATCGGACGAAACGACTGAAACGGTATAGTCGGTATATGAGAATTCCGCGGTGAATTCCGCGTTGTCGTTCACGGTGATTTCAAAGCGCGTTTCGGCGGTATAGAGCGACCCGTTTACGTCAAAAAATCCCTCGAACCGGTAGCCTGGATAGACCTCCGCGGCGATCTCCGCGCGCGCGCCCTCCAAGAGGCTGACCGAACCCTTTCTTTCGCCGTTGATCGTTACCGCGCCGCCCGCGATTACGCCCGTTTTAGCCCTGACATAAAGCCCTCTCTTGACCTTGACGGTATATACCGCGTCCGAACTTACCGTAACGTTTACGGCGGTATAAGAGGAAAATCTCTCGCCGTTCAGATAAAATCCTTCAAAAACGTAGCCCTCCGCGATATCGGCGGAGAGCGCGGCGCGCGCGCCCGAGTGGTAGTTTCCAAGCCCTAAGACGCGGCAGTTTTCGATCGGCGCGTCCGAAAAATAGTCGTACACCCCTCCCGACAGCGTATAGACTTTTAAGTATCTCGCGTAAAGCGTCATATTCTTAGACGCGGTCGTTCCCGCGGCAAAAACCGTACCCGAATCGGCGTCCGTATACCACGCGGTAAAAACGTACCCGTCCTTTTTCGGCGCGCTCGGGAGGGGAACGGCGTCGCCGTGCCTAACCTTGATCACCGTATCCTCATCGCCGTTGCCGCGCACAAACGTGATTACATACGAGGGGGTTCTGTCGCGGAACAGCCACTCGCAGCCGCTCAACGAAAGCGACGCGAAAACTACCGCGATAAAAAATAAAACCCATAAATTTTTCTTTTTCATAATATATCCGTATAATCTAAGCCGAACGCGCCTTTTGCCAAAGACACAAGCCTGAATTTTTCTTTTTCATAATATAATCCGTATAATCTAAGCCGAACGCGCCTTTTGCCAAAGACGCAAGCCTGAATTTTTCTTTTTCATAATATAGTTCGGGGGTGGGGCGAATCCTCTACTCTCCGCTATTCCCCTCCGTGGGAGGGGTT
>JAISNN010000078.1 GCA_031276195.1 Clostridiales bacterium
CCTTTTCGCAACTTTGCGACACACTGAATATCCAAAAAGTTTACGCGAAAAGTTTTTGGGGTCTGTGTACGCGAATCCGCTTGAAAATCCTAAGCTTCTTAATCGCCGTCTATGTCAACTTGCTAAATCAAAAAGATAATATCTTGCTCATTAAATATGCCTTGTTTTATTAGCACCACGTGTAAAATTAAGGTTTTCCTAATAGTGTTTAGAAAAATCTAAAAAAACTTCTCTCTTTGTTTTATAAGAGAGAAGTTTTTTTAATAGTGAAAGGTCTTTATTGTTTTTTTAAAAGCGGTCGCCTCACTGAATGGAATTTTCTAAACGGTCGCCCCACCCCTACACCCCTCCCACGGAGGGGAATAGCGGATAATAAGTGAAATGCCGTTAAAATGCGCTCGTTTTCTTATTGTTCCTATAACCGTTTCGGCGTATTTTGTCCTAAGTCCGCAGCGTCCGTTCTCTTATTTTTCCTATAATCGTTTCGGCGTATTTTGTCCTAAGTCCGCAGCACCCGTTCTCTTATTTTTCCTATAATCGTTTCGGCGTATTTTGTCCTAAGTCCGCAGCGTCCGTTCTCTTATTTTCCTATAACCGCTTCGGCGTATTTTGTCCTAAGTCCGCAGCGTCCGTTCTCTTATTTTCCTATAATCGTTTCGGCGTATTCTATTCCGAGTCCGTATGCTCCGCCGCATTCTTTGATCAAGGCTTGAACGGGTTGATAGGTTGTTTTGTCGCCCCAGTCGCGTTGAAATTCCAGCAGCACGCTCTGCCACGTTACGGGCGTCGCGCCGCTTGCGGTCATACGCGAAACGGCGGCGTCGTGGGCTTCCTTTGAACTTCCGCCGCACGCGTCCACGGCGAAATACGCCTCGAAACCGTCGCTCATAGCCGAGAGGGCGGGGAATGCGGCGCAGACTTCCGTCCAAAGTCCCGCTATGATGATTTTTTTGCGTCCCGTATCCGCGACGGCTTTTTTGACGCGCGCGTCTTCCCACGCATTGAGTGTGGTTCTGTCGATTGGGGTATGCCCCGGGAACACGTCCGCGACGGCTTTTACCATCGCGCCCGCGAAAGTATCGCGCGTTACGGTCGTGAGGACGGCGGGGACTTTGAAAATCGCCGCGGTTTTCGCCAAGCCTTTGACGGCGTTCAGGATTTTTGCGCGCGAGTTTTCCTCCACGCCGAAATACATTTGCGGCTGGTGGTCGACGATCAAAACGACGCAATCGGCGGGATCTAAGAGAACGTCTTTGTAGTTTTTCATAAAAAATCAACTCCTTTTTTGATATGCCGTAATTATTTCCGTTCCTTTCAAAAAAATACGGGAATTTTCCGCGCAATATTTTTTTCATTTATATTATCTATTCTTGTTTTTTTGCCGATATTATGCTATACTATATTTAATATATATCCTTTTCGTTTTATAACGTATTTAAAAATGCGGAAAGATATGTAAAAGATATATTTTAAAATTGAAATAACATAAAGCGGAAAGATATATTTTAAGATTAAAATAATATAAAGCGGAAAGATACATTTGAAATTAAAATAATATAAAACAATAAAAACTAAAAAAACACGGATTCAAAATTAACGGAGGGTTTTTTATGAATACCAAAACCGGCTTTATCGAGAGGATAAAGGAACAGTTCGTAATGCTTTCCTTTGCCGCGCTGTTCGTCGTCTTGTTTTTTTCGATGCTTTTGAACTATACGACGGCGAACGTGCCGGATCTTGCGGTTTTCGCCGCCGTCGTGAAGTGCGTTTTTGCCGCCGCCGTCGTCTTGACGATCGTCTTTTATCAGACGGCGCGTTTAAAGCGTTATGTGCGCGACAAGGCGTTCATTATGCTTTTGAATCTTTTCGCCGCCATCGACCTCCTCTTTATTTTCAGCGGCGTTTCGGGGAGCGTCGGGGGCGCGGCGGTCGGGAATAACGTAAACGTATTCGACATCGTAACGACGCTCTATATCGTCATAGGCGTTTCGGTTTTGGTTTGGATCGTCTTTTGGTTCGTCAAGAAAAACGCGAAAGAGAGTTTCTACGCTTTTTTGAGCGAAATCAAGATCAGTCTGTTGATTATGGCGGCGATTATCATCACGGAGGGCGTGTTCACGGTTTCGTCCGTCGCCAAAGGAGGCGCGGAAAACCTTCCCGAAACCGCTCTCATATCCACGTATATGTTTTTCGCGACGGCGGCTCTCTGCGTCCAACTCACGCAAATCGTGCTTTTGAACGTGAAAAATACGATCGCGAAAATCGCGGCGTTCGTTATGCTTTTCGGCGGACTTATCTACGGAATAACGCTGCTGCCCTTTATGATCGGGCTGGGGCTGGGGCTTTCGGTAAACGCGCTCGTCGTCGTCGCGATAATTTTCGCCGCGGCGACGGTTTTGCTGTTTTGTATCAGCCTGTACCGCTGCGGAAAGGCGGAAAATAAAAAAATTCATATGAAAAGCGCGGTCTTGACCTCCGCGGGTTTCGCTATGTCGCTGCTTTTTATCAACGGACTTTTGGAAATCACGGGCGGCTTAAAGACGGCGTTTTATATAATTTCCGTCGTATTGTCCGTGGGCTTCGCTTGTTTCGTGGTCGCGACGTACAAATATGAAAAGGCTTTGACGGGGGACGCGGACGACGGCGGCGACGGAAAAGACGCCGCCATTCAAGAACCCGTGATCGAGGACTGCGATACGCTCGACGGGGAAATCCGAATCGAGGATTGCGAACCCGTCTTTGAGGAACCCGCCGCGGAATCGCCCGAAACGCAAGAAACGCGGACGGACGGAACGGAAGAATAAAATTTAGCGATCACTAACCGCCGGACGCTATCCGCTAACCGCCGGCAACTAACCGCTATACGATAACTAATAGACTTGTCCTCTTTCGGGACGGGTTCGATAAGGAAAAATTTAAAATGTTTTTTAAAAGATACGGAAAAACAATATTACGCTTTATTTTCACCTTTGCCGCGCTTGCGTTCGCGGCGGTGATCGCGGGCTTTTCGGCGGAGGGAAGGGCGGGTTTGGACTATGTCAATTTCGCTTTGACCGGTCTGCTCGCTCTAAACACCGCGCTCTATGCCCGCGCGAGGGTAAAGAGGTGCGGCTTTTTCGGGCGCGTCGGGAATCTGGACGAATACGCGCGCACGCGCATTTCGGGCGGAGAGAGTTATGCCGCGTACTTCTTTTTGAACCTGTCGACGGCGGCGGCGTTTCGCTTAATCGCCTTAAATCTCGTGAATTTTTATACGGCTTCGGGCTATTCTCCCGCGGGCTTCGGGCTTTTGCCCTATTCGTTCATAGGAGCGGTCGCCGCGCTTTTCATATACTACGCCGCCGCCGTACCCTTCGCTTTTTTCCGCGCGGAGGATCGCGGAAAATTAGACGCGGGCTACATCAAAGAGGCGGTTCTATACCTCGCTTTTTTCGGCGTTTTCTTTGTAAAATCGTATATAGTGAGCAACTTCGCTTTCGCTTTTTCGGGGGCGGTTTTGCTGCTCCTTTACGCCCGTTTTTTTAAGAGCCGCGCGAATCAAATCACGTCGCTTATCTTAGTCGTTTTGACCGCGGCTTTGTTCGTTTTGTTTTTTATCGGATTCCATTCTCTGCCCGGAAATTTCGAGAGCATAAAAATCGCGTTCTACGCTTTGAGTTTCGCCGCCGCCGTCGCGTGGCTGGTACATTCGCTTTTTGCGTATAAGTTCTTCGGGCTGGGGACGGCGGGAGGGGACGGCGACGGATTGAAATATATCGCTTTGTCCTTGATCCCCGTCGTAATGCTCGTTCAATGCGCTTTTAGCGATCTCGACAAAGTTTTCGCTTCGATAGGCGTTTTTTACGGCGGCGTAAGGGAGACCGGCGAGGGGTATTTCTTTTTGAATATCAACGGAGAGGCTTCGCGCGCGCTTTTATACGCGGTCGCGGGGGCGGCGGTTTTGGCGCGTCTGTGCATTATCGCGGCGGCGTTGACGGTCTTTAAAAAACCGAAAAAGAAAAAAACGGACGACGGAGACAAAACGGACGAATTAGGCGTCAGTCTGTCCTTCGAGGAGGCGTTAAAGGAGCGGAATATCGACCTTTCGGACGTGCCGAGTTCGGCGTTGGAGGCTTTGGGAATTCCGCGCGAGGAACTTTTTTCCGCGCAAACGGAAAGCGTAAAATCCGATTCGGCGGCGGTTATCCATCCCGTAATAAATCCTATTCAAGCGGAGCATGGCGCGCCTTTTATACCGCCCATAACGGAAAGGCAAAAGCCCGTTCAAGCGGAGCATAGTACGCCTTTTATACCGCCCATAACGGAAAGGCAAAAGCCCGTTCAAGCGGAGCATAGCGCGCCTTTTATACCGCCGATAACGGAAAGACAGAAGCCCGTTCAAGCGGAGCATAGTACGCCTTTTATACCGCCCATAACGGAAAGGCAAAAGCCTATAAAGACGGAGCAGAACTCAGACGGCGGTCAGCCCTTTGACTATGCGAATTCTCTGCGGATTTCGGAGGCTCTTTCGGACGCGGGATTAAAGGCGGCGATCGATGAACTGGTCGGCAGAACGCGCGAAATTCCATCCGATACGGGAAAAACGTCCGCCGGGAAGGACGCGCCGAGCCGCGATCTCTATGAGGAACTTCAAACCGGGAGCGGGATTCCGCTGTCCGTCCCCTACGACATAAGGCAATTAAACGACCGCGCCGCCGCGCCCGAGGACGAGGAGAGCAAAAAAATCGACGAGATATTGAACCGCATAAACGGAAGCGATTAAAAAATAAAATATGCAAAATATACCGGCGAGATTTTTCATTCAAAAAAGACATTAACGAAATTCCCCGTCGTTATACTAATTAAACTTTTAATCCGTACGGTGTACGGATTAAATCCGCCCCACCCCTACCCCTCCCACGGAGGGGAATAGCGGAAAATAAGGAAAATTTGCCCATGTATACAATAAGAAAGAGAGTTTGCCCATATATACGATAAGTTGGGTAATATAGAAATTTCCCTCCGCGGGAGGGGATTAAAGGTGTGGGGCGGACGATTGAAAAAAAACAAAAAACAAACTCAAAAAAATAAAATAAAAATTTAAAAAAATAAACCCGTCAAAGCGAAAAAAAGGAGATACATAAACGCTATGAAAGAAACGACTCTTCTCTACGAGGGAAAGGCAAAAAAAGTTTGGAACACCGACAATCCCGACGCGCTAATCGTCGACTACAAAGACGACGCGACCGCCTTTAACGGTCTGAAAAAAGGCACGATTTCAGGCAAGGGATCAATCAACAACAGAGTTTCAAACCATATGTTCAAAATTTTAGAAAAAAACGGCATTCCGACGCACTATATCGAACAACTTTCCGACAGAAAGACGGCGGTAAAGAAGGTTTCGATCGTTCCGCTCGAAGTCATCGTCAGGAATATCGCCGCCGGCAGCCTCTCGAAAAGGCTCGGACTCCCCGAGGGCTTGAAACTCAAAAAAACCGTTTTGGAATATTGCTATAAGGACGACGCGCTGGGCGACCCGATGATAAACGAATATCACATTGCGGCGATAGAACTTGCGTCCGAGAGCGAATTGAAAAAAATCGCCGGATATTCTTTAAAAATCAACGGCGTTATGACGGAATATTTGAAAGATTTGGGGATCGAATTGATCGATTTCAAGCTGGAATTCGGGCGGTATAAGGGGGATATTATCTTAGCCGACGAGATTTCGCCCGACACGTGCCGTTTTTGGGATTCAAAGACGGGCGAGAAACTCGACAAGGACAGATTCCGTAGAGATTTGGGGGGAGTCGAGGACGCTTATAAAGAGATTTTACGCAGGCTTTTGGGCGAATAATTTCGGGTAACGATATGGAATTTATTAAAAAAATTACTTGTGAATTTCTTAAAACCTCGATAATTAGGCTGAAAAACATAACAAATCCGGCAAAAAACCTCGATAATTTAGTATAAAAAGCATTATAAATCCGGCAAAAAACCTTGATAATTTAGGCTAAAAGGCATTATAAATTCGCCTAAAAAACGACGGCAATTCCGCAAAAAACACTAAGGAGTCTTAAATTCAATGAACTACGACGCATACGAAAATCCTTTGATTTCACGTTACGCGAGCCGTGAAATGGCGGCGGCTTTTTCGGAAAAAAAACGAATCGGTTTGTTTCGGCGGCTTTGGATCGCGCTTGCCGAGGGCGAAAAGGAGTTGGGGCTAAACATAACCGCCGCGCAGATCGATGAGATGAAAAAATATAAGGACGATATCGACTTCGCGCGCGCGGGCGAACTCGAACGCGAAGTCCGGCACGACGTTATGGCGCACGTCAAGGCTTTCGGCGAAAAGGCGGGGAGCGCCGCGCCCATAATTCATCTCGGGGCGACAAGTTGTTTCGTTACGGACAACGCCGATATAATCATATATTACGACGCTCTGAAAATCGTCGCGAAAAAACTCCTGAACGTCATCAACAATCTAAAAAATTTCGCCTTGAAATACAAGGGTTTGCCCGCGTTGGGCTTCACGCACCTTCAACCCGCCCAGTTGACCACCGTCGGCAAGCGCGCCTGTCTTTGGCTTTACGACCTTCTTTTGGACTACCGCGCCGTCGAAAGCGCGCTTTCAAATTTTATGCTCCGCGGCGTCAAGGGGACGACGGGGACGCAGGCGTCTTTTTTGACACTATTCGACGGCGACGACGAAAAAGTCAAGCGGCTGGAAAAAGCCGTGGTCAAAAAGATGGGTTTCGACAAGGTTTTTTCGGTTACGGGGCAGACCTATACGAGAAAATTCGACTACGGAATTTTGAGCGTTCTTTCGGGAATCGCCCAAAGCGCGTCGAAATTCAGTTTCGATATGCGCCTTTTGCAGCATATGAAAGAGTTGGAAGAGCCGTTTGAAAAGTCGCAGATCGGAAGTTCCGCGATGGCGTATAAGCGCAACCCTATGCGCGGCGAGCGGATCACGTCGCTTTCGCGTTTCATAATGACGCTGCCGCAAAACGGCGCGTTTACCGCGGGGACGCAATGGCTTGAACGCACGCTTGACGACAGCGCGAACAGGCGGCTTGTCTTGGGGCAGGCGTTTTTGGCGGCGGACGCGGTTTTGGAAATCTATATGAACGTTACGGAAAATATTTGCGTCTATGAAAAGATTATAAAAAAGCATATCGACGCGGAACTGCCCTTTATGGCGACGGAGGAGATCCTTATGGAATGCGTCAAGGGGGGAGGGAACAGACAGGAACTGCACGAAAAAATACGCGTTTTGTCTATGGAGAGCGCGAAAAAAGTCAAGGCGGAGGGGGGAGAAAACGACCTTGTTTCGAGGATTAAGGGCGACGCGGCTTTCGCGAAAATCCACGGGAAGTTGGACGAAATTTTGGACGCGAAAAGGTTTACTGGGCGCGCCGAAAAGCAAGTCGGGGAGTTTATAGACGGCGAGATAGAACCGCTTTTAAAAGAGCATAAGGACGAATTAAATTTAAAGGGAAATATATCGGTATAGAGAAATCGCGAACGTTTGAAAATTGCGGTCAAAAAAGATTAAAATATCCGCCGTTCGGAGATTATAAACGCTCAAAAGGCGCGTAAAAACGGCGGTACTGTACCGCGTTTATATAGAAAAGAGAACGGAATATATCGGATATAAAAAAAGCGTAAAAACAAATCGGATTTTATAAGGAAAATGAGTGTATGATAACGATTATAGACTACAACGCCGGAAACTTAACCTCCGTAAAAAGAGCCTTGACGCATCTCGGGATCGACTGCGAAATAACGGGCGAGCCGAAAAAAATCGCCTCCGCTAAGAGGATAATTTTCCCGGGCGTTGGGAACGCCGCCTCCGCTATGCAAAACCTTTCTTCGGGCGGAATCGCCGCCGCGATAAAAGAGGCGGTGAGGGCGGGAACGCCGTTTTTCGGGATTTGTTTGGGAATGCAGATTATGCTCTCGCATTCGGGCGAGGGGGACGTCGATTGTCTTGGTTTGTTCGGGGGGACGGTGCGCCTTTTGAAGCCCGCGGACAGGACTTTAAAGATTCCGCATATGGGCTGGGACAGCCTGAAATATTGCAAAAAACACGCGATATTCGACGGTATAGATCCGCGTTCGGAGTTCTATTTTGTCCATTCGTTCTACGCCGATCCGACGGACAAAAACGACGTTATCGCCCTCTCCGATCACGGCGCGGAATTCGCCGCCGTCATCGGGCGCGGCAATATGTTCGCGTCGCAGTTTCACCCCGAAAAGAGCGGCGAAGCGGGCTTGAAAATGTTGAAAAATTTCGCCGAATGGAAGGTTTAGACCGCCGTATAATGAAGAATTCCCCTCCGCTTAAATAACATATAAAAAAGGAATTTCCGAATTAAATAACGCATAAAAAAGGAATTTCCGAAAAATAAAAAGCGGACTTTTAAAAAATAAATTTACCGAAACGTTTGACGGTATATTATAAAAACAAATCGGCGCACACAAAAACAAATCGGTATACATAAAAACAAAACGGCACACACAAAAACAAGACGGTATACTATAAAAACAAGACGGTATACGTCAAAACAAAACGATATACACAAAAACAAGACGGTATATTATAAAAACAAATCGGAGAAAAAGATGCTTAGTAAACGCTTAATCGCCTGTCTGGACATTCGGAACGGAAACCTTGCGAAGAGTATAAAATTCGTCAACACAAAGGAAATCGGCGACGCCGTGGACGCCGCCGGACGCTACTATGAGGGCGGCGCGGACGAATTGGTCTTTTACGACATAAACGCTTCTTTTGAAAACCGCGATATCCTGATCGATACCGTCCGGAAGGTTGCCGATCGGGTGTTCATTCCGTTTTCGGTCGGCGGGGGGCTTCGCAGTTTGGACGATTGCGTCCGTGTCATTCACGCGGGCGCGGAAAAGATACATCTCAATTCAAACGCCGTGAAAAATCCCGAATTGATTTCGGCGGTCGCCGATCGTTTCGGGGCGCAGTGTATGATTTTGTCGGCGGACGTTTTGAGGGTGGAGAAATCGGGCGCGATTCCGTCGGGTTTCGAGGTTGTCATAAACGGCGGACGCACAAAAACGGGCTTAGACGCCGTGGAATGGATCAAAAAAGGCGTCGCTCTCGGCGCGGGCGAGGTCGTTTTGAACGCGATCGACGCGGACGGCACAAAGGAGGGCTACGATATCGAGATGACGCGGATAGTCGCGGACTCCGTGAACGTGCCTGTCGTCGCGTCGGGGGGGGCGGGTACGCCCGAACATATACGCGGAGTTTTGACGGAGGGCGGCGCGGACGCCGCGCTTGTTTCGTCGATAATCCACTACAAAAATTATACCATAAAAGATATAAAGGAATATCTGAAAAACAACGGCGTAAAGGTCAGATTATAGGAAACATTAAAAAAAACTAAGCCGAATTATTATACGGAATAAAATACCGCGGCGTTAGAATCTAATCATACGGAATGAAGCAATGCCGCTATATATAGAAAAGCGCGGCGGCGTGAATGCCGAATCATACGGAATAAAATACCGTGGCGTTAGAATCTAATCATACTGAATAAAATAATGCGGCGTTAAGATTGAATCATACGGAATGAAGCGATGCCGCTATATAGAATAAAGCGCGGCGGCGTGAATGCCGAACCATACTGAATAAAATACCGCCGCGTTTTCAATAATACCGTTCCATATTTTCCGCGACGAATCGGTTCGTCGAGTAATACGAGGGTAGGCTTCCGATATCCGACCAATAGCGTGAGGTTTTGTATGCGAAAAGTCCGTTCCCGACGAGGCGCGGGAGCAAATCTTTTCCGAAGTCGTAAAACCCGTCCGGGACGAGTTCCAGCACGCGCCGATTGATCATATATATTCCCGTATTGACGAGTCCGGGGCGGCCGCCTTCGGGTTTTTCTATAAATTCGAGAATTTTCCCGTCTTTTGCGGCGCGCAAAACGCCGAAACCCGATGTGTCGTCCGCTTGTTTGCAAGCGAGGGAAAACAGCGCGTTTTTGCGGAAGTGGAATTCTTTAAATTCGTTCAAGTCGATATCGGTAAACGAGTCGCCGCTCATAACGAGAAAGTCGTCCCCCAAAAAATCCCCCGCGTTTTTGACGCATCCCGCCGTGCCGAGCGCTTCGGATTCGACGAAATATTCGAGGCGCACGCCGAAAGCCGCGCCGTCCTTAAAATAATCGATGATGATTTCGGGGCGGTAGTTTAGGGCGACGGCGATCTCCGTGAAGTCGTATTCGCGGAGGAGTTCGACGATATATTGCAAAATCGGTCTGTCGATAATCGGAACCATGGGTTTTGGAATTTCGTTTGTCAAGGGGCGCAGCCTTGTTCCCAGACCGCCCGCCATAATGATCGCTTTCATATAAATTTATCTCCGTTTTTTTAGTGGTTTTGTTTTTCGGTATGCCGTAATTTGTTTTTTGCATACCGTGATTTATTTTTTAGTATGTCTTAATTTATTTTTCGCGCATTGCGTTTTTTTAATATGTCTTAATTTGTTTTTTGCGCATTGCGGGTTGTTTTTCGGTATGCCGTAATTTGTTTTTTTGCATACCGTGATTTATTTTTTAGTATGTCTTAATTTGTTTTTAGCGCATTGCGATTTATTTTTCGGTATGCCGCGTTTTGTTTTATTATATTGTATTCGGCATTTTTAGTATATCGTGATTCGGAAATAATATGCGCAAATAAAAATAAGGTAAATAAGCCGGCTAATAGCGTTTAATTTATTTTCCTAAATTCCCCTCCGCGGTATGGGATTAAGGGATGTGGCGGACTTTCCTCATGATCCTAAATTCCCCTCCGCGGGAGGGGGTTAGGGGATGTGGCGGACTTTCCTCATTATCCTAAATTCCCCTCCGTGGGAGGGGGTTAGGGGGTGGGGCGTCCGATTTAAAAATCCTATTTCCGCATAAAAAAAACGCGGTACAATACCGCGAAAAAAGTTATAAATTTACACAAAAATTCAAAAGAAAAAAATATTATACAACGTTTAATTTATTTTCCTAAATTCCCCTCCGCGGTATGGGGGGGGTGGGGCGTCCGATTTAAAAATCCCATTTCCGCATAAAAAAAACGCGGTATAGTACCGCGAAAAAAGTTATAAATTTACACAAAAATTATTAAAAGTTTTTGAAAAGGGGCGCGTGGGAAAAACTTTTTTCAAAAAGTTTTCCCACGCATTTCATTTTAAAACTATAAAGTCCCCCCCCGCATTTCATTTTAACCGCCGGATCTTTAATGCAAAAGCAAAACCGCCTTTCCCGTTTTTCTCGATTCCTCCGCGGCGAAAGCGATACGGTGGCTTTCCAGCGTTGCGTCGATCGTCGAAAGTCTTTCGGTTTTTTCGCCCGTTTTGAGGAATTTTATAAAGTCGAGGACAAGCATTCTATCCCCTCCGAGATGCCCGAAGATTCCGCCTCCGCGCACGCGCGCCGTTCTTGACGCGCCGCCGAATATATTGATTTTGAATTTATGTTCCGCGTCTATGCCGATGATTTCGCCTTTTGTGCCGGAGATATGCAGGCGGCGAAAGCAGCCTTTCGAGAACGCGGTCATCGTGAGGTTTGCGTTTACGCCGTTTTCTAATTTCATCGCGACGGTTTGGTTTTCCATAACGTCGTTGCCGCATTTATAGACGCACCGTCCGTATGGCGAGGTTTTCAACGCTTCTTTTAAATCGGAAATTTTGGGGTTTGGCATACCCGTGATGACCTTTATATGCGCGCCCATTTTGGGGATGGTATGGCGCGTGATGCCGTAATAAATTTTTTTTACGTCATACGGGCAAGATTTTCTTTCCGGGCAGGGGTCGAGGCAGTAATCCGCCGCTCTTTCGGGCGCGTTTTCTCTCAAAAACAGCCGTCTTGAACCGCTTGAAAAGACTTCCGCGCATTTTTGTCCCGAGAGATAGCCGATTATGTCGAGGTCGTGGCAGCATTTCGCGAGGATAGACGGACCGGATTCTTGTTCGCTGTGCCAATTTCCGCGCACGTAACTATGCGAAAAATGCCAATAGCCGACGTTTTCGGTATCGGTGAGCGAGACGACGCCGCCTATATCGCCGCGGTTTATAGTTTTTTTGATTTCGTCATAAAAGGGCGAGTATCTGAGGACGTGGCATACGACGGCGGAGAGATTTTTTTCGCGCGCGAGAGCGGCGATTTCTTCGCATTCCGAAAGGACGGGCGACACGGGTTTTTCGAGGAGCAGGTGATAGCCGAGTTTTAGCGCGCTTATTGCGTGGCGGTAGTGGTCGCGGTCTTGCGTGGCGACGACGAGCGCGTCGGCGAGTTTGCCGCGTCTAAAAAAGTCGTCGTCCGAGAGGAAGGCGTTTTCCTTTGCGACGCCGCAGGTTACGCGCGCGCCCTCCAAAAGGGCGGGATTTTTTTCGCATATCGCGGTGATTTCGGCTTCGCCGCTGTTTTTGATTTGGCGGGCGTATTTTCCGCCGCGGTTTCCGAGACCGATTATGGCGATTTTCAACATAATTTCTCCGTTATTTATGGAATTATTTTTTTCACGGTTAATGGACCTTTAAAGGAATTATTTTTTTATGGAATTATCATTTCACGGTATAAAGAATCCTTTTTTATATTTAGAATTATCATTTCACGGTATAAAGAATCCCTTTTTTTATGCTTATAATTATTATTCAACGATACTTCGTATTCTCTTCAAAATTACTAAAAGTTTTTGAAAAGGGTACGGGAAAGACTTTTTTCAAAAAGTTTTTCCCGAAATAACAATCCTTATATTCCCCTCCGTGGGAGGGGGTAGGGGGTGGGGCGACCGATTTAGAACCGCCGTATTTTAAAGTTTAACGACTATATTATAGCACAAAAATGAAACTTCGCGGCAAAAAAATAAAAAATAAAAAAATTTTACAATTTTCTATTTACAAAAAAGTAAAATTGTGATATCATTACAATAATACGGCAATCATAATAAAGAAAGAAAAATACGACGGTGCAATAAACACATAAAAAAGAAAAATATAAAAATAAAAAATACCGAATAAGGTTATAAAAAAATCATGAAAAACTTAGGAAAAGCCGATAGCAATTATATAACAGATGTCATACGGGGGGGGGCATTATAGCCCTTTAAACGGCTCTTTTCGGCGTGTAAAGAATTCTTATAAAAAAACTCAAAAACAACCGCGTTCGCCTTGAAATGCTCAATTTCGAGGCGCGGCGCGGTTGTTTTTTGCCGTTTCAAAAAAACAACGAAAAAGCAATGGGATAACAAAAAACAAAATAACAAAAAAATAATTCAAAATTCTAAAAAAAATAGTTCAAAATATCCAAAAAATTTAATACGATAACCTATAAGGAGAGATTCTATGAAAATTTGTAATAATTGCAACAAAGGCTTTTCGGACGACTTAAACTTTTGTCCGGAATGCGGAGCGGCGTTGAGCGCGTCGATTCAAGAAAGCGTCGTTAATCCGCCCGACATAACGCCTCCGCGGACGGATGTTTCGCCGGGCGGCGCGGACGCAAAGTCGTATTTTGACGGCGGATTGTTGGGGCTTATCGGCGTAAGAATCCTGACCGCGATCGTAGTGGGGATTACGTTCGGAATCGCCTATCCATGGATGGAGGTATACCGCCAAAAATGGATCGCAAAACACACCGTCGTGGACGGTTACAGGCTGACTTTCGACGGCACGGGAGGACAACTTTTCGGGAAGTACATATTATGGTGTTTTTTGACCGTGATCACTTTCGGGATTTACGCCTTTTGGCTCGTGATAAATGCGAAAAAGTGGATCGCTAAGCATACCTTTATGACGGACGCGTCGGGAGCGAAGATCGGTTCGTCTGAGAACGGCGCGGAAAGTACGTCGTATTTTGACGGCGGACTTTTGGAACTTATCGGCGTTAGCGCGTCCGTCTTGATTATGAGCGTTATCACGTTCGGCATAGGTTATCCTTGGGCGCGGACGTTTTATCAAAAATGGCTGACGAGGCATACCGTCGTGAGCGGAAAGAGATTGAATTTTTACGGCACGGGAGGACAACTTTTCGGGAAGTACATATTGTGGTGTTTTTTGACCGTTATAACCTTAGGTATTTACGGCTTATGGTTGGGCATAAAGATGACGAAATGGATTGCCGAATATACGTCCGCGATCGACAAACCCGCCGAAAAAACCTTGACGGTCGGCGGGTCGGGTTCGTATTTTGACGGCGGACTTTTCGACTGGATGAGCGTAATCGCGGCGGCTTTTGTTATGACCGGCATTACATGGGGAATAGCCTTTCCTTGGGCGTATACGTTCGCCCACAAATGGAAAATCGAACATACGGCTGTGGACGGAAGACGGTTGAGATTCGACGGAAAGGGCAAGGAACTTTTCGGGAAATATGTGCGGTTGCTTATTCCCGCGTTAGTTTATTACTTGCTTTATGTCTTTTTGATCGCGTTGGTAGGGATATCTCTTAATTCTCCCTTTGGCGGCGAAAGCGGAATGAGGGCGATAAGTCTGATTGACATAATTGGCGGTGGTATGAGTATTTTACGTTTTTTGTCTCTATGCACTATGATGGTTTCGCTTCTTTGGTTCGTGATAACGCTAAAAAAATGGACGGCGAAGCATACGCACGGCTTAGAATAGATTTTTTGTATGTATATCTACGGAAGTTTTAAATAATGAAAAAACCTTTCCCATCCGTGTGAGGGGCGGTCGAATAAAATCTTTCACAAAACGCGCGGCCGCAAAAAAATATTTTAAAGAAATACACATAAAGTTTTCACAAAACCCTGCACAAAAGGCACGCCGAGACGCACCCTATAAAGTTTGCGGCGAGCGCGGCGGGAACGGCGTAGCGCAGTTTTATGATTTTGCTTTCGGCGAAGTAGACCGCCGCGATATAGAACGCCGTATCCGAACTCCCGACGACGACGCTTGCGGCGCGCGCGATATAACTATCGGCGGCATATTTCGCGTAGATATCTTCGAGGAGGAGTATACTTCCGTTTCCGCTGAACGGGCGCAGGAGGATAAGTTCGGTCAATTCGGACGGAATTCCGAAAAGGGCGAGAGGTTTTTCGAGAATTTTCGTCAAAAACGCGCTAAGTCCGCTCAGGCGGAAAAGACCTACCATAATAAAAATTGCCGCGAGGTAAGGAAAAATCGAATATACGAGTTTCAGAGCGTCTTTTATGCCTTCGATGAACCCGTCGTATATTCGTATTTTTTTTATCGCCGCATAGACGAACAGGGCGATCAAAAGGAAGGGGAGAATGAAATTTCCCATTTTTTTTGTATTCTCCTTAAAGTATTTCTTCTTAAAGTATTTCTTCTTTTTGCGCGGAAAAACTTTTTCATAAAAAGTTTTTTCCCCGCGCCCCTTTTCAAAAATTTTCAATATTATACTAATTAAACTTTTAATGCCGTCATATTTTTGGAATTTTTGATATCGGATTATTATTTTCTTTTTTGAATTTTCTATATCGTAATATTTTCTTTTTTTTGAATTTTGATATTGAATTGTCTTTTCCTTTTTAGAATTTTCTATATCGTATTATTTTTTCTTTTTGAATTTTGATGTCAAATTATTTTTTTTATCTCTTGAATTTTTAATTCCGTATTATTTTTCTTTTTTTGAATCCCCGAAACGATTCTTACAATCAAAAATCCCGCGCCCGCGCTTGCCGTCGACGCGATAATATTCGGGATTAGAATGTCCGACGGCGAAACGCTCCCCGCCGCCGCGCGAAGGGCGATCACCGTCGCGGGAATGAACTGCAAAGACGTGGCGTTGATCACAAAAAACATAATCATATTAGTAGTGGCGCTCAACGCGTCCGCGCCGCGGTTCATAGAATTTACCGCTTTGATTCCGAGAGGAGTCGCCGCGCCGCCCATACCCAAAAGATTTGCGGTCATATTCATAGAGATGAACGATTTAGCAGTTTTATTTTCGTCCTTATAAATAAAATTGACTACGGGGTCGAATAGGGAAGTAATTTTTTTGTCCAGCCCCGTCTTTTCGACGATTTTCAAGACGGCGAGCCAGACCGAATATATGGCGGTCATTTTGAGGGCGAGGTCGAGCGCGCCTTTCCCCCCGTCGATCATAATCCCGAGAACGGAATCGGGCGCGGCAACGGTCAAAACCGCCAAAGAAACGACCGTAATGATTAAAAATAAAGCGTTCATATTCTTAATAAATGCCGCCGCGCCGCTTTATATGAGAAAACAATTTGTCGTATCTTGTAGGAACGCGTTTAACGTTCGGCGTTTTGCGTTTAACGTTCGGCGTTTAACGTTTGGCGTTCGGTGTTCGGCGTTTCGCGTTCGGCGTTTGGCGTTTAACGTTCGGCGTTTCGCGTTCGGCGTTTCGCGTTTCGCGTTCGGCGTTTGGCGTTCGGCGTTTCGCATTTGGCGTTTCGCGTTTCGCGTTTCGCGGTCGTAATCGCTCATAACCAAGCGATTAATTACCGAAATAAATTTATGCCGATAAATTCGCTTGCAAAATATTTTATTTTGAGATATAATAGTATGGCTGTGCTAGGTGGGGAGCTAGCGGTGCCCTGTACCTACAATCCGCTACAGTAGGACCGAATGCCCTTGGCGGCGGTCATGTGGGAAGTCTGACTTTGATAAGGAGCGTTGATATCAAGGTCCCATCCAATGTAAATCTGTGAACCATGTCAGGCCCGAAGGGGAGCAGCATTAAGCGGACAATTACATGTGCCATGGGGAAGCTTTGAAGGAGCCGCCTGTTATTTGTAACGTTTCGGCAGGACTGGTCAAGAAGGGATGCACAGTTAAGAATACGACAAGAACTCATTGCTTTTTCGGGATGAGTTCTTTTATTTTTTATTTATTTTTAGAATTTCGCGGTATTTTTAGTGAACAATTTCGCGGCGTTTTATTGAGTTTCGCGGCGTTTTTTATGTAATTTTATTGAATAATCTTATATAATTTCGCGGCGTTTTATTGAGTTTCTATCGAATTTATTTTATTTTTTTGAATTTTCACGGAAATTCACGGAATTTTATAAAAGATTGAGTTTTAATTTCCAAAATAAAAAAGCCTTAAAAAACACTTTGCGGCGTTTATCAAGACTTTTTATGATTTTTATGATTGCGGTTTCTTAATTATTATACCAAATTATACTAATATCTTTTTATCGTTTGCGTTTTATTAAAACGGCTTATTTTTATTTTTATTTTCGTTTTAAACGCCGTTTTTTAATCGGCGGCGTTCGCCTCCATTTTGTCGATCATATCCGCCATAGACCCCGCTTTTTCCCAAAGCGCGTCCGCTTTTTGTTTCCACTCGCCGAAGCCGTCGGGTGATTCGGGGAATTTTTTATAATGTTTTTTGAGCGCGCCCGCCGCGCTCAAGCCTTTGAGCAAACATTTCAGTGTTTTCGCGGAAATTTTGCCCGTAATAACGCCGCCGAGGACGTTCACTCCGAGTTTCAGAGAATCTGCGAGCGGCATATCCGCGTTGAAATTTCTATTCATACTCGTCATCGCTTTCTCGTCGAATACGATACTTTTTTTGAATTCAAAGTCATTTTCTTCGGGGGTGCTGTCGATCGCGTTGGTCAGCATCGCCATAATGTACGCGAAATCCGCGCCCTGTCCTTTCGCGTAGCGCACGTTAGCCTCCCAGAGGGCGTCTTCCGACGGATACGCGCCGTTTTTCATGGCGGCTCCCGCGACTTCCGCGGCGATTTTGCAGAACACCCAGCCCGCCGTAATGCCTTCTCCGCTGAAAGGTTTGGTCATACACGCCGCGTCGCCGAGGCAGATAAAGCCGCCGTCGACGAGCGAATACGGGGGGCGGCGGTAGGGGGTTTCGCCGCGTTCGAAGTGATCGAGTTCGTATTCGGGAAGGGGAATAATTTTCTCGAAGCGTTTAAAGCATTTTTCGGCGTATTCATAGGAGAGGTTCGCGCCGATTCCGATAATCGCGCCGTCGGGGTTGTGCTGAGGGGCGATCCACGTCTTATAATACGCCCAGCCTTCGGCGAGTTTCACGCGGTCTTTTTCGGGATTTTTGAGGTTGACGTACCGAAGCAAGACATAGAATTTATCACGCGGTCCGATCTCGAAAGTTTCCACTTTCGAGCCGCTTTTGAGTTTTCTTCTCGCGACTGACGGAATGCCCGAGCAATCGACGACCAGACGCGCTTCTATACCGTGAATTTTGCCCTCTTTTTTGACCGTTAAGCCGTTGATTTTTCCGTCTTTGCCGTAGGTGAAATCTTCGAACGCCGCCCCGTATTCAAACTCCGCGCCGAAGCCCTCCGCCCATTCGCGCAGGCGTTTCAAAAAGGGAGGAAGACTCAAAACCGTGAACGGGTATTGCGTACGTTTGGGATAGTTATTAAGCGCGGAGCGCACGATAGCGTATTCGAATCTTCCGACGTAGTCTTCGTCGCCCGCTTTCGGTTCGGGTATGCCGAAATATTCGAATTTTTCGCTGTCGGAGTGAAAGATATCCAGCCGGTTTCCGAGATCTTCTTTTTTCGCCGCGTCGAACACGCAGACTTTGTAACCTTGCTCCGCCATCAACTTTGCAAAATAAATGCCGGCGGTTCCGCTTCCGACGACCGCGGCGTCATACGATGGTTTCATAAACGATAGCCCTTCCTTTTTTTTAATTTTTTTTGAATATACCCGCGCTTTGAACGCTTTGTTTGAACGTTTTGAATGACTTTGAACGCTTTATTTGAACGCTTTCGACGTTTTCAACGTTCCGAAATATTTTCAACGCCTTAAACGTTTTGAACGCTTTCGACGCTTTAAATAATTGCGTTTTGAATGACTTTCGACGCTTTAAATAACCGCAACGCTTTTAACGCGTTAAAAGTTTTGAAAACTTCGGACGTTTTGAATGCTTTTAAACGTTTTGAACGCTTTCGACGCTTTAAATAATTTCAATGATTTTAACGATAAAAAAACCTAAAAAACGAAAATATATTCATTATTAAATATTATAAACTAAAACTATGGCAATTTCAAGAGGTTTTCAAAAAAAAATTGAATATTTGAATAAAAAATCCGGGAAAAAGCTTTTATTAATTTTGAAAAAAGCATAAGACGGCGAAGTCAAGATAAAACAATTTTTATGTGAACAAAAAAATATAAAATTTCGATATGAAAAATGCCCCTCCGCGGGAGGGGATAAAGGGGTGGGGCGGTCTAATAGAAAAAAGCGGGTACAACCGCACAAAAACAGATCAAGCGTTTTACTCCAAAAGCGAAGACGGTAAAAATTCCCCTCCGCGGGAGGGGCAGGGGTGGGGCGGTCGATTTTTAGACGCGCCTTTTTTTATTTATTTCCGTTTATTTTTTCGCGTTTTCATATTCGCTGAAAATACAGCCGCAATATTTTTGCATATACATTTCCGCCGCTTTCGCTCTGCTCTGCCCCTCTCTGAAAAGTGCGCGGAAGTCGCGGTATAGAAGCGCGGTTTGATACCTTTCCGCGGCGGTTTCCGCGGTTGTTTTTAAGAGGCCGTGGTTTTGGTACGGGCTGATAAAAAGCGTGGTTGAAAACCCCCCGTAACCGTTTTCTTTGGCGAACCGCGCGGTTTCGTCGAGGCGCGTTTCATAGCATACCGCGCAGCGCGCGGGATACGGGCGGCCGGCGGCGGCGGACAAAAAATTATAAAGCCCGTAGCCCTCCGCCGCGAAGCGGTTTAGCGTTTTACCGGACAAGAATACATTTTTATTTTGAGATAAAGAATCGGGAACGCCGTTTCCGTCCGGCGGCGAGTATGAGGAATCGCGCCGTTCGTTTAGCGTTTTACCGGACAAGAATTCGTCTTGATCCTGCGGTGAAAATAAAACGCCGAAAAGCCCGTCTTTAAGCGGCGCGATAAGTTTTATATTTTCGGCGGCGCAAAAGGCGCGGAGTGTTTCCATACGTTTTTTATATTCCGAAAAGGGGTGTATATTAGGATTGAAAAAAAACGCCGTAAGGTCGAAGCCCTCGTCTTTCAAACTTTGAACGCACATCACCGAACACGGAGCGCAGCATACGTGCAACAGGAGAGATTTATTGTTTTTATTTTTTTCCATAGCGCCGTCTTTTTTCTTTATTTTTTGCTTAATTTCTTTAATTTACGAATAAAATCCATAACCGCCGTATGTATTTACGAATGAAAATATTATATCACAAACCGCAACGCTTGTCTATTTTTTGCCGTCGCATATATATGCGGTTTTAAATCAAACTTGATTTAAAGGTTTAACCGCTATATTTTGATAGACAATCGGCGTGAATTTTGGTATAATGGCTTTAACATACAAACGCCGTGAATAAAAAATAGAAATAACGATAATAAAAACAATGAAACGCAAAAAAATAATAAGGAATAAAAAAACGGTAAAAAAAGTAAAATAAATAACAAAAAAAAGAATAATAAAGAATAAAAAAATAACGATAATAAAAAATAAAACGCAAAAAAATAACGAAATACAAAAAAATAGAAATAACGATAATAAAAACAACGAAACGCAAAAAAATAATAAAGAATAAAGAAAAATAACGAAAAAAAATAATAAAACGGCAAAAAAATAATAAAAAAGTAAAATTAAACGCGGGTTTAATTCAATTCGGGGAAAATAAAAATGTACAAAAAGAAAATAAACGCGTCGGCATTGAGGTCGCGCCGGCGCATTGCCGAGTCGCTCGTGGAACTTATGAAAGCCAAGCCCTTCAACGACGTTACGATTACCGACATATGCGAAAACGCGCAACTTGTCAGGAAAACTTTCTATCGGAATTTCCGCTCGAAGGACGAAGTTATTCTTTATCTTTTGGAAAACGTCTTTAAGGAATTCATCACCGAGAGAAACATAAACGATATGGCGGTCAATGAAATTCTTTTGGACGTATACAATTTTATAGATATGTACAGGGATTTTTTGATGTTGTTTTACCAAAACAATCTTTTACGTTTCGTCGACAAGAACGTCGCGGAATTTATCGTCAAGGAGCGTCTTTACAACGAGATCGATTTATCCGCGATCGACGGAAAATGTTTGAGGTATATCCCGGCGCACATCGCCGCGCTGATAATGAGTATCGTCGAAACGTGGATCGACGGAGGGTTTGCGGAGACGCCTGCGGAACTCGCCGCGCTCACGGACACGATTTTGAAAGGGAAACTGTACCGCTGACGGTATATAAAATAATTGATCAAACGAGGGTTTATCAAAAAAGTTTATTAAACATATCAAACTAAACGAATTAAACATATCAAACGAATTAAACATATTAAACAAAGAAAACGGAGTATTTCAATGGTATTTGGAATAACTCCGTTTATTTTTTCATTTTTTTCCGTAATTTTGCATTTTTTCACCTCGCATAATTTTTTTTAAACGTTCGACACTTACGGAAAGAATTTTTCTTTTATCCGTGCGAAAATAGTTTCGGAATGAAAATATACATAGAATACCTTTTCATCGACAACACCGCCCTCAATCTGCTCATTTTATATTTGACGCTGGCGACGCTGCGCGAAAAAATCGACGCGAAAAGATTATTTTTGTCCGCGTTGATCGGCACGGCTTTCGCTTTTTTGCTGCCGTTTGTGAAGTATTTTTCAATTTTATACAAGGCGGCGGCGGCTTTTCTTATGACGGCGGTATTCAAAAACAAGACTTTCAAGGCGTATCTATTGAGAACGGTCGTTTTTATCGCCTATTCGTTTTTTTTAGGCGGCGTCATAAGCGGACTTTTCAACCTAAAATCCGAGGGAATCGCCGGCGCGGCGGTCTATAACGGCGACGCGGTTTCGCTGACCGTTTTGGGCGCGTCCGTCTTTTTTGTCCTTATAAGGAAGTTATTTTTGCTCGGGCGGGAGAGGCGGCGCGCGCGCTATTACTACAAAACGAAATTAGTTTTGAAGGGCTTTTGCCGTGAATTGACGGGCTATTACGACAGCGGAAACAAACTCTACGATGCGAACGACCATACCCCCGCCGTGATTTTGAGCGCGGAGATAGGGGAGGAGATCGTCGCCGCCGAATCACCCGAAATTTTCGGTTTGGAGGTCGGCACGGTGGGCGGGAAAAAAACATTAAAGGCGTTCAAGGTTGATAAATTTTGGATATATTCCGAAAAGGGCGTGAATATAATAGACAATATGACGGCGGCGATAGCGGACGGGTCGTTTAAAAACTTTACCGTCTTACTGCATAGCGAAATGTGCGGAGAAAAATGTTAAAAAATGCCAAAAATATCTAAAAAACATTGAAAAAAACGCCTAAAAAAAGCCCGAAAAACATTAAAAAAACGCCTAAAAAACATTAAAAAAACGCCTAAAAATGCCCGAAAAGCGTTAAAAAAACGCCTAAAAAACGGTTGAAAAGTGCCTAAAAAGTATTGAAAAAACGGCTGAAAATGCCCGAAAAGCATTAAAAAAACGCTTAAAAAACGCCTAAAAGTGCCTAAAAAGTATCGAAAAAACGGCTGAAAATGCCCGAAAAGCGTTAAAAAAACGCCTAAAAAACGTCTAAAAATGCCTAAAAAGTATCGAAAAAACGGCTGAAAAAGCCCGAAAAACATTAAAAAAACGCCTGAAAAACCGCTAAAAAACGCCTAAAAAGTATTGAAAAAGCGGCTGAAAATGCCCGAAAAACATTAAAAAAACGCCTGAAAAACGGCTAAAAAACGCCTAAAAAGTATTGAAAAACCGACTTAAAAAGCATAAAAAAACGTCCGAAAAGTATCGGAAATTCCGTAAAAAATTCGGAAATATAAATTGAAAATTCATAAAAATAAGCGTTAAAAAACACAAAAATTTATATAAATACAAACAAAAAAACGGAGGCATCATTATGAAATTCAGACAAATTAAGGAGTTTTTGAAAAAGGTTTTCGGGAAAATACGCGGTTTTTTCGGCTTCGCAAAGGATGACGGAAACGGCGGAAACGGCGGAAACGGCGGAAACGCGGACTACATATCGGGCGGTGAGGCTCTGCCGCGTCCCCTCGAACAAGCCGAGGAAACCGACGCGGTCGTGCGCCTTCAAAACGGCGATCTGGACGCGAAAACACGCTTGATCGAACACAATCTCAGGTTGGTCGTCTATATCGCGAAACGCTTTGAAAATACGGGCGTGGACATCGAAGACCTCATCTCGATCGGCACGATCGGACTGATCAAGGGAGTAAATTCCTTTAATTTGGAAAAAAATATCAAGTTGGCGACCTACGCCAGCCGCTGTATCGAAAACGAAATCTTAATGCACCTCAGAAAAGTATCCAAAATCAAAACCGAAGTCTCGCTGGAAGAACCGCTGAACGTCGATTGGGAGGGAAATATGCTGCTTTTGAGCGACATTTTGGGAACCGAACCGGACGGAATTTATAAGAATATCGAGAATTCCATAGAAAAAGATATGCTCTTGGAATCGTATAAAAAATTGTCCGACAGGGAAAAACTCATAATCCGCCTGCGCTTCGGAATACTCGGCGCGGACGAAAAAACACAAAAGGAAATCGCCGAAATGATGGGAATCTCTCAATCGTATATTTCCAGATTGGAAAAGAAAATCATAGGCAGACTAAAAAAAGAAATGCAAAAAATGGTAAAATGAAAGTCTATCCGCAGAATCTGAAAATAAATATAGGCTATATAAATTGCAATTATTTATCTATGGTGATAATGCACTCGGATTAGCATTATTCAAAGTTTTTGAAAGAGGGTACGGGAGAGAACTTTTTTTAAAAAGTTCTCTCCCGTATTCTTTATTTCCTAAACTATTTTTAACTATTTTTCAGAAAAATTAAAAAGTTCCTGAATTGCAATTGCTAATGCAACAAATAAAAGAGGGCTCAAAAGAGTCTAACTTAGTTTAAAATGTTTGTGAAGTCAAATATTTTGCTAAGGGAGAGACTATTATGAGCCGTGAATATTGTATCACAACCGAGGGAAAAAGCAAGCGTTTGAGCGAAAAAAATCGTATTCAAATCGAAAGTTGGTTAAAGGA
>JAISNN010000079.1 GCA_031276195.1 Clostridiales bacterium
GGGCAAAAAAAGCGGTAAAAACGGCTCAAAAAGCCTAAAAATGGGCAAAAAAAGCGGTAAAAACGCCTTAAAAAGCCTTAAAAAATGGGCGAAAAAGACGGTGAAAACGGCTTAAAAAAGGGCTTAAAAAAGGGCTTTAAATAAAGAAAAAACGGGTTGAAAATATTAGAAAACAAGATGAAAACGTCCGGAAAAACGGGTTGAAAATATTGGAAAACAAGATGAAAACGTCCGGAAAAACGAACGGAAAAGCGTTAAAAAATATAAAGTAAAGTTGAAAATATTAAAAAATAATAAGGTGAAAAAATAAAGACGGTAATTTATATTCATATAGATAAGGAGGGAAAATATGCCGAAAAAGAAAGAAGAAAACAAGGAAAACCCAAACGAAAGCCAAAAAATCGAGCGGGAAAATAACGCCGCGGACGGTGAAACCGCAAAACTAAAAAGCGACTATGACGAATTGAAAAACGGTTATCTAAGGCTTGCCGCCGACTTTGAAAACTACAAAAAACGCAACAACGCTCAAAATGCCGCGGTCAGAGAGAACGTTACGGCGGAGGTTATAGAGGCGTTCCTGCCTCTTGCGGATAACTACGAACTTGCCCTTAAATACCTCGACGACAAGACGGGAGCGGGCGTACAGATGATTTATAAGCAGTTGATCGACGTTTTCGCCAGGTTCGGGGTTTGCGAGATGAAGGCGGAAGGGCAGTTCAATCCCGTATACCACGAAGCGGTGGAGAGCGCGGACGCGGAGGGCGCGGAGAGCGGAACAATCCTCGAAGTCTTGCAAAAAGGTTATATGCAGGGCGGCAAAGTTTTGAGATGCGCGATGGTCAAAATCGCTAAATAGCGAAAAAAACAGAGCGTACGGGAGAAAAACAGAGTATTCTACACTTTAAAACATACAAAGAATAAAGCGTGAAAGGATAAAAAGAAAGAGAACATACGAAAAAACGGAGCATTCTATCCTTTAAAATAGACAAAAAGTAAAGCGTGAAAGACGGTCAAAATCGCCAAATAGCGAAAAAAAACAGAGCGTACGGAAGAAAAACAGAGTATTCTACATTTTAAAATATGCGAAAAAAATAGAGTATTCTATCGCTTCGAGTATTCTAAAAAACGTAATAAAAACGGGTTTCAAAGCGGAACGATATAAAAATACGCGAAAAATAACGCGTCAAAAAACAAATAAAACGATTCAAAAAGAATAACGTAAAACAAACGAGATAATCAAAAAAATCAAATAATAAAAAGAAAAACAGACAAGGCAATCGAAAAAATTCAAATAACAAAACAAATAAATAAAAAATTCAAATAACGGAGCGGAAAATAATCAAAAAACAATTCTAAAAAAACAAAACAAAACAAAACAAAATAAAATAAAACAAAATAAAATAAAAAATAAACAAAAAATTCTAAAAAATAAAATAAAAAAACAACAAAAAGGAGTATAAAAATATGGGAAAAATTATAGGTATCGACTTGGGAACGACAAATTCAGTCGTCGCGATTATGGAGGGCGGCGAACCCGCGGTTATCGCTAACGCGGAGGGCGCGAGAACCACTCCGTCCGTCGTGGGATTCAAAAAAGACGGCGAAAGACTCGTCGGACAGGTCGCCAAAAGACAGGCGATCGCAAACACCGATCACACCGTTTCGTCCATCAAAAGAGAGATGGGAACGGATTATAAGGTCAAAATCGACGGCAAATCTTACACGCCGCAGGAAATTTCCGCGATGATTTTGACAAAACTCAAAGAGGACGCGGAGAAATATCTCGGGCAAAAGGTTACGCAAGCGGTCATCACCGTCCCCGCGTACTTCTCGGACAGCCAAAGACAAGCGACGAAAGACGCCGGAAAAATCGCGGGACTTGAAGTCCTCAGAATCATAAACGAACCTACCGCCGCCGCTCTCGCGTACGGATTGGACAAAGAAGGCGCGAAAAACGAGAAAATCCTCGTTTACGACTTGGGCGGCGGAACATTCGACGTCAGCGTCTTGGAACTCGGCGACGGAGTTTTTGAAGTCTTGGCGACGGGCGGAAATACGCGTCTGGGCGGCGACGACTTCGACAACAGAATTATGAACTATATCGTTTCGGAATTCAAAGCCAAAGAGGGAATCGACATCTCCAAAGACAAAATGGCGATGCAGAGAATCAAAGACGCCGCGGAAAAAGCCAAAATCGAACTTTCGGGAATCTTGAAAACGAATATCAATCTCCCGTTCATAACGGCGGGAAGCGACGGTCCCAGACATATCGATATAGACCTCACGCGCGCGAAATTCGACTCTTTGACCGCAGACCTCGTGCAGGCGACGATAGGTCCCGTCAACCAGGCGTTGAAAGACGCGAAACTGTCGGCGGGCGACATATCGAAAGTCATACTCGTGGGCGGTTCGACGAGAATTCCCGCGGTCATCGACGCGGTGAAAAAGGTTACGGGAAAGGAACCGTTCAAGGGCATCAATCCCGACGAATGCGTGGCTATCGGCGCGGCGATTCAAGCGGGCGTTTTGGGCGGAGAGGTCAAGGACGTGCTGCTGCTCGACGTTACGCCGCTCTCGCTCGGAATCGAAACTTTGGGCGGAGTCTGCACGAAACTTATCCCCAGAAATACCACCATACCCACCTCTAAGTCGCAAGTGTTCAGCACGGCGGCGAACAACCAAACGTCCGTGGACATTCACGTTTTGCAGGGCGAAAGAGAATTCGCGAGGGATAATAAGACGCTCGGAACGTTCGAACTCGTCGGAATCCCGCCCGCGCCCAGAGGAATTCCGCAGATCGAAGTTACGTTCGATATCGACGCGAACGGAATCGTCAGCGTCAAGGCGCAGGACAAAGGAACGGGCAAATCGCAAAGCATAACCATCACCGCGTCGTCGAATCTCTCGGAGAGCGACATTCAAAAGGCGGTAAAAGACGCGGAAAAATACGCCGAAGAGGACAAAAAGAGAAAGGAACTTATCGACGCGAAAAACGACGCGGAAAACCTCGTCTTTACGATCGAAAAGTTTATCAAGGAGAGCGGCGACAAGATCTCGGAAGAGGACAAAAAGGCTCTGGAAGACGCCGTCGCGGAGACGAAAACGAAAATCGCCGCGGACGATATCGAGGAAATCAAAAAGGCTTTGGAAGATCTCGGCAAGGTTTCAGACCCGATCTTTACGAAACTTTATCAGCAGGAAGCGGCTAACGCGGCGGGCGCGGACGGAAACGGGGCGAACGGCGGCGGCGCGGAGGGCGAACCGATCAACGAGGAGCCGGATATAAGATAATTGAAAATTTTTGAGGGAGTAAGTCCGCGTACGGACGGATTCCTTGCGCGGTATGCGGTACGGGGTATGGCGTTTGCAAATTTTTGCGATGCGTCAAATCCCCGATACCGCGTATTTCGTAAAAAGAAAAACGGTGTAAAAGAGGAATTTTTAGATCGAATGCCGTTATTGGATATGAAAAGGGAATTTCAGATAATATTATCGGATGATAAGAAAAGGGAATTTTAGATTGATATTATTAAAGCATAAAAAACGGAATTTAAAATCGAATATTTGTTGTGCGGTGAAAAAATAAAACTTTGAATTGAATACCGTTAAAAGATACGAAAAGGGAATTTCAAATTTAATACCGTCAAATTTTTTTTAAATCCGTTAATTCCAAAAAATCAAAATAAAACGGGGTAAGCGATGCGATTGAAAATAAGGCTAAATTAACGAATTGCCGCCGCTGACCGCTAACCGCAAAATAACAAAAAAGGTTCAAAAAATGAAAGATTATAAATTGTTATCGGAAAAAATATACGAGAGAATGTCGGTCAGAAAATACGCCGATATACCCGTCGCGGTTCTCGACGACGGAAAAGACGTTATACAAAAATTCGGAATCGTTCCGCTTTTTAAGGATATACGCTGCAAAATCGTCCTCTTGAAAGACGGCGAAGTCAAAAATAACCGCTCGAAATATTGCTTCGGCTTTTACAGCGACGAAGCGGGCGGATATCTCGAAAACGTCGGCTTTATGGGCGAACAACTCGCCCTGGAACTGCAAGCCTTAGGCGTCGGAACGTGCTTTTGGGGAATGAAAAGACCTATCGGAGAGGCGTATGCGCTCGACGGAATGCGTTGCGTGATCACGATGTCGGCGGGATATCCCGAAGGCGCGGGAAAAAGAACGATCGCGGAATTTGAACGGAAACCCTTGACCGCAATCTCTTTGAAAGAGAGCGACGAATATATCGAAGCGGTTCGCCTCGCGCCCAGCGCGATCAATAATCAGCCTTGGCTCGTCGAAAAAAAGGGGAATTCATACAATTTTTATATGTCGAAACCGAGTTTTTTCGGGAAACTGTTTATGGGAAATATGCGGAAAATCGATATGGGAATCGGAATTTCACACCTGTTCGTCAAGGCGAAAGCCGACGGGTTCGACGTGGATATCAAAGCGGACGGGCAAAATCTTCCCGACGCGGCGTATATCGCGACGCTGACTTTGAAGTGAGACGCGCAATTTTTTTTAACGGCAAGGGGAGTTTTTATTCGGCCGCCCCACCCCCTAACCCCCTCCCACGGAGGGGAATAGCGGATAATTAAGAAAAATGCCGTTAAAGCGCGTCGCTTTATAAGTTCTATCATTGTTGACGTAAATAGTAACTCTCAAATTGACGTTTCGCCGCACCCCTTTGATCCTATTTGGGAATCGTCGAAAAACCATTCAGATTGTTCTCCGCTTCTTACGGAGGGGAATTGAGGATAATAATAAGACCGCCCCGCCGCTTTGATCCCCTTTGGGGAATCGTCGAAAAATCATTCCGATTGTTCTCCGCTTCTTACGGAGGGGAATTGAGGATAATAATAATGTTGCCCCACCCCTGCCCCTCCCGCGGAGGGGAATTAATGTTGCAAGCGAATGTTTGTTGAGCAAGCGGTGTAAAAGGTGAGCCGAAAAAAGCATAAAAATATCACATAAAAAAATATATTGGGCATACGCAAAAAACATAGAGATATCATACAAAAAACATATTGGGTATGTACAAAAAACATAGAGATATCATAGAAGAAATATATTGGGCATACGAAAAAAAGCATAGAAATATGCACAAAAAATATATTGGGCATACGCAAAAAAACATAGAAATATAGCACAAAAAATATATTGGGTACGTACAAAAAAACATAGAAATATCACATAAAAAAATATATGGAAAAATACGATATAATATTATAAAAAATATCTCGGAACGGCTTTAAAAACGGCGGTATAATACCGCGAAAAACCGTAAACGATGATATATGGACAAAACGGATAAAATGCCGCGAAAAATATAAATAGTGTTATATCAAAAAAAGAGGAAATATGGCTGAAAAAGATTATTACAATATTCTGGGCGTGGACAAAAAAGCCTCGGACGACGAGATCAAAAGCGCGTACAGAAAGCTCGCGAAACAATATCACCCCGACGCGCTGTCGGGCAAGTCCGCCGCGGAAAAAAAGACGGCGGAGGAGAAGTTTAAGGAGATTTCACGCGCTTACGACTGCCTCTCCGATCCGCAGAAAAAAGCGCAATATGACCAATTCGGAAGCGAAGAGCCTATGGGCGGCGGAAACGGCGGAGGCGGCTTTTGGCGTTCGTCCGGCGGCGGCGCGGGCGGCTTCGAAGACATTTTTTCAAACATATTTTCATCCTTTTCGGGTGGAGGAAGACAAAACCCGAACGCGGCTCTCGACGGCGACGACATTCAAATCAACGTTACGCTGACCTTTAAAGAGGCGGCTTTCGGATGCAAAAAAGAGATTCCGATAAATAGGGTGGAAAGCTGCCCCGACTGCGGAGGAACGGGCGCGAAAAACAGCGCGTCCGTCAAAACTTGCCCTAAATGCGGAGGAAGCGGCGTTATGCGGCACGTCGTGAATACGCCGTTCGGACAAATGGCGACCACCAAAACCTGCGACCAGTGCGCGGGACGCGGAAAAATTATCGCCGATCCATGCAAGACTTGCGGCGGCGCGGGCAGAGTGAAAAAACTCAGAACGATAAATATTTCCGTACCGGCCGGCATCGATAACGGGCAGATTATGACCTATTACAATCAGGGTAACGTCGGCGTGAACGGCGGCAGAAACGGAAGCGTTATCGTCATCGTAAGCGTCAGACCGCATAAACTGTTTGTCCGCAAGGGGTCGGATTTGTATATCGACGTGCCGATCACAATGACGCAAGCCGCCTTAGGATGCAAAATCTATATACCCACACTCGAATCGTCCGTGTCGTATACCATACAAGAGGGCGCGCAAACGGGACAGCAATTCCGAATCAAAGGCTACGGGCTGAAACACTTCAAAAAAGAATCACGCGGCGACCTCTATGTCAAAATCATCGTGGAAATTCCGAAAAATTTGTCCTCAAAGGAAAAGGACGCGCTGAGGAATTTGGAAAGTTCGTTGGGTTCTAATCAATACCCCGCGCAAAAGGCATATATGGAGAACATAAAAGAGATATAAAAATCGTAAGTTTTTTGGGAATAAAAGATGTAAGGAAACAGATATGGAAAACAAAAGTAAATTTGAATTATTGAAGGATAGAGAAATTTTAAATATACTTAATGGTGATAAGGATTTTTCTCAGGAAGAGGGGAAAATAAGAATAGCAATGCCATATTTAAAAGGGTGTGACATTTGCAAGATCTCTACACATTTTGGAGATCCTAAGAGTTATAATTGGAGTGGTGGAAATGAAAGTCGATGGAAACTTATGGAAGCACTTATTGATTATGCGATTAAGAATAATAAAATAAACGATGTTCTGCTTTATATTTTTTCGAAAGAAAGGTTTTGCAATATCTGGGAAAATATGTCGCCACAAGATATAGAGGAGGTTTACAAAAAAACAATTGATATCGTTTTTGAAAAAATAAACGGACGGTTATATTTTGGAGGAAATAAGCTTGTATTTATTGATAAAATTTTCTATATAAAAAAAATAAATGCCGAGATAAAGATAGAAGCTCCTATTATTAAACAGGTTGATACCGAGTATATAAAAGGTTTAGTGGAGAGAGCGAATAAGGATATTTTAGAAAAAAGTTATGATAGTGCATTAACGAAAGCCCGAACTATGATAGAAGAAGCATTTTGCTATGTGATAGAGCAGAATGGAGATGAAGCGAATGATAAAGGGGACATTGGGAAATTATACGGTCAAGTAAAAACAATTCTTGATATGCATCAAGGAAAAGAATTAGATAAAAAAATTAACGAACTTTTAAGCGGTTTGGAAAAAATATTGAAAGCAATTTCTGAAATGCGAAATGTTAGCAGTGATAGTCATGGGTACGGAAATAAACGATTAAACATAGATGAACATCATGCTAGATTATTTGTTAATTCAGCAATGGTTTTTGCAGATTTTATATTAGCAGTACATAAAAGAAAATGCAGTGAAAAATAGGCAATTCGGAATACAAAAAAATCTTTTAAAGCGGCTTTTTAATCAAAAAAAACGGAGCGGAAAATTTTATGAAATGGTTGGAAACGACGGTCAATACCACGCACGAAGCCGCCGATATTATAGCGGAAATATTTTTTTCTATGGGTTGTCAAGGCGTGTCGGTCGCCGATAAAAACGATATTAAAGACGCGTTGAAAAACAACCTCTATTGGGATTACGTCGATCCCGAAGTCTTTCAAAATTCGGCGGATTGCGTCAAGGTCGCGAGTTTCTTTTTGGAGGACGAGTATGCGGAGCGCGCCGCGGAATTGCGTGAAAAATTAGAAGAGGTAAGAAAAAATTTCGAGGCCTGCGGCGGTCAAGACGGAGAGGGCTGCGGCTCGTTGGAGATCACGGCGCGGCTTGTCGACGACGCGGATTGGGAAAATAATTGGAAAAAATATTACAAACCGATCGTCGTCGGAGGGATTCAAATCCTGCCCGAATGGTTGCTGCGCGAAAGACGCGAAGGACTTCTCACCGTCGCCCTCGACCCCGGAATGGCGTTCGGAACGGGCGAACACGAGACCACGAAAATGTGCCTGGAACTTATGCAGAGCGTTCCGCTGAAAGGGAAAGTTCTTTTCGATATCGGCTGCGGAAGCGGAATTTTGGGAATCGCCGCGGCGAAACTCGGAGCGGCGGAGGTTTTTATGACGGATATCGACCCGACGTCCGTCTTGACCGCGAAAAAAAACGCCGAAAAAAACGGGGTTTTAAGCGCGGTGAGAATCGAGCGCGCGGATCTTTTGTCGAGTGATGCGGAGGGAAATAAGAGCGGCGTTGCCGAAAAAAACGGGGTTTTAAGCGCGGTGAGAATCGAGCGTGCGGATCTTTTGTCGGGAAATGCGGAGGAAAATTAGGGCTGCGTTGCCGAAAAAAACGGGGTTTTGAGCGCGGTGAGAATCGAGCGCACGGATCTTTTGTCGAGTGATGCGGAGGAAAATAAGAGCGATATTATCGCCGCGAATATAACGGCAGATATATTAATCAGATTAGCAGATGTTATAGACAAATATTTAAAAAACGGCGGTATAGCGATTATATCCGGTGTTATAAAAGAGCGAAAAAAGCAAGTTAACGAATGTTATATCAAAAAAGGCTTTAAACTTTTGACGGAAATCGAAACGGGGGATTGGTGCGCGATTAAATTTGTTTTTGATCCGTATTGACGATAGGGAATAACGGAATAGTTTACTTATTTAAGTTAACCCGTGGCGCTAGTAAAATAAGGCGTATTTAACTAACAAGATATTATCTTTTTGATTTAAGAGGTTGACATAGACGGCGATTAAGAAGCTTAGGATTTTCAAGCGGATTCGCGTACACAGACCCCAAAAACTTTTCGCGTAAACTTTTTGGATATTCAGTGTGTCGCAAAGTTGCGAAAAGG
>JAISNN010000005.1 GCA_031276195.1 Clostridiales bacterium
CAAAAATCCGGTCTTATCCCCTAAATCGTACCGTTTGCCCTCAAATTCATAGGCATACGCGCCCGTCTCCCTCGCGACTATATCTATCGCGTCGGTCAAAAAAATCTCGTTATTTTTAAGCGCGGTACGTTCGATCGCGCCGAATATATCGGGCGTAAGGACAAACCGTCCCAAACTCGCCAAATTCGACGGCATACCGTTTTTATCCGCGGGTTTTTCGACGATCCCTTTAATCTCGGTATACCGCCCCTTGACCGCGCCTTTTTTGATCACGCCGCACCGCATAGCGATCTCGTCGGGTACGTTTTGAACTCCGACGACGGGCAGCCGCGTTTTTTCGTAGGCTTCGATGAGTTGGGCTATGCAGGGCTTCCCTTCGTTATATATCACGTCGTCGCCGAAAAGCACCGCGAAGGGTTCGCTTCCCGCAAAACTTTTCGCCAACCCGACCGCCGCGCCCGAGCCTCTCATTTCTCTTTGGCGGACATAAGTAAATTCCGCATCGATTTCGTTCATCGCGACGATTTTCAGTTCGCCGAGCCGGTTAAACCTTTTGAGAACGTCTTCCAACTCATAATTTTTGTCGAAATGATCCTCGATACATTTTTTTCCGCGACCGATGATGATAAGGATTTCTTTGATTCCGGACTCGACGGCTTCCTCGACGATGTATTGAATCGCCGGCTTATCCACTATGGGGAGCATTTCTTTGGGTACGGATTTTGTAACGGGCAAAAATCTCGTTCCGAACCCCGCCGCGGGGATGACGGCTTTTCTGACTGTCGGACTACTCATATAACCTAACCTCTTTTTTGCTAAAATCCGCATACGTTTCGGCGGTTTTTTAGACCGTTTGACTATTCCTATTCACATAACGCAATCTTTTTTACTAAAATCCGTATGCGTTTCGGCGGTTTTTTAGACCGTTTGACTATTCTTATTCACATAACACAATCTTTTTTACTAAAATCCGCATACGTTTCGGCATTTTTTTAGACCGTTTGACTATTCTTATTCACATAACGCAATCTTTTTTACTAAAATCCGCATACGTTTCGGCGGTTTTTTAGACCGTTTGACTATTCTTATTCACATAACGCAATCTCTTTTTTATACCGATTAAACTTTTAATCCGTGCGGCAAACCTACGGCGCATATGACGCTTTCAATACTTAACGTGCCCTATATAATATGATGCCTTTGGGGATTTCATACCGTTTTGCATTCGTTTTATTATCTTAACCGTTTGAAATTTCTTTATTCCTATAATTCCCTTACCGTTTCGTGAGCAATATTATTTTCTTTTTTTACCTTTTTCAATTTTTTTGCGGCTTTCTTTTCCGCTTTTTTCACCTTTTTCGCGGCTTTTTTCTCCGTTTTCTTCAATTTTTTTGCCGCTTCTTTTTCGGCTTCCGCCGCTTGCGCCGCTTTTTCCTCTCTTTTCGCTTCTTGTTTTTTGTTTTTTTTCAAGAGTTTTGCCGCTTTTTTCTCTGTTTTTGCCGTCCGCATTGCTTCCTCGGCGCGTTTTTCCGCCTGTTTTTGAAAATCCCTGCCGATTTTTTCCGCGTCGACCGACCATTTTCCGATTGTGCGGTATTTATTTGCGACGTCATAGATCAGCGGCGCGATTTTTTCGATATCGGGTTGTCCGTTTGTCAAGCACCGTTCGCTGACGAATGAATTCACGATCTCGGCGACGAATATTTCCGTATCGTCGAAATTGAAAATCTTTTTTAGTTTACATTCGATATTGACGGGGCATTCCTCCGCCATAGGCGCGCCCGTCGCCCCGAAAAATGCCGTAAAAACGGAAGATTTGTCCGTTTTTTTGCCCGAAAAAAGCCCGCAGAAATCCGTGGCGGCGGCGATTCCGGCAGACGGCACGTTTATACTGAACACCTTCGCCTTTTTTATCGATGAATTGGTAAAATTTTTCTTATCGGAGGATATGTAAACCGTTGCGGGAGCGGCGGAGATGATGCCGCAATTCCCGAACAACGCGTAATCGGTTTTTCCCCGAACCTTTGTCCCGACCACGACGGCGGGTATGGGATAGAGGCACGCGACCGCGCCTATTTCTTTTTTTGTCATATGAATGAACCTCTTTTTTTATTGTTTTCTTTTATTTTGTTATATTTTAGTGATCGGTGAATGCGCTTAGCGAAAATGCGCCGCATTTCAACGGTCGGTAATCGGTGAATGTATTTAGCGCATAAGCGGCAATCTTTGCTTGTTTTTTAGAATTCACTATTCCATATCCCTCTTTTCAACCTATTCGATAAAGTCTTTATGTTCAACGGGTAAAGTTCTTTTCCAAAAAATAGGATTACCATAGATTACCGTTCGCGGATCGATAAATTCAAAGATTTTCGCTAAACGTTTCGTTTCCGATAGAAAAAGCGTTTCAAAACTGTCCCATTCGGCAAAAATCAGTTGTTCATAATCGGCTTCTTTCATTTTTTTTCGAGCTTTTATTGACAATGAAGTAGGAAGAGCGTACATTACTACGATTTTGTTTGTCTTAAAATCCCAAACAATGTTCGAGTGGTCATAATAATAACTACCAATTGTCAACCATCTTGATCTCGCTTCCGCATCAAGCCTTACAAAGCCTTCAAAACGTAGGCTGTACGGTGCCATCCAATTTGGATTTTTTCCGTCAATGCCGGCTTCAATCAAACCGTATACGGGATCTTCCACAAGCGGAGTTTGTTCCCCGAAAAATGAGATAGACCCAAAAAATATGCTTAATCCGTTTGTTGTCTTGAAAAAATCTCTGTACCATTCGGGAAAAATAAATGCCTCTTTTTGAGCATTATTTACATCGGTTTGCAATTTGTCGATTTGCTCGTCGTCTAATGGCTTATACCAAGCGTGTAAAACTTTACGGTTTGTTTCTCCCTTATAGAAAAACTTCGTTCCGTTTGGAAAATCTTTGGTTATCACCACCTCTTTTTGCTTTTCGTTCTCCAAAAAATCATTAATGAATTTCATTTCTTCTTTCTCCAAATATAACGCTTTTAGTGATTGTTAATCACAGACCGCTAATTAGAATTCGCGCTTTTATTGCTTTTCCCTAACCGCCGACCGCTAACCGCCGATCACAGACTGCTTATCACCGACCGCTAATAAAGAACCGCCGCCGCTAAACGCTAAAATCACCGATTCGCAAACCTCAACACCGCTTCCCCCGCCCCGTCCTTTTCGATTACGTCTTTAAAACGCTCCTCTTTTTTGTCCAAATCTTTCAATCCGTCCGGAACCTCCGCCCCCGTATACGCTTCGAGTCTTTTTATCGCCTCGAAAGGGTTTTCGATTTTCTCTCCCGTCAGCGCGAAATACACGTCCGCGGCGAATTTATACGGGCTTGCGGTGGAAACGGCGACGGTTTTCGCGCCGCCTCCCGCTTCCCCGTTCAAAAATCCGTCCAGAACGGACACCGCGACGGCGGTATGGGTATCCAAAACGTAGTCGTAACTCTCATAAAAATCCTTCACCGTCTTAAAGCAAGCCTTGTCGTCCGCGTATCCGGCGAATATTATTCCGCCGCATTTAGCGAGCAAACCGTTGCCGATCGAATATTTTCCTTTCTTTTTCAAGTCGTTCATAAGTTCCGCGATCAGTCCGTCGTCCTCGCCCGAGAGGTCGAAAAGAAATCTTTCCAAGTTGGACGAAATCAAAATGTCCATAGACGGCGAAGCGGTTTGAAAGAATTTTCTGTCCGCGTTATATTCGCCCGTCAAAAAAAAGTCTGTCAAAACGTTGTTTTTGTTTGACGCGCAAACAAGTTTTCCGACGGGCAGCCCCGCCTTTTTCGCGTAATACGCCGCCAAAATGTTGCCGAAATTGCCCGTCGGGACGGCGAAATTCACCTCCTCGCCGAATTCTATATCGCCCGCGCCGAGGAGATCGAGATACGCCGAAATATAATACGCGGTCTGCGGTATAAGTCTTCCGATATTTATACTGTTCGCGGAAGACAGTTCGACGTTTTTCGCCCTTAATTTTTCTTTTATATCCTTATCGGCGAAGATTTTTTTGACGGCGGTCTGCGCGTCGTCAAAATTACCGTTTACCGCCGCGACATTGACGTTTTCGCCGGGAGAGGTCGTCATCTGCGCCTTTTGAACGCCGCTGACCCCGTCTTTCGGATATAAAACCATAATATCCGTTCCCTCGACGCCTCCGAAGCCTTCGAGCGCGGATTTGCCCGTATCGCCGCTTGTGGCGACCAAAATCAACGTTTTCGCGGTATCGTTCAACTTTTTTTTCGCGGCGGTCATAAGGTACGGCATAACCGACAGAGCCATATCCTTAAAAGCGGACGTCGCCCCGTGAAAAAGTTCCAAAACGTACACGTCCTCCTCTATTTTGACCAGAGGACAGGGGTCGCCGTCAAATTTTTCGCAGGCTTTTTCGGCGTATACGAGCAGTTCGTCCTTTGAAAAGTCCGTCAAAAAACGGCTCAAAACCTCCGCCAGCCTCTCCGGATACGACATATCCGACATCTTCAAGAGGTCGCCGCGTTCAAAAAAAGGAAAACTCTCGGGGACGTACAGACCTCCGTCGGGGGCGATTCCGTCCAAGATTGCCCGCGACGGGGCGGCTTTAAAATTTTTGTTTCTCGTGCTGATATAATTCATTTTCGTTCAATCCTAACGCTTTCCGTCCTCATCTATTATCCAAAAATTTCCGATAAATCCGACGGTTTCATTTCGTTTTTTATTTCCTCTTTCCGTATTTATTCCTTTATTGTTTAAGAATTTCCGCAAACGCGTTTCCTTTTTTAATAAGAATTTCCGATTTTGCTTTTCCGGCTTTATTCCGTTTATACAATCTAAGGTTCACGTTTTTTCGGCTTTAATCCTTATTTTAAAGAATTCCCTATTTCGCCTTTGCGGGCTTATCCTTGTATTTATTCAAAAATTCGGGCAAATCCGCCTCCTCCATACTGATCGTAAAAGTTACGACGGCTTCTTCCGCTTTTGCGATTTTATAAACTTTCGAGAAAAAATTCCTGAGTTTCGAAATATCTTTTTTCGTAATTCTAGCGATTCCGTCGATAAAAACGCTGTCAAGGTCGTTGTTTCCGGCGAAAAGCCCTCCCAAAAAGCCCAAAAGCGTGTCGCTGTTTTTGATTACGTCAAAGTCGGAACTGTTGACGAAGCGTATGCCATGCTTGATGTCGTAGACGTAGCGGTTAGTGTCGGTGATAAAAACCGCGTCGTTCGCGCTCGTATCGACGGCATTCGCCGCGTCGATAATTTTTTTGGTTTTCCCCGAACCCTTTGGACCGATAATTAATTTTATCATAATGAAAGACCTCCGTTTTTGTTTTTTATTATTGTACTTTGTTATGATTGTATTTGCCGTTATGGTATTTTTTGCTGTATTATTTTTTGCTATCTCATTTCCTACTATCTCATTTCTTACTATCTCATTTCTTATTATTGCATTTTTTACTATCATATTTCTTATTATTGCATTTTCCGCTATCGCATTTCTTATTATCTCATTTCTTATTATCGCATTTCTTATTATCGCATTTCTTACTATCGCATTTCTTATTATCGCGTTTCCTACTATCTCATTTCTTATTATTATTGCATTTTCTGCGCCGTATTTTTTTATTGTATTATATTTCTATCTAATCCGTTGTAACCCGTATCAATCGCTATATATATTTTATCATAAAAAATCTCCGTATACAAGGCATTAACGGAAATTTTTTTAATTTGTTTCAATCTTTTTTAATTTACTCGAATTTACTTCGGTCTATCTCAATCTTTTTCAATTTATTTTTTTAACGGCATTTCACTAACTATCCGCTATTCCCCTCCGTGGGAGGGGCAAGGGGTGGGGCGAAACGCCGCGCTTGAAATCCGCCCTTTACGTCAATGACGATAGGATAAGATAAGCAACGCATTCTAACGGTTCTTTACTCATTATCCGCTATTCCCCTCCGTGGG